>CAXTWT010000205.1:0-6707 GCA_964247955.1 uncultured Bryobacteraceae bacterium
GCCACAATCCCGGCAAAACTCGGCGTGGCGGCCGAAGTTCCACCAACCGTGTCCAAATAGGTGTTCGCATCGCGGAACCCGTTCACGCAATCGCCGTCCGAGCAGATTAAATACGGGTCATTGCTAAGAGAAGCGGTAAAGGCCAAGTCCGGCACATCGCGTGCTCCGTCATTCGGCACGCCGACACCTGTCTGCCATACCGGTTTCCCATTATAAATGCTCGCGCCGCCTCCGCTGGCTGACAAACTGCCTACCGCATTGGTGTCATTCCACACTACTTCCGGAATGTAGGAAAGGGCTGAGCCTCCATAACCATTATTGGTTGCGCTCCAATAGTTTCCCGAACTGTCATACAACGTTGTTCCGCCAATGCCCGTCACATACGGAATGCTCGCCGGCACATCCACAGCCAGTCCCAACCGAGCCACAGAGCGATTCGGATAATCGCCATCGCAATCCGCCGCACCCGCATCTCCCGCCGCAGCGACAATGGTCATGCCTTGCGCATTAGCCTGTTGATACAGCGCCGATTCTGCATTGACTTCCGCCAAGCCCAGGTTAGACTCGCAATCGCCGTATGAAGTCGTGAGCACGGGAGCGACGTTGTTGTCAATGGCATAGGTAGTCGCATCGTCAACGTAATACGAAGTAATAAACACAATCGTGGCGTTTCTGGCAATAGCGCCCGCCCATTCTATATCCAGATCCGATTCTGACTCATCGCCGGAAACTATTCCCGGGTCCGTACCCGTCACGATAACCGTCGGATCGTTCGGCGATAAACCGGCGGCTGCGCGGAAGGCCCGAATGTCGCTTAACTGAATGTTGCTTTGTCCGACCACGGCGATCTTGACTCCCGTTCCATTCAAGCCAGCCTGATATAGCGGCTGGATGTTGTAAATGGTGGCGAAGTCGTCCGGCGCTAGAAAGTGATACCCGGTGATACTCGATGTGAAATGCGGACGAAGCTTCTGTATCCCCCGCGCCTTCTTGTGAAAATCATGCAGGCCGCGCACGCTTTCGACAGCGCCTTCCAACGCCTTCGGCAGCAGCGGATCGCTTGCATTGGCATAATGACTTTCTCCGTTGAAGGAGTAGCGGTGAATGGACGTGTGAAACGCCGTTTGCGCTTGCGCCGCTGTACCGGTAAAGCTGATAAAAGTTCGACTGCGCGCCACCTGAATGTCGGAAAACCCCTCGCTTTCCAGCCACGCCGTCACTTTCGCGATATCTTCCGAGTTCAGTCCGAAGCGCGCGCCGTACTCTTCCGGTGTCAGGAATTTATGAAACTGCGCCGAACCCTGTGCTTGCTGTTGCCGAAGAAGCATGTCCAGATCTTCCCGCTGCTGGGAACTCATGGCGAAATGCAAAGCCAGGCGGGATAAAACCTGCGACGGGCTGACTTCGCCCTGGTCCTGCGCCAAGGCCAACATCGGCTTAGTATTACCTATCAGGCGAAAAGTTTTATCAGCCTTAATTTCACTATGGATACGCTGTGGAATCTCCGCCGCCCGGAGACTCGTTCCCGGGGCGCTCAGGAAACCGCAGAGCCCTAGGAAACCGAAAGATATAGGAAGGAGTCGATGGAAAGAACTCTTTATCATTGCCGCAAATTGTGTAGACGCAAACTTTGAAGCGCCGGTTGCTGTGCCGAACTTTTTGCACCTACTATGTTCTGCATCGAAAATTTATTGTTGTGCCACGGTAGAAATCCATATGCTGTAGTCGGCACTGGGTAGTTTTATGGATTATCCACCGTGGCACGCAAAGGGAGTAGCGTTACCCTCCCGAAGGCGGTGCTGTAGGCGCCGGGCCGGTTGGCGGTGTTGGCGGCGTGCCTCCTCCGGGCGGGGTTCCTCCTCCGGGGCCGGTTGCTGTTCCTTCGTTAATACCTCCGTCGGTCACGCCGACGCAGCTCCCCGGTCCGGCAGCCGTCAAGTCGAGCACTAAGCTGTAAGAAGCAACAGCGCGAGTCGTATTCGCATTCAGAACCAGTGTTAATTCGTTCCCGCTCACTCCGCCGGTGGTGCAGTCCGCAAAGTTGTAGACGCGGTCCGTGCTGTTGTAGGTATCGCGCTGCGCTGCTCTCGTCGTATAAGGGTAAACAGTTGAGTAAACCTTATCCGTGATAGTGTCATCGCAGAATAGCTGGGTTTCAAACGAGTACGTGGCCGTGCTGCCGGAGTAGAGACGCACGCGGCAGTGGATATGCGGCGTTCTGCCTCCATACCAACCGGGATAGATCGTGAGGAAATGCACGTTTCCATGAGCATCCGTTACTTGGTACCCGCGCAGATACTTCTTTCCCGAGGTGCTTTCCGAGGTTTCATCGGAGTAGACGCCATAGGCGTTAACCTCCCAAATATCCACATAAGCGTTCGGAAGCGGTGAAATCACGCCATTCACGGATTGCGAAACGGTAATGCCAAGCATTAAGGGAAGCCCCGCCTGAATAGTGTTGTCTGACGGGTCGACAATGATGTCTGACCAATTAAGCTTTTCATCGACAAAAAAGGGGGCCTTCTTCTTCCTACAGCGTCAAAACAACGGAACTTTGCGCTTCCGCTGTCTCGGCCTGAAACAGACCGCCGAATCCGACCAACGACATCATGTCCGCTGTTCGCAAAATCAGTTCACGTCGGCCAAGCGGCACTGGAAGTTTTTCTCTTTATTCATCAGTGAGTCCTTTCGATGGTGATTTACTTCTGTTTCGCTATCGGCGAATTTTCGAGCGCCTTCGGACCGCACCAATGGCTACGCCGCAACTCACGAAAATGAGTGAAGCAGTACCCGGCTCAGGCACTGCAGCAGCCGATGCTGCCGCTTCTACGTCCGTTTGCAACGGGTAGACGCCGGTATTCTGGAGGGAGCTATAGGTGTACCAAGTCGATCCGGCATCGTAGCTTGCTGCCCAACGATCCTGAAATCCGGTGCCGGTCCCGACGTCGTTCGCCGCATACGACCAGTCAAGTTCTCCGCTGCCGGTCGTCAGCACAGCCCAATAGGTAGAGTTTGCGGATAACACGATCCCGCTTGCTGTAAACGTCTTGCTGGCAAGATTGGTTGAGTAGGCGGAGCTGGCCGTCAACGTTCCTAGAAAAGTTCCCGGCTCTTCCAGCCCGTCATCTCCATAGATGCTCAACTGGGCGCTAACTGAACTGGACGTGAGATTTCCGATCAGCAGAGTCACGCTGCTCAGGGTATAAGAGGATGAGCCCGTACCAAAGCCGGCAGCCAGCCAAGTACTTGCGGTTGCAGCTTCCGTGCCGCCGGACGTGCTGGAAAGATTGCCCGAAAGCGTGTCCGCTTTTACGAAAAGTCCACCGGTAAAAAGAAAGGGTAAAAGAGTCAACCCAGTTTTCTGTCTGAGGCGGCGCGGGACGAAAGAAACTTGCAGTAAATTTTGCAAACGTTATTCTCCTGTTGCGAAGTGTGCAGCGTGCTATGGAATGTACGAGTCCAAATTTCTTTGGACTCGTCTGAAATTACTGGATACTAATGGCCGCCGGGATGCCCTCCTCCGGGGCCTCCTGGGCCGCCCGGACCACCGAGCAATTGCGGGTCTTGCGCCAAGATGGTTTTGTATTTCGTCTGCTGATCGGCTGTGAGAATCAGGTAGAAAGCGGCTTCCGCATTGGCTTCTGCTTCTACGGCTTGGGTTGTGAGCGAACCGATCTGGGTCGCTTGCGTGGTAATAGCGGCAGTATCATTGGCAAGCACGGCAGCTTGCAAGGCAGTTCGCGCAGCGCTCAGGCCAGTGGCCAGCCCCGAGATAGTGGTCTGGGCTGTGGTGAAGATCGTCGTCGCCTGGGTTTGCTGCGTCGTGGTCAGAGTCAGCAGCGTGGTAAGGCGCGCCACGCGAGCTGCTACGATTTGCGCAGCGGTCGGCGGCGTGGGAGGAGTCCAAGGTGGGGTGCTGGACTGCGCAAATAGAAATGATGCGGAGAGCAAAGCGCAAACGGCTGCTCGACCGAGAGACTTCTTCTGCATAAGTGAAATTTCCTTTCAGTTGGTCATTGACTCATTACCGGCAGCGTAACTGCTCCGGTTTAGGGCCATGAGTAAAGGCCCTGCGAATGGCTTGGAACAGGCACGGTTGCTTTCCCATCCATCCGGCCCGTGTAGACGGCATTAGAACAGGCGGGGTTGACAGAGTTTTGTGAAAAGCGCAACAAAACGAACACTGTGAAGTTTACGGGCGTTCGCGCTCCCCCAATTGCCAAGTGAGACTTCCGGCAGCAATTTCCTACTACCTTCACAGCGAGAAATGCAGCGATCTCCCCACCGTCCGTTTTACGTTGTTGCAGCGGCAGTCGTGCTGCTGGCGCTGGCGCGCATTAGTTTTGGACAAAAAGCGGGCGACCCCGAACTTAACGCAGCGTATCAGGCGCTCGCATCCAAGGATTATGACCGAGCCACTGCACTTTTCCGCAAAGGTTTAGCGGCAGGAACCGGGGTAGCGGCAGCGCATAAAGAGCTGGCGTATACGCTGCTGAAGACCGGCGAGAACGAGGAAGCGCGGGATGAGTTCGAAACCGCGCTGCGACTTGATCCCTCAGATGAAACGGCGGCGCTGGAGTTTGCTTTCCTGGCTTATGAAACGAAGAAACCGATTGAAGCCCGGCGCGCCTTCAAACTCCGAAGAAGCAAAAACCCTCGGACGCGCGAAACGGCCCAAAAGGCTTTCGCCAACATAGACCGGCCCTTGGCGGAAGGCATTACGCGTTGGAAGGAGGCGCTTGCCCGAGCGCCGAAGCCGAACGAATTACCCATGTACAGCGCGCATTGGGAACTGGGGCAGCTTGCCGAACTGCGTGATGATGTGCCGCTGGCGGCGGAGCAGTACGAAATCTGCCGACAGCTTAAACCGCAATTAAGCGAACTGCTGCTTGTTCTGGCGCGAGTGTGGAAGAAACAGAACCGGATTGAAGAATCAAACGCGGCGCTGCTGGCCGCATCCCGTTCCAAAAACTCCCGCACGGCGGAACTGGCGTTAGAACAGTGGGGCGGGCGCTATCCGTACCCGTATGAATTTGCGGCGGCGCTGAAACTTGATGAGCGGAACACGGCCCTGCGCCGGGAGCTTGCCTATCTGTATCTGGCAATGCACAAAGAAAAGGAAGCAATTGAAGAATTTAAGCGTGTGCTTGCGATTGATCCGAAAGATGAGTTGGCAAGCTCTCAATTATCGGCTTTGTACGGTTTCAATAAGCGCGTGCCGACGGAACCTGTGGCGGTTCCTTCCGCCACGCCGACGCCGATTGATCCCGTAGCGATGGGTAAAAAGAGCTTGGCGCTCGGTTATTCACGCGACGCTATTAAGTATCTACGGCAGGCGCATGAGGAGCATCCCAACGATGCGGAAATCATGCTGAAGCTCGGCTATGCTTACAACTTGGCGAAAGATGACGCCGACGCCATTCCGTGGTTCGACCGTGCGCGGCGCTTGGAAGACCCGCTGGTTGCGGCTGAAGCCAACAAAGCATTCCATAATCTGCGCGGCGACACTCTGCCGCAAACCACGATGTGGCTGCTGCCGATGTATTCAAGCCGATGGAACGACCTGTTCACCTACGGGCAAGTGAAGCGGACATTGCCGATGCCTACCTGGAATCGTGTGTTTTCAGTTTATCTATCAACGCGTTTTTCAGGCGATCTCAACCAAAGCGCAACGTCGGCGAAGATCCCAACGCCGCAGTTTTTATCAGAAAGCTCTTTCATCGTGGGCGCGGGCATAGCAACGAAAACCTGGCATCACTTTACGGGCTGGGCGGAGGCGGGTGAGGCGATCAAATACTTGCCTTTCCGGCATGACATCCGCACGGCGACTCCGGATTACCGGGGTGGGATTAACTTTGCCAAGGGGTTCGGGACGCTGCTGAACAGCCGTGATTCAGGATGGTTTTACGAAACAACCGCCGACGCCCTTTATGTCAGCCGGTTCGATAAGGACTGGCTTTTTTACTCACAACATCGCGCGGGCCGGACACTTCACCTCCCATCAGGAATCACGGCGCAAGCATTGTTCAACGTCAATTACACGCATGATTTGAAGAACCAGTACTGGGCCAATACCGTCGAGATGGGTCCCGGCCTGAAACTGCGAATGCCTTTCATGCCGCCTAATGTTTACTTCTCTGCGGACTTACTCCGTGGTGTTTACACGAACAATCAATCCAACCCGTACAGGCCGAATTACAACGACGTTCGCGTTGGATTCTGGTACGCCGTCACACGATGAAACTTGTTTACCCCGCAGCTTGCTTCATCCTGGGGCTGGCAGTTGCGCCCGCGTTCGCGGCGACAGGAACATTTACCGTGAAGGGAACGGACCCAGGACCGTGGAAGAAGATCTTCGGCGCTGTCGGCATGACAGAGACGCGCAGCAGCGACCCTTCGGTGATTGTGCTGGGACCGGATGATCCGTCTGATGTGCCGGCGCTTTCGGCCACGCATCTGGTAATTATCCAAGGAACAGGCGTTGCAGCGCAGAAAGCAGGAGTATCGGCAGAAACGCAGACAATTCCCGTGCGCCAGATTTGCGACATCCATGCTCCGAAGATGCAGATTTTCTGGGAGCGCGCTGAATCGACGCTGCTGACAAAAACGCCGCCTGATTTTCAAGTGTTCGCGAGGGAGAAATGGAAGGGGGCGCCGGTGCTTGCCGGAAAGCGCACGGGTTCCGGCGCGATTCTTTGGGTTGCGAC
>CAXTWT010000205.1:6807-8895 GCA_964247955.1 uncultured Bryobacteraceae bacterium
CGCAAGTTTCTCGATTATCGCGCCCGCCTTGCTTCCCGCATGCAAACGGAGTGGCTGGATGCGGTGGAGCGGATCAAGTCCGGCAAGCCGTATCTCGATACCGTGCTGACGCACATTGACGACCGTTTCGACCCTAGTATTCGGGATGCGCTGGGCGCTGACGTAGCGCGCAGCCTGCCGGTGATTCAGGCCAAACGCAGCACGCTGCTGGTGGAAGATCCTGCGCCGCTTTGGGGATTGGGGGCGGAGCGGTATTCCAAGCTGGCGACTAAATACGGCGAACTGACGAGCGACCGGCGGCGCATCGCGGTCGATATCAACGTTGTGGAGCGATACCAGGACGTGTATCCGACAAAGAAACAGACCGGCGTGGAATTGCTGGAGTTGGTACACGAAGCGACCACTTCATTTACGCACGTCGCGCTTTACTTTGAAAATTCATTAGAGAAGCAGGATCTTCCGCTTTTACCGGCAGCCGCTACCAGAGCAAAAGTTGTTCCCACAAAGACGGGTGAACTTGAGGTTGAGGCTGCCGAGCCGACGCGAGTCAAGTGGAGTGGCCCGGCCAAACTAGACGCAAAGCCATGGCCTGTGCAGGATGGTGAATACGCCCTCATACCCGCCGGTAAACACCGGTTAACGGCTGCAACCGAGCGGCCAGTGGTAACACTCACCGACTTCAATGGAGAAATTCAATCAGCTATTACAGGAAAGAACGGCGTCGACTTAGCGTATGTCAGCCACAGCCGCGCCATTGCAAAAGTGAACTCACCAGTTGCGTCGGTTGAGGTGGACGGCGTGGTTCTGCCGAAAGCAGCAGGGAGTGAGGGCACGTCCATCCTGTTGCCCGCAGGCCAGCATCTTGTGAGTATTTACGGCTATAACTCTCCCAAATGAGGCGCGGCATAGACGATAGCAGCTTGAATGTCTTCTTTCTTCAAATACGGAAAGTCGCTAAGGATTTCAGCCTCGCTCATTCCCACTGCAAGCCAACCGAGAATGTCCCAAACTGTAACGCGAGTTCCTGCAATAATCGGCTTCCCTGATCTTATGCCGGACATTCACGTTACACATGATAAGAGCGGTTGACTGTCAACCGTTGTGGACATACTTAGCTCTATAAGATCTCGCTTTATTTTAGGCTCCGGCAGTTATGGCGGCAACGGTGGTCAGGATGCCGCCGGATGCCTGGAAATGGGCGAACATGTTGGCCTCTTCGGACTTGTCGAGACTTCTTACGGCATCGGTTACGAGTTCCACGCGCGCGCCCGTCTGCAACAGCCCGAATACAGCCTTGCTCACGCAAAGCTCCGTAACAACTCCGTAGACGACATAACGCTGAGGGTTCAAAATATTCAGCAGCGGGTGAAGGTTCGGATTGGTGAAACAATCAATGCTTTGCTTTTCAATGGCAATCTGCGGCGCGATTTGAGAGTTGGCTTGAACGTTGTCAAGGCTTGTTTCGGCGCTCGACAGAACCAATGCCTGAGGAAGAAGAGTGCCCAGCGCCTTTGTCTGGCCAACGGTGCCGACAACACAGTGCGGTTTCCAGGTGCCGAACTCCGGGTCGTTCTCCGTATGGGCATCGACGGTAGAAACAATCTGGATCGAGTGAGCAGCGGCGAAACGGGTCAACGCTCCTAAGTGCTTCACAATCGTTTCAGCGCCGGGAACATAGAGAGCGCCGGCAGGAAACAGGAAGTCGATCTGCGTATCGACGTCGAAGAATACGGTCTGCACGCTCCCATTATCCCGCTTCGGACAGTGCAAGGCGTGCCCGGACACCCTCAGTCAGTTCTGTCAGGCGCGGGCTGATATCGACCCGGTACGGAGGAACTTCCTCCAAGGACAGCAACTCTGGGGGAAGCGCTCCTACTGTTGATTGCGAGTAGGCCCGAATCTTCGAAATCGCCAGTAGAGGCTCCACGGGTGTGCCGTCCATCAGCACAGGGCGAATCAGCGGCTCTCCTTTCGAGCTGTTGCACTCAGTACCTAACGAGATCAAATCGTGATCGCCGTAACGATAGATCTGTTTTGCTCCCGGCAGCGTGTTCTTATCAGAACTGAACTTGGCAGTGTACATCACCG
>CAXTWT010000206.1:0-8835 GCA_964247955.1 uncultured Bryobacteraceae bacterium
CCAAGTCCAAGCTGGAAAACGACCTGATCCGACTAGGAACAGAGATTCATAACCGGTACCTTCTCTCGTTTACACCCGATCTGGAGCAGACTCCCCAATTCCATCACTTGCAACTGCAAATCAAGAATCACCCCGACGCGCTGGTTCGAGTACAGCCAGGGTACTGGGGTACTTCAACCGATGCTAATAAATAGCTCTCTACTTAACCAAGCTCGCTTCTTCCTGCCAGCCCATTGCGGTTTGAACGGTGGATGCTTTGCGCTTGCTTCGCCAGGTCTGAAAGCGATCCAGGTACAGGTAGATTACCGGCGTGATATACAGGGTCAGCAGTTGTGAAACCACCAGCCCGCCCACGACGGCAATACCGAGAGGCCGCCTTGCTTCGCCGCCCGCGCCCGTTCCAAACGCAACCGGCAATGTGCCGAGCAGCGCCGCCATGGTTGTCATCATAATGGGCCGGAACCGTTGCAGGCAGCCTTCGAAAATCGCTTCTTCCGGGGACTTGCCGTCTTTTCGCTCAGCTTCAATCGCAAAATCGATCATCATGATTGCGTTCTTCTTTACGATGCCGAGAAGCAGAATGATGCCGACAAACGAATACAGGTTCAGGTCTTCGCCAAACAGGAGAAGCGTCAGCAGCGCTCCCAGACCCGCAGCCGGTAAGCCGGACAGAATAGTGATCGGGTGGATAAAGCTTTCATACAAAATGCCCAGCACAAGATAGATCACCAGGACCGCGATGACCAGCAAAATACCAAGGCCGCTGATCGAGCTTTGAAAGGCCGCCGCCGTACCTTGAAAAGTAAAGTTCACGGTGGACGGCATGCCGATCTGCCCTGCTGCTTGTTCAATCAAGCTGGTAGCTTGGCTTAACGCGACGCCGGGCTTTGTATTGAATTGCAGGTTCACCGCCGGCAACTGCCCGATGTGATTGACGCTCAAGGGTGCGACCGTCTGTTTCACATCCGCTACTGCCGATAAAGGAACCATTTTCCCCTGACCGGAACGGATATACAGGCGGTTGAGCGCCGCAGGATTGCGCTGGTACTCCGGCAGCACTTCCAGCAGCACATCGTATTGATCGGAAGACGCCGTAATCGTCGATACCTTGCGGGTGCCGTAGGCGTCGTAAAGCGTGTTGGCAATCGCATCCGGGGTCACGCCCACAGCCAGCGCGCGATTGCGGTCAATCTGCACGTCCAGCCTCGGACTGCTCAGGCGCAGGTCGCTATAGATATCCTGTAGCTGCGGAATCGAACGCAGCTTTCCCTCCAGTACGGGCGACCACTTGTAAAGCTCGCCGACGTCCGCATCCTGCAGCGCCAGGGAGTACTGCGCGCGGCCCTCATTCTGCCCCAGCGTGAGCAAGGGAGGCTGCACCAGAAACACCATGAGCCCAGGGATGGACGCGAACTGTTGCTGCAATTGCCCGATAATCGCACCGGCTTTGGGCCTGTTCTTGTCCTGTTTAAAAGACGTAAACAAGAAACCCGTATTCTGCGCGCCCATGGGCGTGCCGGAGCCGAAGCTGTCGATCCACGGATTCTTCCCTACGATTTCGTTGACCTTTCGCTGCAACCGCATCATCTCTTCAAAGGACGTATCCTGGGCCGCCTCTGTGCCTCCGAATACAAATCCCTGATCGACCGTGGGCATAAAGCCCTTCGGCATGACAATGAACAGATAAATCGTCGCCGCCGTGAGCGCCAAGCTGGTAAGCAGCGTCAAACGCCGGTGTCGCAGAACAATCCGCAGCGTCCGCCGGTACGTGTTGTTCAGCCCGACAAAGAACTTTTCCGACCAGCGATAGAAAGCGCCCGTCGGGTGGCTTTCGTGGCGGAGAAAGCGGCTGCACAGCATGGGCGTCAAAGACAGCGAGATCGCGCCCGAGATCAAAACCGCTACGGCAATCGTAATGGAAAACTCGCGCAGCAACCGGCCGATGACTCCGCCCAGAAACAGCACCGGAATAAAAACGGCCACCAGCGAGATCGTCATCGAAACAATCGTGAACCCCACCTCGCGCGCGCCCTCTAGCGCCGCCTGCATGCGCGTTTTCCCCATCTCCATATGCCGGACAATGTTCTCCAACATCACAATCGCATCGTCCACGACGAAACCGACCGACAGCGTCATCGCCATCATGGAAAGCATGTCAATCGTGAAGCCGAGGAGCTTCATCGCCCCAAACGTGCCCAACAAGGAAAGCGGCACCGCCAAGCTGGGAATGATCGTGGCGGACACGTTTCGCAGAAACGCAAAGATCACAAGGATGACCAGGGCAATCGTCAACAGAAGGGTGAACTTCACGTCCGCAATCGAATCACGGATATTCCGCGAAGCGTCAAAAGAATGTTCAATTTCAATGCCTTTGGGCATGGACCGTTGCATCACGGGCAGCAGCGCCTTAACCGCGTCGGCTACCGCCACCGTATTCGAGCCGGGCTGCTTCTGCACCGCCATAATGGTGCTCTGCTTGTTATTAATCCAAAAAACGGACTTGTCGTCCTGGACGCTGTCCAGCACGTTCCCCAGCTCATCCAAATGCACGGGGCTCCCGTTGCGGTAGGCCACAATCAGCCGCGCAAATTGCGGCGCGGTCGTCAATTGACTGTTCGATTGCACCGTATACGCTTTGGTCGCTCCATACAGCGAACCGGCGGGCATGTTCAAGCTTCCGCTGGCCAGGGCGTTCCGAACCTCTTCGAGATCAATCTGCCGGGCTGCTAATTTTTCCGGGTCGGCCTGCACGCGAACAGCAAACTTTTGCGCTCCGAAAACCCGCACTCGCGCCACGCCGCTCACCATGGAGATGCGCCGGGCCATCATGGTCTCGGCGTATTCGTCCACCTGCGAAGGAGTCATCGTTTTCGACGAAACAGCAATATAAAGAATGGGCTGCTCCGCCGGGTTCACTTTCGAGTACGAAGGAGGCGCGGGCATGTTGGAAGGCAGATTACCCTGCGCCCGCGAGATCGCCGCTTGCACGTCCTGCGCTGCAGCATCGATGTTCCTGCTTAAATCAAATTGCAGCGTGATGTCGGTGGAACCCAAGCCGCTCGAAGACGACATGCTGTTGATTCCCGCAATGGTCGAAAACTCCGACTCCAGCGGCGTTGCCACTGATGCCGCCATTGTGTCCGGGTTCGCTCCCGGCAAACTCGCGGAAACCTGAAGCGTCGGGTACTCCACGGCAGGAAGATTGCTCACCGGCAGCGTTGTGTAACTCAGAATGCCGAAGATCAGGATCGCGGCCATCAACAAGGTGGTTGTGATCGCCCGTCGGATAAATAAATCAGTAAATCTCATAGGATGTCTGCCCGGATTTCGTCGGTCCTTACGATTTGCCGGATGGGGCTGCGCCGCTTGACTCCCCCATCTGCGACTCGCTTTTTAACAACTGCACCTTCATGCCGGGAGCCAAACGCATCTGGCCTTCGGAGATCACCATCTCTCCCGCTTGCAGCCCGCTTCCAATCACCGCTTGTTCGCTCGATTGGGAGGGCTGATAATTCCGCAGAACTTGAACGGGCCGCATGGCGACTGTGTCGCTACCGACGTTTACTACCCAGACATACTTGCCTTGCGGACCGGTTTGTATCGTCCGGCTCGGCACAACCACGCGGTTGCGCTCCACGTTCAATTGCGCCTGCACGTTCACGAACTGGCCCGGCCATAAAGCGTGGTCCCCGTTTGCGAACTCAGCCTTTAGCTTGATAGTGCCTGTTGTGTTGTCAACCGAGTTGTCGATGAAACGCAGGTTTCCCGTCACATCCGTTCCGGCATCCGGCGAGGCATGCACCAGCAAAGGATGTTGCGCATTGTATCTCCGCACTTCCGGCAAAGTTTGTTCCGGCACGCCGAAGGAAACATAGATCGGCGAAATTTGCAGCAGCGTGACCAGCGCCGTATCGTTGTCCTTCACCAGATTTCCGGCTTTTATTGCAATCGTCCCGGCACGTCCGCTGATGGGCGCTGTAATTTGGGTGTAGCTCAATTGCAACTGTGTTTGCGCCAGCCGCGCTTGGTCGGATTTGATGGATGCGACCGCGCTTTCTACAGCGGCTCGGTCGGCATCTAATGACGCTTGGGACGCGTCCGCAGTCGCCACTACTTGCTCTGTTTGCTCCTTGGAATAGATCCCTTCTTTCGAAAGCGCCAAACCCCGATCCGCTGCCGCGCGCGTCTGCTTCAGCGTCGCTTCGTCCTTGGCAATGTTCGCCCGCGCTTCCCTTTCCAAAGCTTCATCCTTCACCAGATCCGCCTGAATCTGGGCGATCTGCCGTTGCAGCGGCTCCGAGTCGATCTCAAACAGCAGTTGGCCTCGGGTCACATTCTGGCCCTCCCCAAAATTGACCCGGAGAATTTGACCGGCCACCCGCGATTTGACGTCGACGCTGTTCATTGCTTCGGCATTGCCGACTGCGGCAAGCGTCAGCGGAACATCCGTCGCGGTAGCAGGAACCGCACGCACCGGCGCTGCGGCGGACATGGCGGCTGCCATGGGATTGGGCGCTCCCTTTTTCGAGCAGGAAGAAAAGAGCAGTGTGGAGATACAAACAAAGAATAATAAACGAATAAAAGTCACGAAACCTGCTTACGGGGAGGCTACAATCCATGGTCCCATAGAAAAGGCGAATTTGCAGTCTACGTTTAATACGGCTCAAGCTCGAAAACGTTCCGTCATAAGCGTGTAAAAAACAGGGATGTCATCCTATTTTTGTTGTATGAACACTTCGGAACTCCTGGCAGAGCAGGCGTTTGCCTTGTTGCAGGAGCATTTCGGCCCAGGGCAGGGAATCCAGCACGTTTTCGTTCCCGGCCGGGTGAACTTGATCGGGGAACACATCGACTATTACAACCTGGCGGTGCTTCCTATGGCTATTGGGCGTGGCGTCTGCATTGCTTACCGGCCCCGTCCTGACGCGACAATCCGCGCTGTCAGCGCTCATGAAGATGCGGAGTGTGTTTTACACCTTACTAGGAACGACAGGGAAAAGCCGGGAAGCTGGGTTAATTATCTGCTCGCCGCAACACGCATTGCTTCGGATGAATGGAAGATTACACACGGCATTGATGCAGCGATCACTGCAAACCTTCCCCCGGCTGCCGGTTTGTCGTCCTCTTCTGCCTTGCTTGTCGGCTTTACGGTCGCTCTATTGCAGGCGAATGGCGTGAAGCCAACGATCCCGGAACTGATGCGGGTTCTGCCTGACGGTGAGCAATTCGTCGGAACACGAGGCGGCGGCATGGATCACGCTGCGGTGCTGGCCGGACGCTCGGGATGCGCTCTCCATGTGAACTTCTCGCCCTTGCAGCTTTCTCCCGTTGCCATTCCCCCGGATTGGCGATTTCTGGCAGCTCATAGCTTGACGGCGGCGGAGAAGTCCGGGGCTGTGCGTGAACAGTACAACGCTTTACGAGTGGCTGGTACTGGCGCGTTGGAAAAGTTAGGTTTGCCGTCATACGCTGCTGCCCGGTTGGATCTTTCACTTTCGGATCTGAATGAAAGGGAACGAGCGGTGTTTTCCCATGTTTGCGGGGAGGCGCAACGGGTGGAGCAGGCTGTGAAAGCTCTGTGCGCGAACGACTACCGGCGTTTCGGCTCCCTCCTGAATGAGTCGCACCAGAGTTTGCGCGACAATCTCCGCATCAGCAACACAGCGGCCGATACGCTGGTCGAAACTGCTTTGGACGCGGGCGCGGCAGGGGCGCGCATGACCGGCGCCGGTTTCGGAGGCTTCGTGATCGCTCTTTGCCATGCCCGCAATGTCGGTACCGTGCAACAGATTCTGCATGAACGATATTATTCAAAACAATTGGGCCAATTCGATTCTGATATTCATCTATTTGTAACAGAACCATCCACCGGAGCGCTCATTGAATAACACTATCGTCCGCCGTGCCGTCATTCTTGCCGCAGGACGAGGCAAACGCATGGGAACCTTCACCGAAGAGTTGCCGAAACCAATGCTGCCCATCAACAGAAAACCGATGCTGGAGCATATCCTGGACCGGCTCTCGCAGGCAGGCATCAAAAAGTTTCTGATCGTGACTGGCTATCGCGGCGAAATTATCAAGGAACATTTTCGTGATTCACCTTACAAGATTAAATTCAAAGCGCAGGACCCGGTCAATGGAACCGCTTCAGCCGCACTACTGGCGGAAGATTTCATCGGTAAGAAGCCCTGGCTCCTGACCTACGGCGACATCCTTTGCGATCCCTCCGAATACACCCGCTGCATTTCCGTTCTCGACGGGCATCCCGCCACTGCCGCCGTGGTTGCGGTCAAGCAAGTGGATGACCCCTGGCAAGGCGCCGCCGTCTATGAAATAGGGAGCGTGATCAGCAAAATCGTTGAGAAACCGCCCCAAGGAACCTCCACAACCCGCTGGAACAGCGCCGGATTCTACCTGTTCCGGCAGGTCATGTTTGAATACCTCCACCGGGTGCAGCCCTCCCCGCGCGGTGAGTATGAGCTGACCTCCGCTCTCGACGCTATGTTGGCGGACCGCCTGGAGCTGCGCATCTCCGCCATTGCAGGCGATTGGCGCGACGTAGGCCGCCCGGAAGATTTGGAAGCCGTTAACGCGCAGTAGCCTGCGGCAGATACTTCCGCCACTCGGACGATTCGGCAATTTGCCGGATCGCTGAGTTTCTTTCCCGGAGCAGCGCCTGCATGTAACGGCGCAGCACCAAAACTTCGGCCAGCCATCCCAACACCGGCAACGGAGCGGCGCAACAGAACACGTCCTTCATTTCCGTTTCGCCGGAGGGCAAAGGCCGGAAGTAATGGTCATGCTTCATGAACCGAAAAGCGCCCCGGAGCATGGTGTCCTGAAAGTAAAGGGGCGGCTCCATCGCTGTAATCTCGCTTGTCAGAGCTTGCCGGACGCCAAAGTGCCTCGCCCGCCAAGTGACGCGCTGTCCCATCCCTACCAAGCCGGAAGTGATTCCGCCCGTCGCCATCGCCTGCTCTCCCCAATGCACATTACCGGCTAAATGCACTTCCACGCTGCGGGCAAGATCAAAACAGCGTTCGACCGGTGCTCGAATGACGGTGATTTCTTCAAGCCTGACCATTAAGCCCAAAGCCGCCGAATGACTGAGATTAAAATCCCGCCGCTGATCACGGACACTGCCAGTAGCGCATAAGTGTAGCCCATGCGTCCATACAAAAAATTGCCTACGGTAAACAGCGCGGCCCAAATCAAGGTCGTGCCCATCAACCATCCCGTCATCGCCAACGGAATGTTGTCCGTCTTGGTCCAGCCCGCCGCTTCCGCTTCGGAAATTCCGGCCAGAATCCGCACGCGTTTCCAGCCCGGGCCGAACGGCTTCACTTTCAAATAAAAATCAATCAGCACCTTCGGATCAGTTTGCGGCCCGAGATACGCTGTTGCGATCCAGCACACCGTTGTTACCGCAACCGTCATGATGAGTTGCTGATCCGCGCTGAAAATAGTGCCGCTTCGAGTTAACAGCAGAAACACGACGGAGACCAGAAAAGAACTGACCATCGCCACGATCTCGCACCAGGCTGTCACGCGCCACCAGAACCACCGCAGCAGATACAGCAAGCCTGTGCCCGCGCCCACCTGCAAAATCAGGTAAAAGCTTTCCTGCGCCGTTTGCAGCACGAACACCAGCGACGAGGAAAGCACAAACAGCAGAACCGTCGCGATCCGACCAGCCCTGACGTAATGCTTTTCACTTTCCGAAGGCCGCAGAAAGCGGCGGTAAAAGTCATGCACCAGATACGACGCGCCCCAATTTAAATGGCTTAAAATCGTCGAGGAGTTTGCTGCGATCAAGCCGCCCACCATCAAGCCGATCCAGCCTGCCGGTAAAAATTTGAGCATGGCGGGAAAGGCAATGTCAGGCCCGATCAGGGAGCGGTCCACGTGCGGAAAAGCCCGCTGGATGTCGTCGGTTGTCGGATAAACCAGCAAGGAAGCCAAGCCCACCAGAATCCAAGGCCACGGGCGCAGGATGTAGTGGGCCAGATTGAAAAACAGCGTGCCGCCGAGCGAATCCTTTTCCGATCTAGACGCCAGCATTCTTTGCGCCACATAGCTTCCGCCGCCCGGCTCCGCGCCCGGATACCAGACCGCCCACCATTGCACCGCCAGCGGCATGATGAAAACCGCCACGGCCAGCTCCCAGTTACTGCGGAAATCCGGCAGCATGTTGAGATAGTGCAGCCCTCCCGGACCGGTCCGCGCCGTCAGCTTGCTCACCAGCCCGCTGAGTCCGCCCACTTGCGGCGCCTCGACCGCGAAATAAGCCGCCGCAATCACCGCCGCCATCTTGATGAAGAACTGAAACATGTCAATCACCAGCACGCCCCACAAGCCCGAATGCGCGGCAAAGATCACGTTCAGCAATCCGATGGCCAGCAGCGTTTCCCAGCGGCTCAATCCAAACAGCACGCTTGCAATTTTGCAGGCCGCCAGATTAACCGTTGCCATAATCATGCAGTTGAAAAGCAAGCCCAGGTAAACCGCCCGGAAACCGCGCACCGCCTTTGCCGACGCCCCCGAGTATCGCAGTTCGTAAAACTCCAGGTCTGTCAGCACGCCCGACCGTCGCCACAGCCGCGCATAGAAGAACACCGTCGACACGCCCGTCAGCGTAAACGCCCACCATTGCCAATTGCCCGCCACGCCTTGCGTCCGCACGATGTTAGCGACCAGATTCGGAGTGTCGCTTGAAAACGTGGTGGCTACCAGCGAAATACCCGCCAGCCACCACGGCACCGAACGCCCGGAAGCAAAAAACTCCGAAGTGCTTTTCCCGGACCGTTTCCCGAACGCCAGCGCCGGAAGAAAGCA
>CAXTWT010000207.1:0-8799 GCA_964247955.1 uncultured Bryobacteraceae bacterium
GATGTTGAAACTTTGTTGAAACCCCCTTGAATCTTTGTTTCACTTGCTTGCCGTCACTGGCAATTCTACACTCGGCCAAACGCTTATGTCATTACTTGTACATCGTTTAGCGGCACTGTTGGCTATCGGACTTTTTCTCGCATCTGCGGCTTTCGCCCAGATCCGCTCGGCGACCATCAGCGGCCATGTGTCGGACCCTTCCGGGGCTCCGGTCCCCGGCGCCGATATAACCGTTAACAATACGGGAACCAACACCTCCTACACGACGAAGAGTACAGACGCAGGCGATTTCACCGTACCCTACCTTGCGGCGGGAACTTACGCCATAGAAGTCGCTCATGCCGGTTTTACCCCATATCGTCAAACGGGAGTCACCGTTTCCGTCTCTCAAGTAGTTAGTATCCCGGTCGATCTGGTGATTGGCGGTGTCGCATCCACCGTTCAAGTTTCGGCTCAGGGAGAGCAGCTTCAAACTGCCAGCAGCGACGTATCGAGCGCAGTTGCGGCGCCTGTTATTGATGTGATTCCCAATATTACGCAAAATCCTCTGTATTATTCTTTGCTGCAGAACGGGGTTCAACCGCGAAACGAAAACTTCAGCAGCACCAACACCAATTCATTCGGCATCGGCGTATCTGGCCGCGCTCAGTTTTCAGCAATCGGAGTCAACGGCGGGCGCGCCTTCACGAATGACATTCAGTTGGACGGACTCCCGATTATGGGCGGCGGTTTCAATGAAGCGGCGATCATACCCAATACGGAAGGGCTTCAGGAAGTCCGCGTCATCAGCAGCAATTTCACGGCTGAGTACGGCCATGGCCAAAGCGTCATCGAGATGACAACAAAATCCGGCACAAATCAATTCCATGGCGAAGGCAACTACCTGCTGCGGAATGACGCCTTGAATGCCAATACTTTTGGGAACAATGTTCTAAACCTCTCCCGACCCCCCTTGAAGATCCATCAGTTCGGCGGGGCGCTGTCAGGCCCAATCATCAGGAACAAGCTCTTCTTTTCATCCAGCTATCACTATTTGACTTACAATCAGGGAGCCAACAATCTGTTGACCGTCCCCACCGCTCTGGAACGCGTCGGCAATTTCAGCCAAACACTTATCAAAAGCTCGAACGGCACTCCGGTTCCTGCCCAATTGTTCAATCCATTCAGCGTGACCCAAATTGCTAATGATCTATACCAACGGGCTCCATTTCCCAATGCCGTGATCCCGAACCCCAATCCGATCGGGGAATATATATTGAGCTTTTTTCCGCTGCCGAATCATACACCGACTGATCCGTACAATACGAATAATTATCAATCCAGCACAATCAATACAACGCGCTGGCACACGCTGAACAATCGTGTTGACTTGAAGCAAGGCGCGAACTCGATTTACGCCAGTGGCGGATTTGATTTCGGCACGATCCTGACGTCGCGTCCCTTCGGCACAAAAGGCTTCAATGACGCGCCGCAGGTGGTGAGCGACCGCAATCCTTACGGTCAAATTGGCGACACGATTTCGTTAAGTCCGACATTGCTTCTCGACATCCGTTACGGCGTGACTCGAATTGTCGCGCTGCAGTTGGGAGGCAATCGAACCGGCTTCACGACGGCGCAGTACAATGCTTTCGGCGTACCCGCGAGCACCCAGGCAATTATGCCGATACCGGGCGTGGCGCCGGTCATATGGCCCATCGATTGTTGCAGCGGCGACCAGACCGGCTCGGGAGGCGGCAGCAATTGGTCCAACCTGTCGGATGGACAGTTTACAAACAAGCAGGAACATCAATTGAGCCACGCCTTAGCCGCCAGTGTTGTTAAAGTGCATGGCAAATGGACCCACAAGGCCGGAATCGACATGCGGGTGCTGCTTTCTAACTACCAAGACATGGAAGACGGCTCAACCGCAATAGAGGAGTGCTGTAACAACATTGGAGGCAATTACAGCTTCCAGTACGTGACAGCCAACGGCGGCTTCGCTTCGCAGAACAGCAGCCTAGCGCAAGCCGGAATCGGCGGCGCGGCCTTGCTGTTGGGAGAAAGCATCTGGTGGGTTCGCCCCGGCACCGGTGTGACGCTGGCGTTTGCGCAGAAGTATTTCGCCGTATATTCGCAAAACGACTGGCACGTCACGCCGCAGTTGACGCTCAACCTTGGGCTGCGCTGGGATATTCAGCCCGGCCCGACCGAACGCTACAACCGAATTAGCGCTTACGACTTCACTCAGCAGAATCGATTCGGCACACCGGGATCTTTCTACTTTGCCGGAGCTGACGGGAACTCCCGAAATCTTTGGCCGACGGAGTATCGCGACTTCGGTCCGCGAATTGGCGCAGCTTATCAAATTGGCAAGGGTTGGTGGTGCGCGGCGGTTTCGGAATTACCTATTTGCCGAGCAATACGGGTTTTTCTCCAGTCCGACCTTGTACGGCGAGAACTCTTTCAGCGCCGGCACGCAAATGAATCCCTACGGCACAAGCCCGAATGGGGTTCCGGTAACGGTGTTTACCGACCGCGCTCCCATTATTCCGGCGACCGGCTCCAATCTTTCGTTACCCGCGCTCTACGGCCAGTCCAATACATCCTTCAATCGGAACCTGATGCAGAACGGCGTCGCCAAGCAAGCTAACGCTTTTGTGGAGAAGTCGTTCGGCAGCCAGGGTCAATGGTTGCTTGCCGTCGGCTACAGCGGTTCGTTCTCTAACCATTTACAAAATGGATACTACCAGTTTCAAGACATGCAGAGCATTCCCGCATCCACGCGCGCTGCGTGGTTGAGTCAGTATACGGCCAGCAACGGCGCAACAGATCCGGCCCTGGCGCAAGTGCCGAATCCGTGGCAGCCGACAACCGGTCCGCTGCTTCCTTTCTCCGGCGCCTTGGCGGGCAGAACGATACCACGCTTCATTACCATGCTTCCTTATCCTTTTCTGTATGGCGCGCCCAGCGCTAACTACACTGCAGGTGCCAAGGTTAACGAATCGAATGGTTTCGCCAACTTCAACTCCCTGCAAGTGCGGATCAGCCATTCCTTTTCGTCCGGGTTTCATTTGGAGGCTAACTATACATGGTCGAAAGAGCTCGACTTTACCAGCACTGTGATCGAAGATGGCCAAGGCGTCAACAGCGGCGGAACGGTGCGTGGCTGGGATCTGTTGAACACGCATAACAACAGAATTTACGGACTTGCCAACCAGCCGAATCGCTTTGTCGGCGTAGTTGTGTATGAGCTTCCCTTCAGCAAGGGCAGGCCCTTAGCGCCCAGTAACCGCATTGCGCGCGGTATTCTCGGCGGTTGGACCGCCAGTTCGGTGATCTCGGCCCAAAGCGGCATGCCGTTCTATGTTTCGGGCGCATGCAGCGGGGCGGCGGCATGTCGGCCCGACAGGGTGCCCGGCGTCTCCGTAACCGTGCCCAGCGCCCTGCAGCACTGGTACAACGGCACAACCAGTGTTACGCTGCCGTGCGGCATCACGGTAACTCCTCCAGCCAACACATTTCTTAAATACAACGCTTGCGCGTTTACTGGCGAGACGTTGACAACCCCGAACGGCAGCACCGTGCCGAACCTATATTGGATAGAGAACTCCGCCCAGACAATTGGCAACATGGTGGGACCCGACCACTTCAACGTGGATATCAGCCTCCGTAAAGCGATCACGATCACAGAGCGAGTGCGCCTGGAGATCGGCGCGGATGCTACAAACGCGTTCAACCATGCGGAGTTCAGCGGAAATTATAACGGCAATCTGGGCAGCACCAATCTCGTGAACCGTCCTGCCGCCGGTCTCTTAGCCGGTTATGGGACGAGCAATTCGTTCGGCACTCTCAGCAATACGACGTTTGATCCTCGCCAGTATATTATGCATGCTCGCGTGACTTTTTGAGGCAGCATGCAAAGTGGACGGAAGGCCCAAAACACTGTGTTGAAACTTTGTTGAAACCCCCATGAATCTTCCGTTTACTTGTTTGCCGCCGTTCCAAAGTCTACACTCGGCCAGGAGGTTGAGGGGCTTATGACTATGTGCAAGTTTAACGCTGGAACATCGCTTCAGCTATGGCTGTTTCTCACGGTCCCACTGCTTTGTCGTAGCCAGTCTTATTACGGCGGCGTACGCGGACAGATTGCGGACCCTTCCGCCGCGCCGGTTGCGAACGCTCAGGTCGTACTGAGGGACGAAGGGACCGGGGCTGTGCGTTCTACCTCGGCAACCTCGGACGGCGAGTACGTTTTCAGTCAAGTGGTGCCGGGCACCTTCTCGTTGACGGTTCATCATCCCGGTCTGAAAACGTTCGAACGACACAACATTGTCATTCCTACTCAGCAGCAGATTACGCTCAACGTGCAATTGGAGCTTGGACAAACTACCAAACGCGTGATTGTTACCGAGCAAGTGCCGTTGATTGAGTCAGCCAACGCTTCGCAAGGGCAGATGCTCGACAATCAGAAACTGGTCGACTTGCCGAACCTCGGTCGGAATCCGTTTATGCTTGCCAAACTGGCGCAAAACGTTATGCCGGTTGGTCCGCCTGCCTTCAACCGCATGCAGGACCAAAGCGGTGTCGCGCAAATCTCCATTGCAGGCGGGCCGGTTCAGTCAAATAACTACCTGCTCGACGGCATTCCGATTACGGACGGCGCTAATCGCACTATCATTATTCCCTCGCTGGAAGCGATTCGGGAGGTAAAGGTTCAAGCGAATACCTATGACGCCTCCATGGCGCGCACGGCAGGCGGAATCTTCAATTCTTATTTGAAGTCCGGCTCGAACGACTTTCACGGCAGCCTCTACGGCCATCTGCGGGAAACCGATTGGGACGCAAATTACTTTTTTGACAACGCCGCCGGGCTTCCGCTTGCCGATCAGCCCAACAAAACCTACGGGGCCAGTTTCGGAGGTCCGGTATGGCTGCCGAAAATCTACAATGGCAGGAACAAAACATTCTTCTGGCTCGCTTGGGAAGGCTACAACGATACACAAGCCGCTTCGCAAGTGTTCGCAAAGCCGACTGCCCTGGAAAGGAGCGGAAACTTTTCGCAGAGTAAGGTGCCGAACGGTTCGCCCCTGATTATCTACGATCCGCTTTCAACGATCCAGAACGCCGACGGAAGTTATACCCGGACCCCCTTTCCAGGAAACGTGATCCCGGCAAACCGGATCAGTCGAGTCGGCAAGAATATCGCCAACACATACGTGTCGCCGACATCGGCAGCAGCTTACTATGGCGCTCCCAATGTCAATGCGTCCACGACGCTGCCTTCACGCGCAGTTCAATACACTGCCAAATTAGATCACCAGATTCTTTCCTGGTGGCGCGCCAGCCTCAGCTATGCACGATACTTCTCCCTAGAACCGGGTTCCACATGGTTTACGTCAATCTCCTCGCCCGGCCAGGATCGATTGCAGCGCCGAGTGGATGCGACTCAGTTCAATAATCTGTTTACGGTGTCGCCGCGAACAGTTGTTACGGCGCGTTACGGCTTCAATCGTTTCCCGAACTACGGCTATGTGGCGAGCCAGGGATTTGACGTCGGGTCGCTCGGTTTTAATCCGAGTTTTGTGTCTCAGATTGCATCGCCCACATTTCCCTTTATCGGCATGCAGTCGCAATATAGCCTCGGCTCCATTAACAACTTTTTCTATGTCGGTTCGTCCCGAAGCGTTTCCGCCGACGTTTCGCATGAGGCGGGACAGCATAACATCAACGCAGGCTTCGACTACCGGCGCATTCGTTCGGACGACAATGATCTCGGCGCGAGCGCCGGCAGTTTCCAGTTCAGCAACGTTTTCACGCGCGCCGATCCGCGTATCGACAACGAAACATCAGGAGCCGATTTAGCAGGATTGCTGCTCGGCTATCCCGATAGCGGAAGCGCATTCCGGTCCACCAAGCTGCATGATTACGCGGATTACTACGGCTTGTATATACAAGATACTTACCGCATTCTACCCAGGCTGACGATTAATTACGGCCTTCGCTGGGAGCGGGAAACGGGTTTAGCGGAAAACAACAATGGATTGGTAGTCGGCTTTGACGGAACGAAGGTAAACCCTCTCGCTGCCGGTGTGACGGGAATTATTCCCAAAGGCGTAGTGCAGTTTGCGGGCGTGAATGGCAACCGGACCACTGTCGGCAATCCCAATCTGAACAAGCTCGGACCGCGCGCCGGAGTGGTTTTTCAGCTCGATTCAAAAACTGTGGTTCGCGGCGGCTATGGACTGTTTTGGGGACCGCAATTCGCCATCGCCGGCCCGCTCAGTCCTCCGGGTTACACAGCGAGCACTTCCTACATTGCAACCGTGAATGGGTTTGCAACGCCGGCCGGCACATTGGATAACCCTTTCCCGAACGGCTTGGCGCAGCCGGTCGGCAACAGCCTGGGCAATGCTACGGCTAACGGGCAAAGCATTTCGCTGGTGGACCCGAATGCTAAATCCCCGCGCGTTCATCAGTACTCGGTGGATGTGCAGCGCGAACTGCCGGGCGGAGTTGCCCTGCAAGTCGGCTATGTGGGGTCACACTCTTCGCATCTCGTGCTGGGCACGGCGAACGTAAACATCAATGCGCTCAATCCGTCGTATTTTTCGCTGGGCAATTCGTTGAATGATTCGGTGCCCAATCCTTTCTACAATCATGGCGGCACGGGAATTTTGAGCACTCCCCAAGTGCCGCGCTACCAACTGCTTCTGCCCTTTCCGACTTTCGGAGCGGTGAATTTATTCTGGAGCGACAAAAGCCATGCGCGTTATGACTCCATGGTCATTAAGGCTCAGAAACGCTTCGACTACGGCATTACTTTTCTGAGCACGCTGACATGGTCCAAGAAGCTGGACGCCAGCAGCGGCGGGGCTGGAACGTCCCTCAACTGCTGCGCGCAAGGAGCGCAGAACCCTTATGACTTCAACGCTGAGTACAGCCTGTCCAATACCGACGCTCCCCTTCGCTGGGCCACGGCTTTCACCTATGAACTGCCTTTCGGCCGGGGAAGAGCATTCTTGAGCAATCGCCATCTGCTCAACTACGCGGTAGGCGGCTGGTCGCTGAACGGCGTAGCCATTTATCAAAGCGGCTTTCCGATTCAGGTTTATCAAAGCAGCGATCTGAATGGGGCATACGGCTATGCCAGTCAGCGCCCGAACGCAACCGGCGTATCGCCTTCCACTCCCGGCACGGTTCATGACCGGCTTAACGATTACATCAATCCGGCTGCTTTCTCGCAGGCGCCTCAATTAACATTCGGCAATGTCAGCCGCACGATTCCTTTGCGGGGACCGGCCAAGCGAACTGGGACCTTTCGCTGTTCAAGAAGTTTGCGATTGCTGAAAGAATGAACGCCCAGTTTCGCGCCGAAGCCCTCAACGCATTTAATACTCCGCTGTTCGGACCTCCTAACGGAGCTTTCGGCAGCCCTTCTTTCGGAGTGATTACGTATCAGCAGAACAGCCCGAGACAATTGCAACTGGCGCTGCGGATTTCCTTCTAATGCCTCTTTCACGCCGACAAATTTTGAGTGGTTTGGCTGCATGGCCGCTCCTTCGCGCTTCTGCCTCCAATCGCGTTACCCTCGGTTTTATCGGAGTGGGCGCCCGCGCGCAGGAGATTCTGCAAGCCGCGCTTCTGTTGCCCAACACGGAAATTGTGGGCATTGTGGATGCGTATAAAGGACGCATTGAACGGGCTTCAGAACGAACGGGCGGGCGTCCGAAAGTCTACGCCGACTACCGCGAACTGCTGGCGACTGACGCCGTCGATGCCGTGGTGATCGCAACTCCGGACCATTGGCACGCGCGAATAGTGACCGACGTATTGAAAGCGGGTAAGGATGTTTATTGTGAAAAGCCTCTGACCTATCGCGCCGGCGAAGGATCGGCCCTGATTCGAACGGTACAGGAAACGGGCAGAATTTTGCAGGTGGGCAGCCAGGGGATGAGTTCGCCGATTCAGCAAAAGGCCAAGGAGATTATTCGCTCCGGAAAGCTCGGACAAATCACCATGATCCGGGCCGCTTATAACCGGAACACTCCCAGCGGCGCTTGGATTTATCCCATTCCGCCCGATGCCAATCCGGGAACGGTGAATTGGGATATGTTTCTCGGTCCGGCTCCGCATGTTCCGTTTAGCCTGGAACGCTTCTTTCGATGGCGATGTTACTGGGACTACTCCGGCGGCATTGCCACTGATCTCTTCGTTCATCTGTGTACAACGATTCATTACCTGATGGATGCCAAAATGCCCAGTCGGGCCGTGGCGCTCGGTGAACTCTACCGGTGGAAGGAGTCCCGCAACGTGCCTGATACGGTCAACGGTGTTCTGGAATATCCGGAGGGGTTTGCGGTGAACCTGAGTTCTACGTTGAACAATGAAACTTCTCCCCAGGCGAGTTTTCAGATTCTCGGCAAGGGCGGCACGCTCTCCATTGGAGAAGCGCTTACGTTCAGCCCGGAGAATGTTCACGAAGACGTTCAATGGGTTGTCGATAGCTGGCCGAGGGAGCTGGAACAAGCTTACTTGCAGGGGGAAGCTTCGCACAAAGGGCAGCAGCAACAACTCATCACCGGTACAGAGCAGTTTCGCCAGGAGGGCAACGACGCTACCGTGGCGCACCTTGCGCATTTCATTGATTCGGTCCGAAGCCGCCGTCCGTACTGGCAGGACGCGGCACAAGGGCACCACGCAGCGGCATGCGCCCATATGATTAATGAAGCCGTAAAAAGACGGCGCATGGTGAGTTGGGACTTTACAAAAGACAACATCTCCGATTCGTGAAAAACGCCTTATTAGTATTCGTGAGCATTG
>CAXTWT010000208.1:0-8757 GCA_964247955.1 uncultured Bryobacteraceae bacterium
CCGCCGCACCTGCCGGTCGCTGAGACGCTCGCCCCGGCTGTTGAGAAACAGCGCCTCCTGGTCCGGCGGAGCCTTGCGCACCCGGAGATAGCGGTTCACCGCCGCAACCGCCTGCGCGCCGACGGGCAACTGGCGTTCCTTATTTCCTTTTCCATGCACGCGCAGCCAGCCTCCGAGGGGATTGAGGTCATTCAGGTTGATGGCAACCAGCTCGCTGACGCGAATGCCGCAGCCATACAGCAGTTCGAGAAGCGCCAGGTCGCGCTCCTTCGAAGGCTTTTCGACCGGCCTGCCTTCTTCGACGGAGTTAATCAGGTTATTGGTTTTTTCTTCGCTCAGAACTTCCGGTAAGCGTTCACGCGTTTTAGGCGTTCGCAGCCGTGCCGCCGTGTTGCTTTGGAGCACGCCTTCCACCCGCAAGAACTTAAAAAGCGACCGGACCGCCGCCAGTTTCCGGCGAATGCTGAGAGGGTCGAGTCCACGGTCGTAAAGGCTTGCCAGCCATTCGCGCAGAAGCGAAAGAGTTAACTGCTCGACCATGGGCGGAGAGTTCTCGCCCGGCAGTTGAAAATAAAGCTGAAACTGCTCCAAGTCCGAAGCGTAATTGCGCAACGTGTGCTTCGATGCGCCGCGTCGTTCCAACTCAGCAAGATACTTCGAAATGCATTCCGACAGTGCAGCCATGAAGAAACTCCTCAAAAGCAGATTCAGCTCGACGGCAAACCTCCGCATGACGCGCCTTTTTATCGTGGCGCAGCTTTCGTTTGGTTTCTTCGTCGAGCAAGGGCAGCAGATCAAAGGTGATGTTCGCGGGTTGGAAGTGCTTCGGATCAGCTTGGGTGATGTAATGGCACAAGCTGCCGAGGGCCGTTTCGCGTGGATAAACTTCCGGCATATCCCCTCTTGCCAGCGCTGCGGCATTTCGTCCGGCCAGCAAGCCGGTGGCAATCGATTCGGCGTAACCCTCCACGCCCGAAATCTGACCGGCGAAAAAGATCCGCTCGTTACCTTTCAGTTGCAGCGTGGGCTGCAGCAAAGCAGGCGAGTTGATATAGGTATTGCGATGCATCTGGCCGAAGCGCAGGAACTCGGCGTGTTCGAGGCCCGGAATCAGGCGGAACACGCGCGCCTGATCGCCAAAACGCATATGGTTTTGAAATCCGACCAGGTTGTAGCTGTCGGCACGCTGGTTTTCCTGCCGAAGCTGCACCACGGCGTAAGCCCAGCGCCCGGTGCGAGGATCGTCCAAACCGGCGGGCTTCATGGGTCCAAAACGCAAGGTGTCTTTGCCGCGACGGGCGATCTCCTCAATGGGCAAGCAAGCTTCAAAGTAGGGAGTCCCGTCAGCTTCGATATGCGGCTCATACGATTCGGCTTCGAGCAGGGCCGCAAGAAAGCGTTCGTATTGCTCTTTGTTAAAAGGGCAATTGATGTAATCATCCGTACCGTCCAGCGATTTGCCGTAACGCGACGCCCGGAAAGCAATCGTCATGTCAACCGAATCCGCCGTCACAATCGGGCTGATGCTGTCGTAAAAGAACAGGCGGTTCGTGCCGGTGAGCCGAGTAATCTGCTCCGCCAAGGCATCGCTCGTCAGCGGTCCGGTAGCGATGATTACGATGCCATTGCGCGGGATTTCAGTTACTTCGCCGCGCTGAACCGTGATGCGGGGATGCGATTCAATCGCTGCCGTAATCTCCCGCGAGAACACTTCACGGTCCACCGTAAGGGCATGTCCGCCCGGTACGCGCGCCGCATCAGCCGCCCGCAACAGAAAAGAATTCAACTGCCGCATTTCCCGCTTTAACAGCCACGGCGCGGAATGCGTCTGCTCGCTTTTGAGGGAATTGCTGCAAACCAGTTCGCCGAAGTTGTCGGTTTTGTGCGCGGCAGTGCGGCGGTGCGGGCGCATCTCGTACAAAGTAACAAACGCGCCAGCTTCAGCCGCTTGGTAGGCGGCCTCGCAACCGGCTAAACCGCCGCCAAGAATGTGAATCGGTGTCAAACCTTATTTTAAGCGCTTAGAAAGATTCCCGGTATTCGCCAAACACCCGGCGGAGCGTATCTGAAATCTCGCCTACGGTAACAATTGACCGGCAGCAATGGAGGATATGCGGCATCAAATTATCTCCGCCGCATGCGGCTCCTTCTAAACGGTCGAGGGCGACACGTACTGCATCGGGAGAGCGCCCAGCCCGCACCTCGCGCACGCGCTGAATCTGATGTTTTTCCATTTGGGGATCAACACGGAAAGGTTTTGGCGGCTGATACTCATCCGTTTGAAACTTATTGACGCCGACCACGATTTGACGGCCTTCTTCCACAGCCCGCTGATGCTCGTATGCCGCATTCTGGATCTCTCCCTGAATGTAGCCGCGTTCGATAGCGGCCAATGTTCCGCCCAGAGCATCAATACGCTCGATGTAGGCGCGGGCTCCTGCCTCAATTTCATCAGTCAACCCTTCGATATAGTCACTGCCGCCGAAAGGATCAGGCACGGCAGCCACTCCGCTTTCATAAGCGATCACCTGTTGCGTGCGCAGCGCAATACTCGCGGAGTGTTCCGTAGGCAACGACAATGCTTCATCCTGCCCGTTCGTGTGCAGCGATTGCGTGCCGCCGAGAACAGCTGCCATAGCTTGCAGCGCGACGCGCGCCACATTTACTTCCGGCTGCTGCGCCGTCAGCGTCGAACCGCCGGTCTGCGTATGAAAGCGCAGAGCGCAGGAGCGGTCGGAGCGGGTTCCGAAGCGCTCGCGCATGATGCGTGCGTAGAGGCGGCGGGCAGCACGATACTTGGCGATCTCTTCGAGAAAATTGTTATGCGCGTTGAAGAAGAAACTCAGGCGCGGCGCAAAGGAATCAACGGCGAGTCCGGCGGCAATGGCGGCCTCAATATAAGCAATGGCGTTCGCCAGGGTGAAAGCGACTTCCTGGACGGCAGTAGAGCCAGCTTCGCGAATATGGTACCCGCTGATGGAGATAGTGTTCCATTCAGGCACTTCTTCGCCAGCCCAGGCAAACAGATCAGTGATGATGCGCATGGCTGGACGCGGCGGGTAAATATAGGTGCCGCGCGCGATGTATTCCTTCAGGATGTCGTTCTGCACCGTGCCGGAAAGTTTTCGGCGGTCGGCCCCGCCTTCTTCCGCGACCAGCACGTACAGGCAGAGCAGAATGGCAGCAGTTGAGTTGATTGTCATCGATGTGCTGACATCCTGCAGATTAATGCCGTTCAGGAGAACGCGCATATCGGCGAGCGAGTTGATCGCAACGCCCACTTTCCCGACTTCGCCCGCTGCTAACGGGTGGTCGGAATCCATGCCCATTTGCGTTGGCAGGTCAAAAGCGACGGATAAGCCGGTGATGCCCTGGGAAAGCAGGTACCGGTAACGCGCATTGCTTTCTTCCGCCGTGCCGAAGCCCGCATACTGGCGCATCGTCCAGAGCCGACGCCGGTACATATCGGGATAGATGCCGCGCGTGAACGGGAACTGGCCGGGCTGTTCAGGAGTAGGCAAGCGCTGCTACCTGCGCGAGGCAATACGCCGCGCTTTTAAAAATGAGGTAACTCCGAAAAAGGCCATCACGCAGCCGAGCAGGATGCCGAACACCACTCCGGCCGGGTTGTCGCGATGCATAGCCGCATAGCTGAAAAATGAGAACGCGAACAGAACAAAGATAGCGCCGATTGCCTGATTCCAGATAACCCTCGCAGGCCGCACCACTTCGGGAACAACGGTTTGGGCGAACGTGCGGGCGTGGTGGGGCCTTACGGAACGGACAAATTTGATTGTGTCAAGGAGCTTCGCCACGATTTCATGCTAACAGGAAAAGATTTTAGAAGCGCACCAAGCGAAGACCTGGAACTTTTTCGAAATGCCGAGTATTTCTGGTCAGTATGGCATAGACCCTTTCGAGGGCGCAGGTAGCAATTATCAGGTCATCAACTGGGACATTGACGCACCTAGCCGCTGACTCTGCGCTGATTTTGCCGAAGAGTTCCGCAGTGCCTTGCGTAAAAGGATGCACCGGAACGGAAGCAACTAAATCGTCCAGAAACATTCGGCGGCGCTCACGCCTTTCAGCATTATCAGTACGATAAACCCCGTGCGTTAATTCAGCAATGGTGAAGGCTGAAAGTGCAACTTGTACGTTACTGATTTCTTGGGAGACACGCTTCAAAAACTGAGGCACGCTGAGATGTTGACGTTCTGCCTCAATCGCTACGCTTGAGTCAATGACTATTCCCAGGATGGAGGTGTCCATCGCTTACTGCGAAGATGAATCCCTTCTTCCACATCTTTGGTGAAACCGTCATCCAGCGTTGCATTCGACATGCGGGCTTCAGCAATGGCGGTACACTCGGAAAGCAACCGGCCTTCGACGGAGGGAGCGCGCAAGACGGCAACAGGTTGCTGTTGTTGCTCAATTACAACTTCAATGCCGTCTTGCACCTTTTTCAGTACAGCAGAAAAGTTATTAACAACCTCAGCCTCGTTCATATGTACTGTGGCGGCCATGTTAATAGGATAGCGGCTTTCTCCCGCAGATAGTCCTATTCATTAAAAAGGAACTACAAGGAACAAAGCCATGTAAATGTACGTACATAAACGAGATGCCTTCCACTGCTTTCCTCCTTTCGTTACTCGCGGCAGTTCTACTTTTAAGTGCGCCAGCGCAGGAGCAGCCCGCATTCCGGGCAGACGTAAACTTGGTAAACGTGACGGCAGTGGTCCGTTCCCAAAGCGGCGTCCTGTTAAGCGGTTTAAGCAAAGAAGATTTTGAAATTCTGGAAGACAGTGTTCCGCAGGAGGTCAAGTTCTTCGCGCGCCGCACGGACCTGCCGCTTACTCTCGGCCTGGTTATTGACGTGAGCGGAAGCCAGGAAAAGTTTCTGAAACAGCACGATCATGATGTGCAAATTTTTCTGCAAACGGTGTTGCGTCCTTCCGATCAGGCGTTCGCCCTGTGCTTCGGCAATCATCTCCGGCTGGTGAGCGATCTGACTTCTTCCCCGCAGTCCATCACCGAAGCACTCCATCTCTTCTCGAAGGCGAAACGTCCGGACTTTCCGGAAATCGGTCCCCAAGAAGAACGGGAGGGCGGGACGGCCTTTTATGACGCCGTATTCTTTTCAGTGCAGGAAAGGATGAAAAAAGAAGCCGGGCGTCGGAAAGCTCTGCTGATCTTCAGCGACGGCGAGGACAATTCGAGCGAACACGACCTGCTTGATGCGTTAGCGGCGGCTCAGGACGCCGATGCGCTCATTTACTGTATCCGCTACACGCATCAGGAGCATGGCCGCATGACGGCCAGAAACAAATATGGCGTTCGCGTGATGAAGCACTTAGCAGGGCTGACCGGCGGCGCAGAGTATGACGGCTTGGCTTCCGACCTGCCGGAAATCTTCCGGCAAATTGGGGATGAACTGCGGTCTCTGTACGAGATTGGATACATTTCCAGCAATGAACAGCACGACGGATCATTCCGAAAGCTTACCGTACAGTGCAAGGCACCGGGAACTAGAGTACGGGCCAAAAGCGGATTCTATGCGCGATAGTAGAGAATGACATAATCATGGCATGGCAGTCCAAACTACGGTCGATATTCCAGAGCCGCTGCATGAACAGTTACGCCACCGGGCGAAACAATCCAGCACATCGATACCAGCGTTAATCGTAGAAGCAATTGAACAAGCATACAGCGAAGTCAAAAAAGGCAACTATGTGACTGGTGCGCTTGTCAAAGTTAAAGGCGAGCTTGGTCCAGAGTTCCCCGTTGACAAGAACCCGCATGATCTTGTATTTCCCTGACTTAAACGTTTGGCTTGCTCTGTCAATAAACAAACACATACACCATGTCGTTTAATGCCCTTGCGCTTCTAAAAACCGTTCTGCTTCAATCGCGGCCATGCAACCGGCTCCTGACGCAGTAATCGCTTGGCGATACACGCGGTCCTGCACGTCGCCTGCATGGAAAACACCGGAAATGTTGGTGCGTGCGCCGCCATGCGAAACGATATAGCCGTCCGGGTCCAGATCCAGTTGACTGGCGAAAGCCTTCGTGTTCGGAATATGGCCAATCGCGACAAAGAACCCGTCCACTTCGCGGTCGTACGTTTCCTGTGTTTTGACATTGTGAAGTTTTACGCCCGTCACTTCGCCCTTAGACACGTCGTAAACGTCTTTCACAACGGTGTTGGTGAGAAGCTTGATCTTTGGATTGGCTTGCGTGCGATCCAGCATGATCTTGGAGGCGCGAAATGTCTCGCTGCGATGAACCAGCGCGACCTCGCTCCCGAAACGGCTGAGAAAGTTCGCTTCTTCCATGGCGGAATCGCCGCCGCCGATCACCATAATCTTTCGATTTTTGAAGAAGAACCCGTCGCAAGTCGCGCAGGAACTAACGCCATGTCCAATTAGCGCCAGTTCATTCGGCAATCCGAGCCAGCGCGCGGAAGCGCCCGTGGCAATAATCAACGTCCGGGTTTGAATAGTTTCGCCGTCTTCTAATTGCAGCGTGATCGGTTTCCCGAAAAGATCCGCGTGCGCCACGCGGCCATGGCGGTATGTTGCGCCGAAACGCTGTGCTTGCTGCTTCATGTTCTCGACCAGCGCGGGACCCATAACGCCTTCGGGAAAGCCGGGGAAGTTTTCCACTTCCGTAGTAATGGAAAGCTGGCCGCCGGGTTCATGCCCTTCAAGAATCAATGGCTTCAGGTTTGCTCTGGCTGTGTAAATAGCGGCAGTATTCCCGGCGCAGCCGGAGCCGAGAATTACCACGTCTAAGATGTCGCTCATTGCAGAATGAAATTTGTCAGGTGATAAGCCACCCAGGAACCAGCGTACGCTAACACCAACATGTACGAGAACTGAAACGCCGGCCACCGCCACCCGCCTGTTTCGCGTTTGACTACCGCCAGCGTAGAAAAGCACTGCATCGCAAACGCAAAGAATACAAGGAGCGCGACCGCGCCTGCGGCCGTCAGGTCATGATGTACCGCTTGCTGAAGTCCTGCTGACTGTTCATCTCCTTCGATGCCGTAAATGGTCCCCAGGGTGCCGACAATTACTTCACGCGCCCACAAGGAAGTAATTAAGCCGATTCCGATCTTCCAGTTGAAACCGAGCGGCTTGATAACAGGCTCAATCGTTTTTCCCACCATGCCTGCGAAGCTGTGTTCCAGGTCGGGAGCTTTTCCGTTATGTAAGGGCAGGTGAGCAAAAACCCAAAGCACAACGGCTACCAGAAGAATCACTGTTCCGGCGCGATGGAGAAAGACTTTCGCCCGGTCAATCAATCGCAAGCTGATGGAATGCCAGGTGGGCCAGCGATAAGGCGGCATTTCCAGCATGAAGGAAGAACGCTGGCTTTTCAACACCGTTGACTTCAACAAGCGGGCGATCACAACGGCAGCAAGAAAACCTAACAGGTAAAGGCTGAGCATTGTTGCCGCCGGAAGCGAAAGCATACGGCCCAGAAGCGGGATGTTCGGCACAAAGGCGGCAATAATGAGCGTGTAAACCGGGAGACGCGCCGAGCAGGTCATCAAGGGAGCGATCATCATTGTGGCAAGGCGGTCGCGCTTGTTCTCAATTACGCGGGTGGACATGATCGCGGGAACTGCGCAGGCATACGCCGACAACAGCGGGATAAATGATTTGCCCTGTAAGCCGATCTTCGCCATCGTGCGGTCCGCGATTAAAGCCGCGCGCGCCAGATAGCCCGAATCTTCCAGGATTCCGATAAAGAGGAATAACAACAGAATCTGAGGCAGAAAAACCACAACGGAGCCGACACCGCTCCAGATGCCGTCAATCAGCAGGGAGCGCCAGGGAGAATCCGGCAGAACCGATTGCATCCAACGACCGGAAGAAAGCACAAGTCCCTGCAAGCCGTTCATCACCGGCTGCGCCCAGGAAAAAATACTTTGAAAAACGGCAATGACGATACCAAGAAAAATGAGGGGTCCGGCTACCGGATGGAGAAAAACGGCATCCAGGCGGCGTGTCCAAAGAGGCGGTGCCGGCGCTTTATAGGAAGCGCGCGCGCCCAGAGTTGCGGCCCACTGGCGGCACTTGGGAACATCCTGAAGAACGGGAAGCTCGATCTTCGGCGGAGGCGCATTCAAACGCGCTGCCGTACCGAGAAGAAACTGCTGAATGCGATCTAACCCTTTCCCTTTCGCGGCGCTGATGAGGGCCACAGGGCAATTTAACTCCGCCGAGAGAGCCGCCACGTCCACCTTGCCGCCCCGCACTTCCAGATCATCCGACATGTTCAGCAGAATCAGCGTGGGCAGGCCCAGGCTCAAAATAGGCGCCGCCAGTACAAGATGACGGCCCAGGTTAGTGGAGTCGAGAATCAGAATCACCGCATCCGGCTTGGGAAAGTCCGGGCGCATGCCTTTAAGGACATCATGAGTAACCTGCTCATCTTCGGCGCGGGGATGGAGGCTGTAAACGCCCGGAAGGTCCACCAGAAAAACTTCCTGCTGGCCTTTTAGCTTGGCGCGGCCCGTGCGCTGCTCTACCGTTACGCCGGGAAAGTTGGCCACCTTTTGATGCAGGCCCGTTAAACGGTTAAACAGCGTGGACTTGCCAGCGTTCGGCGGCCCGACAATCGCAACAATGATGTCGCGCTCATTGGCCGGACGAGGAGGCGCAATCGAGGGGTTGGGGAGGAGTCCAGCTCGTGGGCCGTCGGTGTGGCAGTTGCTCATGAGAGTACAACGAAATCCGATTCAGGATCACG
>CAXTWT010000209.1:0-6773 GCA_964247955.1 uncultured Bryobacteraceae bacterium
CCGCTATGCACCGCTGATACCTGAATGACCGTGCTGCGCGGAGCCACGGTCCAATGAAAGCGTTCCCGCTGCGACAAGCGCGCAATGGGTCCGGCATCCGTGCTGCCTTCGCATACCCGGACCAGCGCTTCCAAATGCCGCCGCACTGTTTCTATATCCAGATAAGGCCAAAGCGTGCGTAGGCGCTCCTCCGGCACTTGCACGCGCGCTTGCAGGAATCGCCGTTGCAGGCAAAACACCACGATTCCGGCGTTGAGGAACTCTTCCCGCTCCACCCGAGGCACCACACGAATGACCGCATAATCAAAAGAGTTCAGCGCGCGCACGCATCGCCTCCTCAACAAATTCGGGAGCCGCCTGGAGCCGCCGGAGAAAGTATTGAACGTACGCAAGGCGCTTCTCCCCCGGCTTTTCTGCTCCCGGAACCGGCAACAGCCACGCATCCGGCACCAGTTCCATCACGCGAACAAGCACGGCTTCCGTTAACAACGGTCGCAGCGCCGCATCCGCTTTTTCGAGAGTGGCAACCCACCGTAACAAGACATGTTCCCGAATGGGAGGAAACCGCGTTGCGGCCATTCTTTCCAGCGCCTGCCAGTTATGGTGAAAGTACAAAGCTGCTCCATGGTCGATGAAGTAGAGCGACTTGTGCCAGCAAAGCAAATTTGGATTGCGGGCAGTCCGGTCCACGTTTGTGACAAACGAATCAAACCATACCGCTCGCGATGCCAAGTCCGCATCGGCTTTGTCGCCAGCAGCGGGATCGAACATAATGGAGCCGGGCAGGTAATCGAGAGCCAGATTCAGCCCTACGCTCGCCTGCAGCAGATCACGCACCTCTTCGTCGGCTCCGTGCGCCCCAGCGCCGCATCTACCTCGACAAACACCAGTTCCGGTATTTTCAGTCCGAGTACGCGGCCCATTTCACCGGCTATCAATTCCGCTACTAACGCCAGCGGTCCTTGCCCTGCGCCGTAAAATTTCAGGACGTACAACCCCAGGTCGTCCGCTTCCACAATGGCCGGAAGCGAACCGCCTTCACGAAGCGGCGTCACATAGCGAGTTGCACGAACCGTTCGCAGCATCGGCAAGCAAAGTACAGTTTTGGGAACGCCCTTAAGCCTGCTTTGCGGCCAGATCGCCCACGACGGGAAGCCGGACGGTTTTGCCCTGATAAGCCGTGACCATCAGATAGATCCAGAGTACGAGAGTGCCAAGGCCAATCAGCGGAAACAGCACCAAGCCGAGGCCGTGGGTGACGATGACCAACAAAGCGGAAAGAACAATCAGCCCCAGATGCGTGAAAATCGCCTGGAAAGCGTGGAAACGAACAAATTTGTTCTGGTTATAAGGCGCCATTACCAAAAAAATAATTGGGACAATGAAGCCGAGCAACCCGATGAAGAAGAGCAAGTAACAAAGCAACCCGGCCGCGTTCTCGCTGATTCCCATTGCGCCGGTTGCGGAAGACGACGGTCGCGCTGTGTAACCGGACGCTCCTCCCAGCGGAGTGCCGCAGTTTGGGCAGAAGCTGCCGCTTGCCTGCGCGCCGCAATTGGAACAAAATGCCATAAAAAGTCCTCCTGAGTTTCCAATGGAAATTGGTTAAAGTTTACCGCAGGCGGGAAGTTTATAGCTATACCGTTACAGGACGGCGAACCATCGATCTCAGTACTAAGTTGACTCCGATCATCAGCAGGGAGAAAACGGGCAGCAGCAGCAGCGCCCGATGGTACTGATTGCCTTGCGCCAGCGCTCCAATGATTTTGGAACTGACGGCTAGCCCAATCCAGCCACAGGTGATCACAATGCCCAAGGCAGTTGCCGCGCCGCGATGAAAGGTATCGCCGACAATCGCGAGCGTTGTCGGGAAAACAGGGGCCATGCTCAAGCCCGCGCAGAAAACGGCAACCGTAATCGCGGTAGTCGATTGCAGCGACAGCATGGCATAGGTCGTAATCATCATCAGGAAAGCGGCAACCAACGTGACCGTTAGGGCAGGAACCCGAATAAGCACCCGCGAAACGACTACGCGACCAACTAAAATACCGAAGGCAAATCCATAGGCAACGACGCGTCCGGCGGTTGCAGGGTCAAAATTGACCGTGATGAGATACGTTTTCAGCCAGTTCCATACGCCGACTTCACAGGCCACATAGAGAAACAAAAAGAGCGATAACAATATCAGCGCCGGACGGGAAAGCAAGGCCGGCACTTCGCCTACCCGGAAGGAAGCTTCGCCGGAAGGCGACGGCATTTTTGCGGCGATGTTCACCAGCAAAGCAATAGCTGCCAAAGCTGCGATGGAGTAGCACAGGGTTGCCGGAGCGATGTCAGCGCTGCCGACATAGGTTGTAATAATGCCGCCCAATCCAAAGAACAGGTTCAGGAAGTTGAGCGCGGAACCCCGGCGTGTGGGATCAACCGCGCCCACCAGGGAATTAGCTCCCGTCACCACGATGCCGCCGCCGACGCCCAGCACGAAATAATCAGCGAGCAATCCACCATAGCCGCCTGCATTCGGCGCGCCGATCAAAGAAATTGTTACCAGCGCCAGTCCTGCCAGCAGCGCCAGTTTGCTCCCTTTCAAGTCGATCACCGGCCCTGCCGAGAGTGAAGCGACTACCAGCCCAAGCGCCTGGGCCAAGGCCAGATTGCTTTCCTGGTCAGGAGTGAGATGGTAAGTGGGTAAAAGCGCTCCCAGGATGGGAGCAATCAAACCGTAAACGAAGATGGCCAGCGTGGCCGCTAGGATAAGCACCGAATGAATAGTATCAAACAGGACAGCGTTCACGCCACAGAAACACTGTTTTTTGCTTACGCGGTGACTCCGAAAATTCCCTCGGCGTAGATGCGGCTTCGACGCAGGTCTTCGGTCAGGGAGCGAGTTACTTCAGTTTTCGCAGCGTACGCCAGTTCCACGACGATCAGCGGCAAGATGCCGGAATCTTTTAGATAGCGGGCGACTTCACGATAATCGACGTCGCCGTCTTCCACCGACTCAAGCCATAATTTGTTCCGGCTGTTGCGGACATGAATTTCGGCAACGCGGGGTCCGGCTTCTTTGAGCAGCGCCAGAGCATCTTGATCTCCTTGATGAACCCAGTCCAGGTCCAGGCAGAGGGAAACCTGCTTTGGATCGGTGTGGCGCAGGATGTAGCGCCACTCGCGGGCGTTGTTAACCATTTCCGGGGTGTGGTGGTGAACCCGCAGCAATAAATTATTTTGCGCGAGGACTTCGCCCATTCGATTAAGCAGCTTTGCTTGCAGCGTTAGTTCATCCGCCGTTTTTTCGGCGCTCTTGGGCTTTGGGCTTGGGTTGTGAACCACAGCGGCGCATCCGAAAGGCTTACAAAGATTGCCGATCTCAACGGCGCGTCGGATTGTCTCGGCGGCGGGCGCTTCCTCGTGCATGACTCCACCGACATAGACCGAAGGCATTGACAACTTGCTGGAGCGCACCAAGTCCAGCGTGCGGTCGCGGATTGGAGGCGCGAAAAACTCCGCATTTAACTCGATGTTGCGGAACCCGGCCGTTTGCGCCATGGGAACGACTTCGTTCAGCACGTTCCCGAGAGTTTTGCCCTGACGGGATGCGTACTGCTGAAAGATATACGCTTCCATGCACAAGCGCGATAGCGGATCAGGCATAGCGGGAAGAGCGGCCGCCGCTATGCCTGTCAGAAGGATCTTCCGTCTGTTCATGCCTTTGTTTCGGTGATGCGGGCATTCCGCAGCGCGGTCGCAACTTCTGTCACACGGCGGCCCTGAAAACGCGCGACAGCTAAATCGAGGTCCGTGGGTGGCGTGCTGCTTTGGCCGGAAACGGAGGAAGCGCCGTAAGGAGTTCCGGCCTGAAACATGGCTGGATCGGAGTAGCCCAACGGAACGAGAATGAGCCCGAGATGACACATAGGATTATAGAGCGAAATCAACGTGCTTTCATTACCGCCGTGCTTGGTGGAAGTCGAACAGAAAGCGCTGCCCGCCTTGCCGTTCAATTTGCCTTGAAACCAGAGGCCGCCCAGGGAATCGATAAAAGCTTTCAACTCCGCGCTGCTGTTGCCGAAACGGGTTGGAGTGCCGAAGATGATTCCGTCGGCCCACTCCGCGTCCGCTTCGTCAGGAATGCCGTACTCCTTTGTCATGCGCTCGCTGTTTTCACGCCAGCCGGGAGCTTTGCCCATAATTTCCTCCGGCACGATATCGGCAACGCGCCGCAGCCGAACTTCCGCTCCGGCATTGCGGGCACCCTCCGCAACGGCTAAAGCCAGTTTTTCAGTTGTGCCGTTGCGAGAATAAAAAGGAATTAGAATGCTTGTGCTTGGCATGATTAAATTTACTCCAGCGATGAGTTGGAATGGGTTGCTTGTGGAACAATTTTCTATATCTCAAAACTCAATTTAAAAAATAATTCGATCAGATTCCCGAATGGGTAGATCATTGATGCTGGCTTCCCGGCGCTGCATCAGGCCGTTATCGGCAAATTCCCACAACTCGTTACCGTAGCTGCGGAACCACTGGCCACTTTCGTCATGCCACTCATACTGAAACTTGACGGCCATGCGATTATTGCGAAAGCCCCAGAGTTCCTTTTTAAGCCGGTAATCCAGTTCCCTTTGCCACTTGCGGCGAAGGAACTGCTTTATCTCTTCGCGGCCTTCGAAAAACTCGGTGCGATTACGCCATTGACTGTCTTCCGTGTAGGCTGCGGCGACACGCTCGGCATCACGGGTATTCCAAAGATCTTCTGCAAGCTGCACTTTGCGCGCTGCAACTTTCGGATCTGTAAAAGGGGGAACAATTATTTCAGGCATAATCCTTTCCTGGTTTATTGACATACAGGTTCAAACTCTGCCGGAGACGCCTTGAACGCATCTCCGGCATGTCTCTTTTTCCAAGTTGTCAGGCTGCCTTTATAAGCGGCGCTCTCGGGAAGTCGATGTCGACTTGCGCAGCCGTGTTGAAATAATTGGTGAAAACGTTTAGCGCCACATGCGCAATAATTTCAGCAATTTCGCTGTCGTTAAAGCCCGCTTCCCGCACCTTTTGGACGTCGTCATCGCCGACCTGCCCCTTGCTGTCCAGCACCCGTGCGGCAAACGTCAGAGCGGCGGCGGCGCGCGGTGTTGAGCCGTGGCCCCTACGGCTGCCCATGATCTGCTGTTCGCTCAGGCCAACTAATTTGCCGATGGCTGTATGAGCGGAAAGGCAGTAATCACAGCGGTTGGATTGGGCAATGAGCAAAGCAATTTGCTCGCGAGTCTGTTCATCCAGAGAGCCTTTGCTGAGCGCCCCGCTCCATTCGAGGTAACCTTCAAGTACTGCGGAAGAGTTGGCCATCACCCTCGTCATATTCGGAACCATTCCGAATTTGTCCTTCACTGCATTGAGCAGTTCTTTAGTTTGGCCGGTGCTGTTGTTTGGTTCAATTGCTTGTAAACGCGACATCGTTTTTCTCCTTATCATTAGCGCTTTGTACAGTTGCGCAGGGCAGGTTCGCCTGTTATCTTACATGTAAATAGATGCTATGTAAACTAATTGGTTGCAGAATTATTTTGGTTCTCCTCGAACTTTGTTCAATAGCTTGATGAGTTCTTTCGTTTCGGCAGCAGTCAGCGTTCGGAACGCTTCCTGATTAGCCACTTCGACTTCGTCACCCATCTCCGCCAGGAGATTCATTCCCGCATCAGTGATCCAGCACAGCACTTGACGGCGATCATGAGCATAACGCTCGCGGCGAACGAGAGCTTTGGCTTCCAATTTATCAAGCAGGCGGGTGATTGCTGGAGCCTGCTCGATCAATCGGGAGGCGACCTCTAAGGTTGCCATTCCGCTGCTTCCTGCTCCGCGTAGAATGCGAAGCACATTAAATTGTTCAAAGCTAAGACCCTGCCGTTCCATAGGCTGGATGAGGCAACGCCGGACCACGTCCGTGGTGCGAAGCAGGGTTAGCGCAGCTTCGTGCTGCGGGGACTGGAAAGGCTTTGCCTGTTTGATCTCCTGTTGCAGCTTCACTGCTCATTACTGTACACTTCGCAGTTTGCGGTGAGGAGGAAAGTGGACAATCCGGGCAAGTGAATTTCCGGCAGTTGGACAGATGCGAAAAATTCTCCGCCCATAATAAAAAAGACCGATGCAGGACTTTGATGTGGTTCTTAAGCTGCTGTTGCAGCGCTCGCGGCAGATCCTGCCGCAACTCGCTGGCCTCACGGTAGCAAACTGGTTGCCTATCGAGTTGCCGCGTATGCAGAATCGCCGTCTCGACTTGCTTGGCCAGACGAGCGAAGGCGCGCTGGTGCAGATTGAGTGCCAGAGTACGAACCATCCGGCCATGCCCTTGCGCATGGCTGAGTACAACTTCGGGATCTACCGCCGGTACAAGCGGTTTCCGCTGCAACTTGTTTTATACGTTGGGTACGAACCTTTGCGCATGGCCAACCACCTGGAAGGGCCATTCGGGGTGTTTCGGTACACGCTGGTGGATTTGCGGACGGTAGACGGCGCAGCATTGCTGGCGAGCGCGGAGAAAAGCGATAATGTTCTCAGCATCCTGACCCGATTTTCCGGGGGAGGTCGGACAGTCGCGCAGATTGTCCGGCAAGTGGCCGAGGAGCAAGATAGTGAGCAGCGGGCATTCTACTTGGAAGCCTTGTTGCTATTGTCAGGACTGCGGGGACTGGAAGAGGAAGTTGAGGAGGAAGCAAGACGAGTGCCGATTTTTTATGACATCTTAGAAAATAAAGTGCTGGGCCGCGAGTATCGGCGGGCCG
>CAXTWT010000209.1:6873-8757 GCA_964247955.1 uncultured Bryobacteraceae bacterium
ATTTTTTATGACATCTTAGAAAATAAAGTGCTGGGCCGCGAGTATCGGCGGGCCGTCAGGAAGGAGAGCGGATTCTGTTGCAGCGTCTGATAGAGAAACGTTTTGGGTCTTTGCCGGACTGGGCCAGCCAGCAACTTGAACAACTATCCGAGACTGAGCTGGGCGAACTCGGCCTACGTCTGCTCGAGGTACAAACTTTAGAAGAGTTGCTCGGCTAGTCAGATATTCCCGGAATGGCCGGTCCAGCACGGCAAAGACTTCTACAATACCGGGCCAATCTTCCACGGCACAAACTCGTGGTGGCCCAGGATCTCGGCTTTAGTTTTTTCGCCGGATGCGACACGCAGCAGCGATTTAAAGATTTCTTCCCCGACCTCTTCAACTGTAGCCATGCCGTCCGCGATTGTTCCGGCGTTGATGTCCATGTTATCCGGCATGCGCCGAAAAGTGTCGGAATTGCTGCTGATTTTAAGCGTCGGAATTGTAGGAAAGCCGATAGCGCTGCCCCGGCCCGTGGTAAAAGCAATGAGATTCACGCCGCCCGCCGCCAAACCTGCCAGGGATGCCGGGTCATAACCGGGCGTGTTCATAAAAACGAAGCCGCGACTGCGAATCCGCTCGCCGTAGCCGACAACATCCTCCAGGGTAGTTGTTCCAGCCTTTGCTACTGCGCCTAAGGACTTTTCGACGATGTTGGTTAAGCCGCCTTTTTTGTTGCCGGGCGATGGATTGTCGTTGAAACTGCTGCCGCCGAACTGACGGAGATAGTCTTTGTAATACTGAATGCAATCCAGCAGCTTGCGCGCTGTTGCTTCGTCCTTAGCCCGGCGCAGCAGCGTATGTTCCGCGCCGAAAATCTCCGTAGTTTCCGCTAACACTACCGTGCCGCCTTCGCGAACAATCAGGTCGGAGCAATAACCCAACGCCGGATTCGCGGTGATGCCGGAGAACGAGTCCGAACCGCCGCAGTTGAGGCCAAGAACCAGGGCTGACGCTGGAAGGGACGTTCGCTTGAGCCCGGCAGTCTCTTCCAGCAGCCTTCCAATGTCGCGCACTGCCTGTTCTACCGCTTTGCGCGTGCCGCCGCTTTCCTGAAGAGTCAAGCCGACCAGATTTTTGGAAGAACCCTCGCTTTTGCGCCCGAGGTAATGGTCAATCTGATTGACCTCGCAGCCGAGGCCCAGAATGACTGCCGCCGCGACATTCGGATGGTCCAGCACGCCTTCCAGCGTCCGCTGCAACTGCTGCGTATCGGGGCCGATCGTTTGAGCGCAGCCGTCACCGTGCGGAAACGAAACCACGCCGTCCACGTTCGGCGGCAAGGGTCTGCCTTCGAAATGCCTTTCAATCAGGCTTACCGTGTGCGCCGCGCAATTGCTGGCGGCAACAACAGCAATATAATTCCGCGTGCCGATGCGTCCGTCTTCGCGCTGGTAGCCCAGAAAGGAACGCGTACTCGCGTGGGGCGTGGAAACGGGAGCCGCAGAATCAAACACAGGCTCCGCTTCCTGGTAAACGAGATTATGCACATGAACATGCTGCCCGGCGGCAATATCATGACGAGCTAATCCAATCGATTCGCCATAGCGTCGAACGGGTTCACCAGCACGAATTTGCTTCAGGGCGATTTTGTGACCGGGCAATACTGAGTCGGATGCCGCGATATCGGCGTCAGCGGCCGTAATGCGCTGTCCTGGGGCAAGAGGAACACGGGCAATCGCCACGTTGTCATTCGGATTTAACAGAATGACTGCATTTTCTTCGGTGGCGGCGGAGCCGATCTGGAACAACGTAGACATAAGGGAACGAACAGCTTACTCCATTATTTTAAAATTCTTGAGCGCGTCTTCTTTGATTGTCAGGCCAAGGCCGGGAAGGTCGTCG
>CAXTWT010000210.1:0-6356 GCA_964247955.1 uncultured Bryobacteraceae bacterium
GCTGTAAAGTAGCGTTCAGAGTAAAGCGACATGCGGCCATAAATGAACGGTCAATTCATCCCAAACTTGTTCCGTTCCGGTAGTCCGGACTGCGATCACCGGGCTGCCGTGATTAATATCCCGTAAGGAGCGATAGTGAACCTTGGAGACGAGGGCGTACCGGTTAGCGGACGAGCCATGAACACCCTACGGAAGCTGGACCACGCGCCCGGCATTCCCATGCTTTCAGGGCGAACACCGATTCCATTTTGTCATCTATCGTCCGGTCAGCTTTGCCGACAACAATTGACGTAAGTCTACGTTACTATCAAACTATTCGTATCAATTGTTGTTTACGTGAGCGATATCACACGGCGGCCTGCGGCAGGGTGATTTCTTCGAACCACAGGTATAATTTCGAGTTCTCTGACCGATAGGAATGGAAGAGGTATAACTTGTTCGCTCCGCCTTCATTCCGAATTGCAGTGTTGATCGGCGTCTTCGCGACACTTTGCCATGCGGAGAGTTACACCTTTCACCGCTACACCCAAGCTGAGGGACTCAGAAATCTCAACATCGCAACTATCTTTGAAGACCGGCAAGGATTTCTCTGGGTCGGCACACAGAATGGCGTTTACCGATATGATGGTTCGCATTTTGATGAATTCGGACTGGATACGGGCCTGCCCACGCGATCTGTGAGCGCCCTCCAGGAGGATCGCGAGGGTGACTTGTGGGTTGGTTTGGACAATGCGCTGGGTTTTCTGAAAGACGGTTCCTTTCACGTGGTGAAGTATGAGAAACGCGACATTGGTGTTGATCTAGGGTCAACCCTCGCCTCATCAGCAGATGGCAAGGTATATGTAGCGAGTGCTGGCATCCTTTTAGTTCTCACCAGGGAAGGCGATCAGGCGTGGGTAGCACGGAAAGTTCCGGTGAACGATCCCTCGACTCACCTTTCGCTCGAGGTACACAGCGTAGCGATTGACCCGGCAGGGGGTGTTCTGGTCGGCTGTGGAAACGGCGTTTGCCGACTGAGCCGCTCCGGCATACAAGTTTTCGGCATTGAACAGGGTCTTCCCAGAGGTAGTTGGAATGCGTTGTTTGTAACACCCGACGGCGACTTATGGACCCGGACGGCATTACATATCGCCTGCCTCCGCAAATCTTCGAATCTGTTCTCCCTTCGTGACCTGCCGGGAAGTCCATCCAACGATGTTGATTTCGGGTTCGCGCAAGACAATCGTGGTCGCGTGATGACCTTTAGCTACGATCGGGTCGCACGTTGGGAAAAGGGTGCCTGGACCATTTTTGATCCGCATCATGGGCTATTGCCGTATGAAACCACGGCTCTAGCTGTGGATCATAAAGGGGCTGTTTGGTTGGCATCTGCAGGTCATGGCCTCAGTCGATGGTTAGGATACGACCGTTGGGAGCATTGGACCACTGCCGACGGTTTGCAGAACCCAATTGTTTGGGCCATGACCCGTGATCACACCGGCCGCTTTTGGGTGGGAACTGATGGCGGACTCGCCTTTATGGACGCCGGCCGGAAGCGATTTCAACACTGGCCGTTGCCTCAGCAACTAGCGCATCAAAGGGTGCAGACACTGGCCGTTGCCGAAGACGGGAGCTTGTGGATCGGCACTTATGCGGGCAATCTCGCACGACTGGAAGCAGGGAGTCGACGTGTCAGCGTAGCGCATACGGGCGGGATTATTTTTCGCATTCTTGTTGACTCCAATCGGCGCGTTTGGGCGGCAACCTCTGTAGGTCTCTTTTTGATCGATAGTCAGAGCGCCCACAACGGCAACAAACCTCTGTCTCTGCTCCCGTTAACGAAATCGCCTGCCGAGGATATAACGGAGACTCCGGACGGCAAGCTCTTTCTGCGCACAAGCGAGAATTTGTTTCAAGTACAGACAACCGGCTTGCAGCCGGTCGAGACCGATTCCGAAATTCGCATGGGAGGGATCTGGTCAGAGCTCGTAGCGGACGGCCCGGATTCCTTATGGACGGATGGCGCCGCACAAGGCATTCTGCACTTTAGGCTGTCCCATAACCGAGTGACCCATGTTGAGTACTACACCAACAAGACCTTAGGCTCTACCGCAGCCGTCATCGTGAATAGCGATCAAAAGCGACGGCTCTGGATTGGCGCCGACGACGGATTGAAGTTCTTCAAGGATGGCAAGTGGCGACGACTGACGCAAGAAGATGGGCTGATTTGGGACGACTGTGACAGCAAGGCATTCTTCGAAGATCGTGACGGCAGCATTTGGATCGGGACCAGTTCAGGACTGTCTCACTTACTGTCGCCCGATGCTTATGAAGCCGGCACGCCGTTTCGCTTAACTGCCGTGAATGCCAGTTTCGGCCGCCAGCTCATCACGCCGTCGTCTTCCCTCCCGTGGAGTCAGTCGCCGTTTGCCATCCGGCTTGCTGCCTTGGATCTGACGAACACAACGATGTTGCGGTTTCGCTACCGACTGCTCGGCGCCGACGCGACTTGGACCGAAACCACCACCCCAGAAATCCGCTACCCTCGGCTGGACCCGGGAGCGTACACGTTTGAAGCAGTCGCAACAGACTCCTCGCTAGGGCAGGACTCGGCGCGCTATCAGATTTCGTTCCAATTAGCGCCGCCATGGTGGCGCACGAACGTCAGCATGTTGGCAGGTGCTTTAGGCATCGCCGGCTGCTTCGTCTTCCTGTGGCGCATCAGGGTGCGCGCTTACGTCAAGAGGGAACGGGAACTGGAAACACTCGTTGCCGACCGAACACGCGATTTGCAGGAACAAAAGGGAATGGCCGAAGCGGCAAATCGGGCTAAGAGCGCCTTTTTAGCGTCGATGAGCCACGAAATCCGAACTCCTATGAACGGCGTGATCGGCATGGCCAGCTTATTGATGGAAACGCCATTGACGGCAGAGCAGATGGACTGCGTCGAAACCATCCATCAATCCGGCAACCTCCTCGTAACGATCCTGAATGACATTCTCGACTTTTCAAAGATCGAAGCTGACAAAGTTGAATTAGAGCAAATCGCGGTAGATCTTCGAGCAATTGTTCACGACTGCCGGGCGCTGTTGCAGCATCAGGTAAAAAGCAAGGGTCTCAGCTTTCAGGTGGAACTAGCGCCCGAGTTGCCGGATTTGATTTTGGGCGACCCCACTCGACTACGGCAAGTGCTTCTCAATCTATTGTCAAATGCCGTCAAGTTCACACCCGCCGGTTTCATGAAGATTCGAATTGGCTCTGAACTCCTTCCACTTGGACGTGTCAGGCTTTCGTTCGCAGTCATCGACTCAGGGATCGGAATAGAAACAGGCAATTTAAAGCTGCTTTTCTCAAGCTTCTCACAGGCAGACACCTCAACGACTCGCAAATTTGGAGGCACCGGATTAGGTCTCACGATCTCGCAACGGCTCGTGAATCTGATGGGAGGCGAGATTTCAGTAAGAAGCGAACTCGGCAAGGGTTCTTGCTTCAGCTTCCATCTCGAAACAGAAATTGTTATCAAGCCGCCGTCGGTCGACGCCAGCGCCGGGTTGACAACAATGTCGTTAAGCTCTACGGACAAAAACTTCATCTCTGAACGCAAGCCAATGATTCTTCTGGCAGAGGATAATACCGTAAATCAAAAAGTAGCTATTCGCTTGCTCGAACGTCTTAACTGCCAAGCCGATCTCGCCGTCAATGGATTGATAGCCGTTGAGATGGCCAAATCCAAAGCCTACGACTTGATTTTGATGGATTGCAATATGCCTGAGATGGATGGGTTCGAAGCCGTAGCCGCGATACGGGAGTGGGAGCGTGGAGTGTCCCGCGTACCGATTATCGCCCTGACCGCGAGCGCCTTTGCTGAAGACAAGATCCGTTGCCTGCAGGCCGGCATGGACGACTTCCTATCTAAACCTGTGACACGAGACCAGCTTGAGCCAGTTTTGGAAAAGTGGCTGATGGGTACAAACATCAAATTGCTGCAAATCCACTAACCTCAACTGCGGCAATAGTCGCTCAGGGTATTACGCAACCGACGATATTCCAAGCTGCCGCTCCGCCGCACGCACCAATCGCGCTTCGGGTTATCGCCTAATGACGAACGTCGCCTTGATGCTGGACATGGTACTTCACAGGAATTGCGGGAGCCGCATTAAGACATCGAATCCGGCAATAATTGGATTAAATACAGTAAAACCACAACTTTACGAGACATAACCGGCTTTTCCCGCTACAATGAAAATAGCAGTTATTATAATCTGCGATCCGGTAATATCGAGTGGCAATAGTAGAGAGTGAGCACAGGCTTGACGAGGAAGTCTCGCCGGAGCGGCTTCTCCGCGATGACCCGAAAAAGGCGTCGGGCAAAATTGCGGCCTTTCAGTACCTGACTGTTGCTGTTTTCATCTTTCTCATTTCGGGCTTCTGGAGACTGCAAGTGCAGAATCCGGACGTGTACAGCGAAGCAGCGGAACGGAATCGCATCAAGAGCACGCCCATCCTGGCTGCGCGGGGCAAGATTCTAGATCGGGACGGTCGCACGATTGTCGATAACAAAGCTTCGTATTCGCTGCTGCTGAACCGCAGTCAAATCAATAGCGAACACCTTCCGGCTATCTGCGATGCTTTACAACTTGATTACGGCGAGGTTTCCGCCAAAGTGCGCCACATGCGCTCCGTCCCGCAGATCATCATTAAAGATCAGCTTTCACGCGATGAGATTGCCTGGATTGAATCGCACCAGGATTCGGCAACCTACCCGGAAATGCAGTTGATTAAATCCTGGAAGCGGCAGTATCCGCAGGACGGCTTTGCTGCTCACGCTGTCGGGTATGTGGGCGAAATTGCCGAAGCGGAACTAAATCAGCCGCAGTTCCTCGACTACCACCAGGGCGACATTATCGGGAAAGACGGCCTGGAGCGGCAGTACGACTCCACCCTGCGCGGCACTGACGGCCAGCAGCGCGTTCTGGTTGACAACATGGGTCGGGAGCGCCAGATGGAAGGCACCCAGGAAGCGGTTCCCGGTAAGGACCTTCGCACAACCCTGGACCTGGATTTGCAGTCGGTTGCCGAGTTGTCCATGGATAACAAGCGCGGGGCTGTCGTAGCATTGAACCCACAGAACGGCGAAGTGCTGGCGATGGTCAGCCGCCCGACTTTCGATCCCAACAAGTTTACGGGCCGCATCAGCCGGACCGACTGGAACGAAATCATGCAGGACCCGCACAAGCCGCTGCTGAACCGCGCCATTCAAGCGCAGCTTGCTCCGGGTTCTACGTTCAAACCGATCATGGCGATTGCCGGGCTGGAAGCGGGCGTGGTCGATGACGAAACCCATTTTCATTGCCCTGGCGGAGCGTCGTTTTACGGCCACTACTTCGCCTGCCACATCAAGCGCGGGCATGGCGATATCACGCTGCACCGGGCGATTACCCAATCGTGCGACGTTTATTTCTACAATGTCGGGAACCGTTTGGGGATTGACCGGATTGCGCACTACGCGGACTTGGCGGGCATCGGACGGAAAACGGGCATTGACCTGCCGAATGAAACCCAAGGCACCATGCCTTCCACCAAATGGAAAATGCGCTTGGCGCGCCAGAAGTGGTACGCCGGTGAAACTATTTCGGTGGCTATCGGCCAGGGCGCTGTGACGGTTTCCCCGCTCCAGATTGCTGCGGCGCTGGGCGGCTTAGGGGCTGGCGGCAACTGGTATAAGCCGCATCTGACCAGCGGACAGGCTCCGGCGTTAACCAGCCAGGGCAACTTCAATCCGGAAAATTTGGAGCAAGTCATCTCCGGAATGTACGGCGTGGTCAACGAGGGCGGCACGGGACGCGCTGCTTACATGCCGAACATTAAGATTTGCGGGAAAACCGGCACGGCGCAGGTCGCCTCCAGCGATAAGACAAAAGGCGCTAAACTCCGCAGCGCGCTGGCGAATAACGCCTGGTTCGTCGCCTTTGCGCCGATGGAAAAACCGGAGATTGCCGTTGTGGCGTTGTTTGAGAACGGCGAAGAGAGTTACAACGCGGTGCCGATCGTGCGTGACGTCATCAAGGCTTACTTTGACAAGAAAGCGCGGGAAAAAGGAAGTCTCAATGCACAAATCCGCCCGTTTACTCCCCCCGCTCTTTTTGACGCTCAACCCCTTGCCCTTCTGTCCCGGCCTCGAAAGGATCTGTTGCCGTAGCAGCGGGCGCGAAAAAGGGGAATGCAAATCTACCGCTCCATCCGTGACCTTGACTGGCCGCTTGTTGTTGTGAGTCTCGGGCTTTGCGCTTTAGGCGTGTTGCAGATTTATAGCGCCACGCTCGGCACGAAATGGGCGGACGCCTGGTGGAAGCAGATTATCTGGGTGGGCACGGGCC
>CAXTWT010000210.1:6366-8733 GCA_964247955.1 uncultured Bryobacteraceae bacterium
CTCATGATGTGGGTGACGGCCAATTTGGATTATCATTCGCTGCTTGGGCGAGTGTTTTATTTTTACTTGGCAATCTTGGGTTTGCTTATCACGACCGCCGTCGTTGGCGGCAGCATCTTCGGATCAACGCGCTGGATCAAAGCCGGGCCGTTTACGTTTCAAACGTCGGAGTTCGCCAAGATTGTCCTGATTCTGCTTGTGGCAAAGTACCTATCTGACCTCCGAGCGGAAACTATCGACTGGAAAGACCTGGGAAAGCTTCTCGCCTTTGTGGGGATACCCATGATTTTGGTGATGAAGGAGCCGGACCTGGGCACTTCCCTGACGTATCTGCCGATCCTGGTTTGCGGCATTTTGATGGCGGGTTTGCGGTGGAAGTATTCGCTGATTATTGCCGCGACACTCGTTGTAGCTTTACCAATTGGGTATTATCTTCTTAAGCCGTATCAGAAGGATCGGCTGGTTAGTTTTGTGAATCCTGATCATGATCCGAAAGGGACAGGATTTCAGGTCATCCAGTCGCGGATCGCGGTGGGAAATGGAGGAATGTGGGGTCGGGGAGCCAAGGAGAGTTCGCAAACGCATCTTGGATTTCTCCCTGTTCCGCAAACGGATTTTATCTTTTCTTCGTTTGCGGAAGAGCATGGCTTTGTCGGCGTAGTTGTGGCTCTGGTCCTGTATTTTCTGCTCATCATGCAGATTGTGCAGAACGCGCAAACGGCAACAGACAGGGCCGGTCTTTATATTTGCATGGGGGTGGCTGCGTTGCTGCTGTTCCATGTGCTTGTGAATGTCGGGATGGTGGTCGGCAGAATGCCGGTAACCGGCATTCCCCTTCCGCTCATGAGTTCGGGAGGCTCGAATACTTGGTCAATCTTCCTGATGCTGGGATTAGTGAACAGCGTCAGGTTACGTAGGTTTGTAAATTAAGAAAAACGGCTAGCCGGTTTCCGGCGGGCCGGTTCGACGTTTTTGAAAAGGGTCGAACTGAGCAGAACAAATGAAGTTCGGATTGTTAAAGATTTCACCGGGGAAGAATGTGAACGTAAAGAAGTTGCGGGTGTTGGTTGAGCAAGTCTCCGCCCGCGATCACGTCAACAAGTTTTCTTATGCGCTAGTCACCTTCGAGGAACGGTGATAGCAATACCAGTCCGGAGTTAGTTGTTTCTTTCAAATCGACCCGCTTAAATAGGACCCGGCAAGCATCTTCAGAAAGCAGCCGGGCGAAGGCGGTGACAGATGAGTAAGGAATTGGTGATTGGCTCCAATCACCACGAGACGAAGGTAGCGATCCTTGAGGAGGATCAACTCGTCGAAGTTTATTTTCAGCGGGCGAATGAATATTCCCTCGCAGGAAGCATTCACAAAGGGCGGGTCACGCGCGTGCTGCCCGGTATGCAGTCCGCTTTTGTGGATCTGGGCTTAGAGCGTGACACGTTTCTGTATGTGTCGGACTTCTTTGAAGAAAACGAAGACATCGACACGGTAGAGGAAAAGCCGAAAGCGGATCGCCGGGACCGTGGGAGAGGAAACGACCGTCCAACCGGCGAGCGCGGGAGCAGTGAGCAGCGCATCAGTCCTGTCCGTTTCCCGGAGGTACGCGCCGAGGAACCCATTCCTCTTCGCGCACTGTCCGCAGAACCGGCAATCGTACCTGAGGATTTGGCCGATGATATCGAAGAATTGGCAAGCAGCGCTCCATCCGAACTGCCTCCCGGTATCACAGAGCCGGAAAGAAACAGGGAGCGGCCGGAAGGCGATAACCGATTCGGGGGAGATCGGCGTAACCGGCGATCCCGGCGACGGCGGCAACGCGGGCAAGGATTTCCGGAAAACAAATACGCGCAGCCGACAGCTTCTTCCCCCAGAGTGATAGAAGAACAACGTCCGGCTCAGGACGAAACAGTCGAGGACGAGGCGGTTCCAGACTTGGTGGTTCTGCCCGGCGAGTCACTGGCAAAGTATCGTCATGTCGCAGCGGAACCGCAAGTTCCGGAAGCAGGTCCCGACTCCGCTCCTGCCGAGTCGGGCGTGCATTTTGCCGACGCCGATGAACATGTCGTGCCGCAGCACGAGAGTTTCGAAAGCGCCGAAAAGCTTGGAGAAGAAGATAACGAGGCGGAGCGCGTTTCCCTTGACGATGCCGCCGAACGCGAAGCGATTGAGCAAGAAGCGGAAGAACTGGAGTTAGCAGACAAAATTCTTTCCCATTACGGCAACGTTTCTGCCATTGCCGAAGAAGAGAAGATTGCCACTGTTCGGGAAGACGAGCCTGCTCCCGGTCCTTCCGAGACTGCGGGCCCTTTACAGCACGAGAGTTATTCAAGTCCGTTTGAGCCGGTAGCAAGCGTTGAAACAATTCATCCG
>CAXTWT010000211.1:0-1840 GCA_964247955.1 uncultured Bryobacteraceae bacterium
GTCGTTTTAATTGAGCAGGGCCGTGTAGCGATTGGCGACGAAGTCGGTAACTGCCTGGGTTCGTCCTTATCGGTTGTATTGATCGGCGAGCGTCCGGGCCTGAGTGCGCCGGACAGTCTCGGCATCTATTTGACCTGGAACCCGCACCCCGGCCTGACGGACGCAAACCGGAACTGCATCTCCAACATCCGCACGGAAGGACTCAGTTATTTATCCGCCGCTCACACGCTGCTGTTCCTAATGACCGAATCCCGGAGTAGGAGGCTGTCAGGCGTTGGGTTGAAAGAGGAGGCTGGATCTCCGAAATTGAATACGTATTAATAACGCATCTGCTCATATCGAATCATTTGCCTTAACTCTTGGTTCATGTCGAGCAGATGCACAGTTGCTCGACCTATTGCAGTCAGTCCTAAAATTTCGATGCGCCCTGGTGCTGTTATGTCCGTACTGAATTGAAGTGTTCAGCCCAAGTATCGTTGCGCGGATGGAACAAGCGCGTGATTTCTCCAGTATCGGGATCAATGCCCGTCAGGTTTGGACCTTTTTTCAGGTTGCACTGCCAACAGGCAAGGGCAAGATTGTCAAGATGCGTCGGCCCTCCGTGCTGTTTAGCAACGATGTGTTCCATGTGAAAAGGCCGACGGAAAAAAGCTTGCGGCATTAAACAATATTCGCATCGATCAGCGGTTCGTTTCCGAACCTCCGTCGCGAGATTGCTCACTTCGCCTGCTGTAATGCTTGTCTCGCTTTCAGTTGCCAGTAAGCCAGGAGATCAGCGACATTAGCATAGGCTTCGAGTTCGTCACTTTCGGCCTCCGTCAGCAATCCTTTATTGGCCTTGGCACTCAGTTCTGCCGCGCGAAGGGCATCGCTTTCGGGAAAGTCGAGAGACAGTATGCCTTCGGCAAGCGGTATTGATAATCCTCGACCCGAAAAGTCAAATACCTTTCGCAACAGTTCTGCATAGGGTGCCGGACGAAGTAGGGCATGTGCCATCTCACCACTAGTGTACTTATAAAGCTGTTAGTTGTCTGCTTGCCTGCGATAACGGCAGTTTGCGAAGCAAGAACAAAGTCGTGATAAGCCCAACCAAGCTGAGGGTAAACATGCCGTACTGTAATGGCGCAATCGGGTGAAAAAGCCATAGATAGTAAAACGCTTGGGCGCTGATTTGCAGAGCCGCCATGGCTATTACAAGCCACTTGGAAACCGCCCACAGCGCCAGCACACATCCCGCGTAAGCCAGCGGCAGGGTTACATAAGTGCCTTGGTGAATGATTGCTGTTCGAGGGCCAAACATGAGCAGGCACCAGATCGCATTGGTAATCAATACAAAAGCCAAGAACAGCAATGCGGACTGCCATTCCCGTGAACGCCTGCGTTTATGAATGCCAATCAGTAACGCGGGCAGGCCGGTTGCCAAAAAACCCAGGCTGGGCATAAAAACAAAAAACCATTGAGCATTAAGATTTATGATGATTTCCTTGCGAATAACGCTTCCGTTAACGTCTCGGTAAGACAGCAGCAGCCTTGCGATGGTTTCGTAGTAGCCGATGACATACCCAAAAGCCATCTTAAAGTTTTCCCACTTGTTTGACACGATTTGTCCGGCACTGAGCGCGCTGTAAGACGAAATCAAAACTTGCGTGAAAGATCGCAGGTCCGGCCCATCGACTCCCGCAATGTGCATTTTCACAAGCCGGTCGCCGGGAGGATCGTAGAACTTTTGATAAGCCATCCATGGCAGATACAAAAGGAGCGCGGTCGCTCCGATTCTCAACAAAGGCTTCAGCGAAACGCGGCGTCGAAATGCCCACATCGTCGGCGGCAGGCCAAGAAC
>CAXTWT010000211.1:1940-8683 GCA_964247955.1 uncultured Bryobacteraceae bacterium
AAGGGGCGTTTGCGAAAGCGCGATGGCGGTTTGCAGCGGCGGCCGGTCACTGGAATTGTAGTTCGACATGATTGGCCTGGGAATCTTCCGCGTGGTGATCATGCTTTCCAAAAGAACAAACGGAATCGCGTTATCGCCGGGCAGCCTATGGGAGAACCGCTTCGTCGGAGTTTCGAGAAGCGGATCACGCATTCCGCCATAAACAAAACCCGTAGACAGAACCAGCAACGACGACGAAAAGATAAGAAGGAGCGGAACGGACAAGGTTTGCAGAATGCGGCGGTCTTCCCGGCTGGAAAATCGAAAAAAGTAATAAAGCCAAATAACGGCGCCGATCAGGAAAAACGTAGCCAGTGAATGAATGAGTTTCGGCGACAGAAACCATGACCAGAAAACCAAATATCCGGGCAGGGCAGTACCGGCGAGACCAATTAGCCCAACAGCGGCGGGGTCCCGCACGTTCTTGCGAATGGCGAAGGCGCAAGCGGCGAGGAGCGGGATGATTAAAAGAACAAAATGAAGAATCGTCCTGCCAAGCAGAACTAAGGCGTCAGGCACAGGCGCACCGAGCAGGGAGTGAAAACATTAATGCGCCGGACCGGAGCCTCGTTCGGCGATATCGATGCGGGCCTGCGATTTCTGCATGGCTTCCAGTGCGGCGTCAGATTCCTCGCCGCTGTGCGCTTCCCGGAGCGCTGTGTTCGCCTTATCCAGATCCTGACGGGCGCGGTTTGCATCAACCTGCTCGGCGCGTTCGGCGGAGTCCGCCAGAACACGCACGTGATTATCAAATACCTCAACGAAACCGCCGTCAATCACGATAGCTTGCCGGTTGCCTCCGCTTTCGTAAGTGAGAATGCCGGGAGCCAGCGCGCTCAATAAAGGAGCATGATCGGGCAGAATGCCCATGTATCCATTCCTGCCCGGCAGTTCCGCTTCACTCACCTGCTCGTCGACAAAGAGACGCTCAGGCGTAGCGACTTGCAATTGAAAAGTGTCGGCCATGGCGCGCCTTACTTGTTCATCTTCGCGGCAGCTTCGACCACTTCTTCAATGGCGCCCTGCATATAGAACGCCTGCTCGGGAAGGTTGTCGTACTTGCCTTCCACGATTTCCTTGAAGCTGCGGACCGTGTCTTCCAGCTTCACGTATTTGCCGGGCCGCCCGGTAAACTGCTCGGCTACGTGGAACGGCTGGGAAAGGAAGCGTTGAATGCGGCGGGCGCGGGCAACGGTTTGTTTATCTTCGTCGCTCAATTCGTCAATGCCGAGAATGGCAATAATGTCCTGTAGATCCTTATATCGCTGCAATGTTTGTTTGACCTGTTGCGCAACATTGTAGTGTTCAGCGCCGACAATGTTCGGATCGAGAATGCGCGAAGTAGAGGCCAGCGGATCAACCGCCGGGTAGATGCCCAACTCGGAGATAGCGCGTGAAAGGTTCGTGGTCGCATCCAGGTGCGCGAACGTGGTAGCCGGAGCCGGGTCCGTGTAATCGTCCGCAGGCACATAGATCGCCTGCACGGATGTAATAGAGCCGCGCTTGGTGGACGTGATTCGCTCCTGCAAGTCGCCCATCTCGCTCGCTAAGTTGGGCTGATAGCCGACCGCCGAAGGCATGCGGCCCAGCAGCGCCGAGACTTCCGAGCCTGCCTGAGTAAAGCGGAAGATGTTGTCAATAAACAGAAGAACATCTTGGCCTTCTTCATCGCGGAAGTATTCCGCCACCGTTAAGCCAGTCAGGCCGACGCGCAAACGCGCACCGGGCGGTTCCGTCATCTGGCCGTACACCAGAGCGACTTTAGATTTGTTGAAGTCATGCGGGTCAACAATACCGGCTTCCTGCATTTCCAGCCAAAGGTCGTTGCCCTCGCGGGTGCGCTCGCCCACACCGGCGAATACGGACACGCCGCCGTGCTTCATCGCGATATTGTTAATCAGTTCCTGAATGATAACGGTTTTGCCGACGCCCGCGCCGCCGAACAGTCCGATCTTTCCACCGCGCAGATAAGGTTCCAGAAGGTCGATCACCTTGATGCCGGTCTCGAACATTTCGAGCTGCGTGGACTGATCTTCAAACAGCGGAGCCTGTCGATGAATCGGCAATCGCTTGTCTGTTTTTACTGGACCCATGTTGTCCACAGGCTCACCCAATACATTGAGAACACGGCCCAGCGTTTCCTTGCCTACGGGAATGCTGATCGGCGCGCCTAGATCATACGCCTTCATGCCGCGAACTAGCCCATCAGTCGGTTGCATCGCAATCGTGCGTACCCGGCCCTCACCGATATGCTGCGCGACTTCAGCGGTGATATCGATGTTGAACGGTATGTCATACCCTTCGCTGGTCACGCGAATCGCGTTAAAGATTTGAGGGATGTGCCCCTCAGGAAACTGAATCTCAATGGTGGGCCCAGCCACCTGAACGACATGGCCTTCTGCTACGGCCTGCGTTGTCATTGTTGCCATAAAAACTCCCAACTTCCGTCTTTAATTTTTCAGCGGAAACTACCCGACGGCAGCGGCGGCGCCGCTGACAATCTCGATAATTTCGCGTGTAATCGCTGCCTGCCGGACGCGGTTCAAATTGAGCGTCAGATCCTGAATCACGTCACCGGCATTAGAGCTTGCTGTGTCCATCGCCGCCATGCGCGCGGCGTGTTCCGCCGAGTTTGACTCCAGCATGGCGCGATAAATCGACATCTCGACGTAACGCGGCAGCAAAGCGCTCAGAAGCTCTTCCGGCGGCTGCTCGTAGATGTAATCAATTGCTTCGCCTTCACCCTGCGGCACCTCTACCGGTAAAATTTTGCGCAGCACGATATCGGGCGCCATCACGCTCTTGAACTCGTTGACGGCGATATAAACGGCATCAACTTCGGCCTTGCTGTAAGTCTCGATCAGTTTACCAGCAATCTCGCGTCCCTGCTCAATCGTGGGACGATCAATGATGTCCAGATGCTCGCCGGTGACTTGGTAGCTGCGACGGCGAAAATAATCACGAGCTTTACGGCCAATGATTTCGACCGCCAGTTCCGCGCCGCCGTGTTCGTCAATAAAGCGTTGCGCGCGGCGGAAAAGATTAGCATTGAACGCTCCCGCCAAGCCTCGGTCGCTGCTGACAACGACGAGCTGGATGCGTTTCTCTTCCCGCACTTGCAGCAGGGGCAATTGTGCGGCCGCTTCATTGCCCGCCGCTGCTGCCGCTACGTTCGAAAGCACGCGGCGCATCATGTCCGCATAGGGGCGGGAAGCCACGGCGCGTTCCTGCGCCCGGCGCAGCTTGGCGGCCGAGACCATTTTCATGGCCTTCGTAATCTGCTGCGTATTCTTGACGCTGCGTATTCGGCGTCGAATGTCGATCAAACTCGGCATTCGCTACGCCCTGTTCAGCGCCTTCTCAGCTTCTTTGTCCACTTGCCCTGCGTTCTGGCGATTCTTGTCGCCTTCGGGCCTTTGCACCGCCGGTTGCCCGTCCCGAGTGCCGTTGCTGCCGGCAGCCTGTTTCGCCTGGGGCTGCGGCTTGATGCTGCTGCTAAACCGGCCCTTGAACTCTTGCAGGGCATCCGTGAGCTGGCGCTTGATGTCGTCGTTCAACTCGCGTTTTTCCCGAATACTGTTTAGTACCTGAGGCTTGCTGTTATCAAAGAACTGATTCATCTCAGCCTCAAAGCGCCGGATGTCTTCGACCGGCACATCATCCAAAAAGCCGTTGTTACCGGCAAAGATGATGGCGACCTGCTTTTCGACCGGCACCGGGGAGAAAGGACCCTGCTTCAATACTTCCACCCAGCGCTTGCCGCGATTCAACTGTTGCTGCGACGCCTTATCCAGATCGGAGCCGAACTGCGCGAAGGCGGCCAATTCGCGATACTGGGCCAAATCCAGCCGCAAAGTTCCGGCCACGGACTTCATGGCCTTGATCTGCGCGCTGCCGCCGACGCGGCTGACGGAAAGACCGACGTTGATTGCTGGTCGAATGTTGGCGTTAAACAGATCGCCTTCCAAATAAATCTGACCGTCAGTAATCGAAATAACGTTGGTAGGAATGTAGGCCGAAACGTCGCCCGCTTGCGTTTCAATAAACGGCAGAGCAGTTAACGATCCTCCGCCCTTTTCATCGGAAAGCTTGGCGGCGCGCTCCAGCAGGCGGCTGTGAAGATAAAATACATCGCCGGGGAAGGCTTCGCGTCCCGGCGGACGGCGCAGCAGCAGGGAAATTTCGCGATACGCCGCCGCGTGCTTGGAAAGATCATCGTAGACGCACAGCGCATGCCGCTTCGAGTCGCGGAAAAACTCGCCGATAGCGCAGCCCGCGTACGGTGCAATATACTGCATCGGGGCCGGGTCGGATGCGGTCGCGGCTACTACAATCGAGTAGTCCATCGCGCCATGCTCTTCGAGCGCCCGGACCACTTGCGCCACCGTGGAGCGCTTCTGCCCAATAGCCACGTAGATGCAGATCACATCCTGGCCTTTTTGGTTGATGATCGTGTCAAGCGCTACCGTGGTCTTGCCCGTTTGGCGGTCGCCGATAATCAATTCGCGCTGGCCACGGCCAATCGGAACCATAGCGTCAATGGCTTTAATGCCGGTTTGCAGGGGCTGTTTCACCGGCTGCCGGTCCACAACGCCCGGAGCGATACGTTCAATGGCAATTGTCTCGGTCGTGTGAATCGGGCCTTTGCCGTCAATCGGCTGACCGAGCGCGTTCACCACGCGGCCCACCATGGCGTCGCCCACTGGAACGGACATGATCTTTCCGGTCCGGCGAACCTGATCGCCCTCTTTGACATGGCTATAGTCGCCGAGCAGCACCGCTCCGACCTGATCTTCTTCGAGATTTAGGGCAATTCCCACCGTTTCCGGGCTGAACTCGATCAGTTCACCCGCCATGGCGTTCTGCAAGCCATATAAACGCGCAATGCCGTCACCCACGCTGATAACCGAGCCCGTTTCCGAAATATTCGCCACCGCGTCATAGTTCTCAATCTCTGAGAGAAGTACGCGGGAAATCTCATCCGCCCTGATTTGAGCCATACATTTCCTTAATTCCTTTTTGCCCTAGAGGGCCGCCGTTAGTTTCTGGCGCATGCGCTCCAACTTGCCGCGCAAGGAGGCATCATACTCCCTGGAAGCTACGCGCGCCCGCACGCCAGCTAAAAGATTCGGGTCCACCTGGTATTTCGCCCGAACGAACTTGCCGAGCTTCGTACCGAGCGTTCGCTCCAGTTCTTCTTTCTGCTGCGGGCTAAGCTCCTGGGCGGAGGCAATATCGGCTGAAATCCAGCCGAGCCGCTTATCCACTTCCGCCTCAAACTCTTGACGGATGCCCCGCAAATCCTTTGTGTGATGATGCGAGATCACGACCAGGAGAAAATTCCGGACCAGCCGATGCAATCCTAACTCATCGGACAGTTTACTGATGACCGCCGTTTTCCGATTTTTGTTGATAGCTGGCGACAACAGAGCGTTTTCTAATTCTTTTGACCCGGAAATGAGCGATTCCGCCGCGAGGAGCTGCGTCACCGCCTCTTCCGGTTGTAATCCGGAGTTAGGGGCAAAAACAGCGCTGGCGAAAGCGTGAGCATAGTGCGAGGAAAGTGCATTGATCATCTACTGCTTGCCTCGCTCGACGAGATGAATAAAATCGCGGAACGGTTCGTCGTTCGCCCCGGAAAGAGCCGAATCCCGCAGTCTGCGCTCCGCCAGGCTCAGCGCCAGTTGCGCTGTGCGCTGCCGGATCTGATACGCTGCCTCAGAGCGAAGCGCCTCGACTTCCGCCGCCACGCTGCTGTTGATGTGTTCCAGTTCCTCGGATGTTTCGCCTAAGCGGCGCTGATGCTCGCGCTCCATCTCCAGCCGCGCCTGTTCGCGCATTCTTTTTACTTCCTCCGCCAGCGACGCCATCTTACGGTCGATTTCGGAGTAGCGGAGATCAGCCTGCATCTTCAATCCGGTTGCTTCTCGAATCGCTTTCTGGATGTCAGCCGAGCGCGCATTAAAAAAGGCAGGCGCCAGCTTCCAGATCCCAAAACCAAGAACAGCGGCAAAGAGGGCACTATTGATCAGGTGCCATTTGAACTCGCCTTCCTGCTCCGCCGCGTCTTGCTGTGATGCTGTGTTCTGGGCGCAAATCGCGCCCGCGCCGACGAGAAACAACGCTCCGCAGAAACATGCGGAAAGAAGTACGCGGCGCACTAGGCAGCTCTCCGCTGAAGAAGTGACCGGACAATCTGTTCGCTCAATGGCCCGACGTTGGCTTCCAGCTCGCTTTGAGCGCGCTGCACTTCCTGCGCAATCTCGTTCTTAGCCTGCGCGACCCGTCCTTCCGCTTCGGCGCGAGCCTTTGCAACGGTTTCGGTCTGTTCCTGCGCCCACTTTTGCCGGACAGCTTCGTTTTCCGCATTGATTTCAGCGCGGGCCAACTGCAAAGCCCTTTCAAACTCCGAAGCCTTCTGGTCTGCCGCTTGGAAAGCACGCTGCGAAAGTTCGCGGACACCTTCCGTTTCCTTCCGCCTTTGATCCAGCACCTTCGCCAGCGGCCTGAAATACACCGCTTTCAGGTAAAACGTCAGGAACAGAAAAAAGACGACCGTCGGAATGGCCTGTATCAACAGGTTAGCGAGGGCGTGTAACGTCGAATCCATTTACTTCTATTTTAAGTGGAAAGGGGAAAAGAAGCCGGAAATCGGGAACTCGCAGGCGCAAGCGCACCTCAAACGTGGCGGACCTTCCCTACTT
>CAXTWT010000212.1:0-8648 GCA_964247955.1 uncultured Bryobacteraceae bacterium
AACCCGTCGCCTGCCTTTTCGCGCCGGATACCTGATCCTTTTGGAATGACGTACCGTAATCCTGCGTCGCGAGCGGATTGTACTTCGTCCGGGATGTGGGAACTGATTTCGGTAAGACTTGTCGACATCTGCTTTTATTTGGATGCTGTTTGGAGCGGAAACACTATTTTAATGCCGCTGCTTTTTGGTGAAGCATAGAAAGGCGCTTCATAGTCCTACTTGCTTGGAACGCAAATGATAAAAGCCGTTATTTTTGATATGGACGGAACGCTGCTGGATTCCGTCGACTTGCATGCTCAAGCCTGGGAAGAGGCGTTTAAGCACTTTGGCTACAATTTTCCTTTCGACAAAATCCGCAGCCAGATTGGGAAAGGCGGCGATCAACTGCTGCCGGTATTTTTATCGGAAGAGGAGCAAAAGGAAAAAAGCAAGGATCTCACCGAATACCGCAGTCAGCTTTTCAAAGATAAGTATCTTTCCCAAGTAAAGCCGTTTCCGCGCGTCCGAGAATTATTCGAGAAAGTCATCGAACATCGGCAAAAGACTGCCTTGGCGTCCTCGGCAAAAGGCGATGAGTTAAAAACGTTTGAGCGCATTGCCAACATCGAGGACTTACTGGATGCGGAAACTTCTTCTGCCGACGCCAAACGTTCCAAACCGCATCCCGACATCTTTGAAGCTGCTCTTGACCGGCTGGGTGGTGACGTACAGCCCGATAATGTTGTGGTAGTGGGGGACAGTCCGCATGATGCGGAAGCTGCCGGAAAGCTAGGATTGCGAACCGTAGGACTGTTGTGCGGAGGCTTTCCCGAAAAAGACTTGCGCGAAGCTGGGTGTATCGCGATTTTCCAGGACCCCGAGAGCTTATGGAAACAATACGACGAGTCACCCCTTGCGCCGGGTTCGTAAGCGGCAGCACCCACGCGAAGTCCTATGACGTGGCCGTTGCCGGATGCGGACCGGCAGGACTGGCTGTGGCTCTCGCGGCACGCGCCAAGGGGTTTCGCGTGGTCGCCGTGGATGCTGGCCATCCTTCTCTCGACAAGGCTTGCGGCGAGGGGTTGATGGCTGATGGCCTTCGGGCCGCACGCAGCTTGGGAATTCAACTGGGTGCGGCAGAAGGCATGCACTTCAAAGGAATCCGTTTTGTAGGAGCAAACTATACGATTCAAGCGGACTTTCCGACGGGGCTTGGCCTGGCGGTCCGGCGCACCACGCTGCACAAAAAGCTGGTGCAACAGGCGGAGTCGGCGGGTGTCGAGATGCATTGGGGGGTGCCGATCTGCGGATTAGAGAACAATACTCTGCTTTGCCGAAATGCGCGATTTGAGGCGCAATGGATTGTTGGGGCAGATGGTCTTCATTCGATGGTGAGGCGGCTGGCGGGATTGGACCGCTTCCTATGGAATCGTGAACGCGTCGGAATGCGCCAACATTTTGCCGTGAAGCCGTGGTCGGAGTATGTGGATGTGCATTGGGGCGACCGGTGCCAGTGTTACATCACTCCTGTTGGTCCGGAGGAGATCTCGGTGGCGTTCCTGGCACGAAAGCAACAAGGGCGTTTCGATGATCTGCTGCGATTGTTTCCGGTGGTAGCGGACCGTGTTTGCGGTGCGCAACTTACGAGCAAGGCGCGGGGGGCGCTCACGGCTTTGCGTAGAATCAGGCGGGTTTATAAAGGAAATGTGGCGCTGGTCGGAGATGCTTCCGGCGCAGTGGATGCGATTACCGGTCAAGGGATCGGGCTGGCGTTGCGGCAGGCTCTGGCCTTGGCGGAAGCGTTAGCTGCCGGAGATTTACGACATTACGCCCAGCAACATGCAGCTATCATGCGGCGTCCGTCCCTGATGGCGGCGGGTTTGTCGATGATGGGAGAACACGCGCATCTGCGCGAGCTTGTTTTGAAGATCTTTGCGAAAAAACCGTTAAGCTTTGACCGATTGCTGGCTTTGCACGTGGGAGTGAAAGTCTGATATCTTTTGCCGGAACTGGCGGGCGCGGTCCACAAGGGCGTCGAATTTGCGCTCGGCAATCAGCTTGGCGTCAACCAGCTCGGAGCCTACCCCCACGGCGCTGCAGCCAGCCGCAAGGAAATCAGTAACCGTTTCCAGATTGACTCCGCCGGTAGGCACGAACTCAATATCGGGGAAGGGACCTTTGAGAGCTTTAATGTATTTTGCGCCGCCCAGGGCACTGCAAGGAAATACTTTGATGCCGTCAGCGCCTGCGCTCCAGGCGGTTACGATTTCTGTCGGCGTGAGAGCGCCGGGGAAGATCGGCTTCGAATAGCGCTTTGCTAACTCAATAGTCCCTAAGTTCAGGCTGGGCGTCACGAAAAAGTTTGCTCCCGCCAGCATACAGGCTCGGGCGGTTTCCGGGTCCAGCACGGTTCCGGCGCCGAGAAGAATGCGGTCGCCGAACCGGTCCGCTACCTGTTCCAAGGCTTTGATTGCGCCTTTCACGGTCATGGTGATTTCGGCGCAGGGAATGCCGCCTTCCTCCATGGCCTCAACGGCCCGTACTGCTGACTCGGCGTCGGTGGTGCGGACAATGGGAACGATGGCGATGTCTTTGATTGCCTGCAATATGGCTGCGCTTTTCATGTCTCTCTGCAAATCGTAGCGCAGACGGAAATCAGTTATTCGCGGCGAGTTGGACCGAACTCTTGGTTCCCTGTTTCGGATCAAGCGAGAGTTGCAGCGTGATATGCCGGAAATTTTCCTTTTGGGGCGGGTCCGGCTTGGTAATTGGCTCGGCTTCGACTACCGTGTTTTCATCGGCTACGCCGAGGTCTTCCAAGATGCCGGACACGTAGTTCTGTGTTTCGAGCAGATTGGGAACTCCTCCGGACGCCTCGACGCGTCCGATACCGGCATTATAGGCGCTCAAGGCCAATTTCAAATCGCCGCCATAGCGGTTTAACAATTGCCGGAGAAAGGCGGCTCCGCCTCCAATGTTTTGGCGCGGGTCGAAGGGATCAGCAACGCCGAACTGGGCGGCAGTGGCAGGCATGAGCTGCATCAGCCCTTGAGCGCCTTTTACCGAGACAGCGCAGGGCCGGAACCCTGATTCGTGCTTAATGACGGACCGCAACAGCGCCGGAGAGAGCGACTCCCTGAAGGCAGCGGCGTTAATTAGTTTATCGGCTTCTTCATCCGCCAGGGAAGGGCAATTCCACGGCAGCGCAGCCTGCTGTAGAGGGGTGATTGGCTCCAATGCCGCGATGGGCGCAGGCGGAGAAATGGACGCAGCTGTCGCAACGGGAGCCGGGGGCGAAACAACAACCGGCTTCAGCCGAGTCGCGCGGGCGGTGGTCCATTGTTTTTGCAGGGATTCACGCTGCGCCTTGATGGAGGCGAACTGCTGGTCGATGGCGGTTCGTTTCGGCGCGGCCCAGGCAAGAGAGCCGGAGATCAGTACCAGAATGACCGTGCAGGTTTGAGTCCCCAAGAAAATTCCCATAAGGAACGGCGAAAGTTCCTGATGGGGAGTGTTCTGAGGCTACGGAATATCTCAACCGTGATGTTCGGAGTTCGTCTCGGCGGCAGCGACTTTTTCGGTCGGTTTTGCCTCGGCAGATTTGGTTCCTGTAGACTTTTCGCCGTGTTCTTTTCCGCTCTCTTCCTTTTTCTCGCCCTTCCCAGCCGTTTTATCCTCGACCAGTTCCGCTAACTGGCTGTCGGGATATTGGACAATGATGGAGACTCTACGGTTTGATGCATCCATCGGCTTGTCCTTCCAGCGAAGATGCTGGTCCGCAAACCCGCGAACTTGAGCAACCTGTGCGGTCTGAAGTCCGCTAACCTGCATAATGCGTCTGGCGGCGTTGGCCCGGTCAGCAGACAGTTCCCAGTTGGTGTAACCAGCCTGTCCGTAGCGCTGAGAATCCGTGTGGCCTTCGACTAGAAGCGAGTTTTTCATGGTGCCCAATTGTTTGGCTAATTGAACCAGAAGGTCCTTTCCAGTTTCTGTCGGGACCGGCGAACCGCTTTCGAAAAACATGCCTTTGTCGGTTTCCAGAAGCTCGATGCGCAGACCTTCATTGGTGATGGTAATTTCGACGTTGTTCTTCAGCTTTTGAAACTCCGGCGTTTTACGGACTGCCTCCTCCAGCTTTTTTTTCAGAATTTCCATACTCTGCTTACTAATCGTGAGGTTCTCACCAACTCCATTCGCAAGAGTGCCTGTCTGCTTGCCGACTGCCGACGGGTCCCGGAAGTAACCGCTGACCGCTTTTTTAACATCGGGCGTAGAATTCATCAGCCAGAGAACGATGAAAAGCGCCATCATGGCAGTCACGAAGTCGGCATAGGCCACTTTCCAGGCACCTCCATGGTGACCGCCATGCCCGCCTTTTTTCCTGATGATAATAATCGGTTGCTGATTTGCGGCGGCCATGTTTACGCAGCTTTCTCGCCTCGGCAGGCGGCTTCCATCTCTTTAAAACTGGGACGAACTTCGGCCGGGATCGAGCGGCGCGAGAACTCCACGGCAAGAATCGGAGCTGCGCCACGGATGAATGCGACCAAGCCGGTTCGGAGGCAGTTATAGTACTGGGCTTCAGCCTCATTGATATGGTTCATGCTGGAGGCCAGCGGAGACAGAAATCCGTAGCACAGGAGAATGCCGAGAAAGGTTCCCACCAGCGCCGCAGCTACCTTGTGGCCAATCTCTTCCGGCGGACCGCCGAGCGATCCCATTGTGATGACCACGCCCAGCACAGCGGCAACAATTCCCAAGCCGGGCAGGGAATCCGCTACCGTGGTGAGAGCGCTGACGGGCTTGCTGACCTCCTTGTGGTGAACGTCCAGATCTACTTCAATCATCTGATCGAGATCGTGAGGCGACACGGTGCCGCTGAGCGCCATGCGCATGGTGTCGCAAACAAAATCGACGGCATGATGGTCCTTCAGAAAGAACTCATGCTTTTTAAAGAGATCGCTTTTATCCGGCTCTTCGACGTGCGACTCCAGGCTGACCATGCCGCCCTTGCGGCCCTGCGAGAAAAGATCATTCAGCAGCTTGAGAGTGTTGGTATACAAAGTTTTGTTGTATTTACCACCGGACAGAACGCCGGTAAGATTCTTCAAAATTTTGATGATGACCGGCAGCGGATTGCCGATTAAAAGCGTGCCGATGGCAGCGCCGCCGATAATGACAAGCTCGGCAGGCTGCACTAGTACCTTCATGTTGCCGTGTTCCATCAGGTAACCACCAATTACGGCACCGATGACCAATACGATCCCAATGATTGAAAACATGTCTGATCGAATTCCTGTTCACTCCCATATCGAGAAGAAAGTACCAGGACTTTAGTCATTCAGCAACGCCTTATTGCTCTAAATTGGCTGTTTCTCTCCGATGTGAATAGCGAGGACAGTTTCAGTGACGGAAAATTCGTACGCGGCTTATTCGGAATCGAGCTTGGTGGGGGCGAGCCCCCTGCAACTGGTCACCAGATCCTACGAGGGCGTGATTAGGGCTGTACAACAGGCGCAACAGTGCTTCGCTTCCGGCGATACTATGGGCCGCTCTAAGGCGATCACTAAAGCCGTGAGCATTCTTACTGAGCTGATGATCTCACTGGACCACGAAAAAGGCGGGGAGATCAGCGCCAATCTGAAGCGGTTATACAGCTATATGCAGCAGCGCCTGCTCACTGCTCATACACAGAAACAGGTAGAACCGCTGATTGAAGTGATTGCCCTGCTTTCGAATTTGCTGGAAGCGTGGAAAGTAGTCGAACAGAAATCCCAAACTGAGTCTCACGGGGACGGAAGCCAGGAACTGATTCCTGCAACAGCGCCTGCCCATGCCGCAGAAGAAAGCTCATTACCGTACGGGAGCTACTTCAACGAAACGGGCGCTGGGAGCGTTTTGGGCGAAGCGTATTCGTTCTGAGAAGCTGCGGTTATTTGTCCGTATTCACAGATTGCCCTGCCGCAGCGTAGATTAAATCTATGTACATGGACGGGCAGAGCCGTCAGTTTGGGGCTTGGCGTCTGGACGATCAGGCTGACTCAAGCGCCGTGAAATTCTCCCTATTTATCCCTGATCGGGAGAAGGACCCGCAACAGTACGAAGCGCAAAGGGGCGGCGTCGCGGACTTCGGAAATCCTCAGATTAAGTCGATTTGCGTGACGGGAAGTTTTCAGGCGAGCTTCCAGCAGACTAACTGGACGCCAACCGCCGCCAATGCAATGGAACAAGAGGACCATCCGAAAGGCTACGTCTGGACATATATCACACCCGATAAACTGCCAGCCGGATTTTACGAATATAAATACGTCGTTACTTTTGAAAATGGCGAGGCTCGCTGGGTGGGTGATCCGTGTTCGCGGTACGGCGGGCAGGATACCGTCAATCAAAATGCCGGATTCGTGGTTGGTCCCAGCCCTTGGCCGACAACAACGCCGCTTTCAGGACCACGCAAGCCTCTGCGTGATCTGATCGTTTATGAGTTGAACATCGATGATTTTACTGATGCATTCCGGTATTCCGACGCTTCGTTCGGCTCCCGCTCTGCTCTGGATGCCGTAGGCCAGAAGCTGGATTATCTGGCATCATTAGGGAGTAATGCGATTCTTTTCCTGCCCTGGACGGCTTGGGCGAATGATTTGTATAGCTGGGGCTACACGCCGTATCAGTACTTTTCCGTCGAGCACCGGTATACGAATGACGTTACAGATACTTCGCCCAATCACGAGAGCAAGCAATTATCACGGCTGCGGCAATTGATCAGCGAGTGCCACGACCGAGGTATTCACGTCATCATGGACGGTGTTTTTAATCATGTCGGCCCGGACACGCGACCTAACTACAGCGGATTTCCTTATCGATGGTTTTACCTGAACCCTGATGCCTGTCCTTACACCGGCACGTTCGGCGGCACCTTTCCCGGCCTTCAGGATTTGGATTACCACAACGGCTGCACGCAAGAGTTTATTCGGGATGTTTGCTTCTACTGGATGGATGAGTTCCAGATCGACGGCATCCGATTTGATAATGCGATCAACTTCTACATTGCAGGTGATTCGCGCGGGCTTCCGCAACTGCTCGCCGATGTGCAGGGCCATGCGAATGACGCGAACTTCTCGCTGACTTTGGAGTACCTTGATTTGTCAGCAGCAACTGTTACGAACAGCACCGGCGCTAACAGTTACTGGAACAACGCTTTGTATCAGCTTGCGTTTGAATACTTGTGGTCCGGCGCGATTGACGGCAGACTTCTTAACGCATTGGATAATCATGCCGGGCTTATTCCAGGCAAGGTCGCAACTACGTATTTGAGCAACCACGATCATTCCCATGCGGCATGGCAGGCAGGGGCGCGCTCGAACAGCGGCTCGCTGAACTGGTTTCGTACGCAGCCGTATTTCCTTGCGATGATGACGGCTCCGGGGATTCCGTTAATCCAAAATGGCCAGGAGTTTGCGGAGGATCACTGGATTCCTGAGGATGACCAGGGCAGCGGACGGCGGGTGCAAACCAGGCCGTTACGGTGGGAGTTTGCCGATGATCCGATTGGTTCCAAGATGCTTGATCTCTACCGGAAGCTGATTGGAATCAGAAACAGTTATCCGGCTCTGAGGAGCGATAATTTTTACCCGTCCGGATGGCAGGGATGGCAAAATGAATTCAATTCGGATGGCTACGGCGTCGATGGCTCCAAACAGGTGGTTATTTATCATCGATGGGGAAACGATGGCGGCGCCCTGCACCGGTTTATTGTGGTTCTGAATTTTTCGAATGCCGATCAGATTGTCAGTGTTCCCTTTTCCGTGAATGGCGCGTGGACTGATTTGTTGAACGGCCAATCTCAATCAGTTTCGGATTACCGGGTACCGGAATGGACGGTACCTTCGAATTGGGGAAGTGTCTTTCACCGGCAGGATTAGGGAGCGGATGAAATTGAACAGAACGGCGGTCGTATTTGCGGCAGCCATATTATTTTGGAGTTTGGAAGGCTTGGGACGGGAAGCGAAGCAGGCTCCGGCGGCTAAGTGGGCGATTGCGATTCATGGCGGGGCGGGTTCCAGCGAATGGCAGCATATGGATGCGGCAACAGCGGCGGCTTATAGAAATGCGCTGGACCGGGCTTTGCGCGCCGGTGTTGAAAAGCTGAGCCATGGCGGGCGGGCTCCTGATGCAGTGGAAGCCGCTATCAACTTGATGGAGGATGACCCGCTATTCAATGCGGGGCGCGGGGCGGCGTTCAATGCCGAGGGTAAAAATGAGATGGATGCAGCCATTATGGAGGGGGCAACTTTGCGGGCCGGGTCGGTTGCCGGGGTGCATTTCACGAAAAATCCAATCTCACTGGCGCGGGCGGTAATGGAGAAGTCTCCGTATGTCATGATGGCTGGTCCGGGGGCGGATGCTTTTGCTGTGAAAGTTGGATTACCGCAGATGCCGCCTTCGTACTTTTTTACGGAAATGAGGTGGCAAGAGTTGCTTCAAGTGCTGAAGGCGAGCCGAAGACCGGCTCCTGCGCGGCCTCCCGGTGCGCCGAATGCGCCGAACAGCAGCGTGGGTGCTCATCGGTATGGAACTGTTGGCGCGGTGGCGCGTGATGCGTATGGTGATTTGAGCGCGGGCACGTCTACGGGTGGAATGCAAGGCAAGATGCCGGGACGCGTGGGAGATTG
>CAXTWT010000213.1:0-8625 GCA_964247955.1 uncultured Bryobacteraceae bacterium
TCTCAAATCCTCGATTTCGTGGGAATCTCCTCAACTCTTATCCGTAGTTGGGGTTTATTAAGCAGAGGAGCAAAGCGCCCAGCGCAAGCAGCGCGAAACTGGCCGGTTCGGGAACTGCGGCGCTCCCCGGCCCTACACGGAACGCGTATAGTCCGAAGAGCCGAGACACAGGAATAATCCCGCCGGGAAAGGGAAGGCCCGTTAAGGGATCAATCAAAAGACCATTAAATTGAGAGTAGTCGCCTACCCGATCCTGCGCGGTCGGCACATACACATTTGCGAAAAATTGTCCCGGCGCAAGTTCAATCGATGTGTTTGCGAAGACTTCGTTGGGGGAGGAAGGCAGCGGTATAGCCTGAATTGTGCTGATAGCGGCCAAGTATGAATTGCCAAGTACGAGGCGGTCACCATTCGAAAGCGGTCGGCTGACAGAGTCAATGGAGGTAAACGGAACGAATCCGGCTGGAAAAATGGTGGGAGAAGCTTGGATGCTGGTTACAGCCCCGAGGAAAAAGATCAGAAGCAGCGGCGTACGCATAGGACTCGGATTATATCTCTGCTTTATGCTCCGGCAAAGGCGGCAGCGGCCGTTCCGGCTTCAGCACAATCACGCCGAGCGGCGGAATGGTCAAGCTGGCGGAAGCCGGGCGGCCATGGGAAGAAACCGGCTCCGCATAAACAGCGCCGCCATTTCCCATGTTGCTGCCGCCGAACATCTCCGCATCCGAATTGAAAATCTCGCGGTGTACGCCCCCTTCCGGCATGCCGAGCCGGTAATTCCTATGCGGAGCCGGTGTGAAATTACAGATGAACACGAGGTAATTTTCGCGGCGCTTGGCCCGGCGCACAAAGGAAACAATCGAGTGCTCGGCATCACTGAAGTCAATCCACTCGAAGCCCCACCCTTGAAAGTCGATTTCATACAGGGCCGGTTCACGCCGGTAAAGATCGTTTAAGGCCCCGCAAAAAGCTTGCAGCTTACGATGAATCGCATGATCCAGCAGCCACCATTCCACCTGCTGCTCTGAGTTCCATTCCGTGGTCTGGCCGATCTCCGAACCCATATACAGCAGCTTCTTTCCGGGATGGCCGTACATGAACGACAGAAAGGCGCGTGTATTGGCAAAACGCTGCCACTCATCACCCGGCATCTTATCCACTAAAGAGCGTTTTCCGTAAACTACTTCGTCATGCGAGATTGGCAGAACGAAGTTTTCCGTGAAAGCGTACATCATGCTGAACGTAATTTCGTTCTGGTGATACTTGCGATGTACTGGATCGCGCTCGAAATAGCGCAGCATGTCGTGCATCCAGCCCATGTTCCACTTCATCGTGAATCCCAGGCCATTCAAATAAACTGGACGGGAAACACCTGGAAAAGCAGTCGATTCCTCCGCGATCGTGACAGCGCCGGGAACCTGATGCACCAGCTCGTTGCACTTGCGAAGGAAGCTGATGGCGTCAAGGTTCTCGTTGCCGCCGTAGGCGTTCGGAACCCACTCGCCCGCCTTGCGCGAATAATCCAGATACAACATCGAAGCAACCGCATCCACGCGCAACCCGTCGATGTGATACTTCTTCAGCCAGAACATGGCGTTGGAGATCAGGAAAGAACGCACTTCGTTGCGGCCATAGTTGAAGATCAGCGTGCCCCAATCGCGATGCTCGCCCAGCCTGGGATCTTCATGCTCGTAGAGCGCCGTGCCGTCAAAAAAGGCCAGTCCGTGAGCGTCTTTGGGGAAGTGGGCGGGAACCCAGTCCATGATGACGCCGATGCCCGCCCCATGGCAGCAATCGACAAAATACATGAAGTCTTCCGGTGAGCCGTACCGGGCCGTCGGCGAGAAATACCCGGTAACCTGATACCCCCAGGAAGGCGCATAAGGGTGTTCCGCAATCGGCAGCAGTTCGATATGCGTATAGCCTAAATTCTTGACGTACGCAATTAACTCCGTCGCCAGTTCCCGATAAGTGCGCGGGTGTCCTTCGGTGTCCTTGCGCCAGGAGCCGAGATGAACTTCATAGATCGAAATTGGACTCTCCAGTTGAGTTTGAGCAGCCCGCTTATCCATCCAGTCTCGGTCATTCCATCGGTAGCTGTCGATGTCCGAGACAATCGACGCCGATTTCGGCGGAGTTTCCGTACCGAAGCCGTAAGGATCTGATTTTAACTGGCTGTACCCGCGATAGTGGGACTTGACGGCGTACTTATAAGCCGTGCCAAGGCCGACGCCGGGGATAAAAATCTCCCAAACGCCGCCCGTGCGCTGGCGCATGAGATTACGCCGCGTATCCCAATCGTTGAAGTTGCCCACCACGCTGACAACCAGAGCGTTCGGAGCCCACACGGCAAAGCGTGTTCCCGCCACGCCGTCAATGGTGACGGGATGCGCGCCGAAGCTGTTGTAACCTTCATAGTTGGTGCCTTCCGAATGAAGATGAAGGTCGAAATCGCTGAGAATCGGGCCGAACCGGTACACGTCTTCGATTTCAAAGTTTGTTCCGCTATAGTCAGTAATCCTGAGTTGATAAGGTCCCGGCTGCGAACCAACCGCAGCAACATAGATGCCTGCCGCATGGACCCGTTCCGCCGGAATGCTTTTGCCGGGGAGAACCACTTCCACCTTTTGGGCCTGCGGCAGGAACACGGTAACTTCCCATTCATCCGCTTTGCCGTCGCCCTTTGGGTGAGGACCCAAAACGGCGAAAGCGTCGCCATGGTAACCACCTGCAATTGCTTCCAGTTCCTGCTCAGTCATCGCAAACTTATTGTACGGCTTGTGCCTGATTAGCTCCCCATAGCCGCATTCCTGTTATCCTGAATGTCACATGCAGCCTATCGATTGGAACCATATCCTAAGCCAATTCGCCGGGAATCTGCCCACGTTTATTACGGTCGTGTTGGCCTGGATCAATACCAATGGGAGGATTAGTGAAGCGCAGAATAGTCTGAATAAGCGAATTGACGACAGCAATGCCCGCTTTGACAAGCGCTTCGATGATATGAACAAGCGCTTTGATGACCTGAAGGAAATTATGCGGGCAGAGTTTGCCACCCTGCGGGCTGTGATGAAACGCGATCAAGCGTCCATGATCCGCGAACGGTAGTCTTTATTCCCTCCCTTTCGTTTCGCGAGTTCCTTCATGGACTGCCCAAAGCCGAACTCCATCTGCATCTGGAAGGCTCCGTTGAGCCGGAAACTATTCAGGAGATCGAACCATCGCTGACGCTGGACGAAATTCGTCAGCAAATGCGCTATCACGGCTTCTCCGGGTTTTTAAAGGCGTATGTCTGGGTCACGCGAAAGCTGAACTCTCCTCACGCTTACCGCGTAGCGACAAAGCGCCTGCTGCAAAAACTGAAGTCGCAAAACGTGCTTTGGGCCGAAATTACGCTTTCTGCCGGGGTGATTTTATGGAAAGGGCAGGATCTGCATGGCATTTACGAAGCCATTGACGATGAGTGCCGCTGCTGCCCGGAAGTGGAGGCGCGCTGGATCTTCGACGCCATTCGCCAGTTCGGGGTCCAACCGGCAGCGCAGGTGTTTTCTATCGCAAAGGACTATCGCCAACAGGGTGTCATAGCCATCGGGATCGGAGGAGATGAGGAGCGCGGTCCCGCAACCTGGTACGAGGAACTGTACCGAACTGCGAAGGATGCGGGACTGGCTTTAACCTGTCATGCGGGAGAAGTCGCCGGTGCGGAAAGCGTCTGGCAAGCCCTGCGCATCGGTTCGCAGCGGATCGGGCACGGCATACGTTCGGTCGAAGACCCCGACCTGCTCCGCTATCTGCGGGACCACGATATCCCGTTGGAAATCTGTCCTTCCAGTAATGTGTGTACGGGAGCGGTTGCCAGCCTGGAAGCGCATCCGCTGAGAAAGATTTGGGATGCCGGAGTGCCGGTCGTTCTCGGAACAGACGATCCGGCGCTGTTTTTCACCGATCTCCTGCGCGAGTATGCCCTTGCGGCAGAGCAGTTTGAATTTTCGCGGGATGAGTTAAAACAATTAGCCGCAAACAGCCTGAAGTACCGGTTTCGCTCTTAGCCGCGTCCCTGTCCTACGCGCTCTTCCAGCAAAAGCCGCATCAGGGCTTCGAGTTCACGAATACGGTCGGCTACCTGCTCCAGATCAGCCGGTTCCGTTTCCCCGCTGGCAGCCACGCGGCCATGCTCCAATACCCCAATCGCGTTCGCGCGCGTTCTGACCACGCGGCCGGGAATCCCAACAACCGTGGAGCCGGGAGCAACCGAATGCACCACCACGGCTCCGGCGCCCACTTTGACACCATCTCCCAGCATGATATTTCCCAGCACTGAAGCGCCCGTGCCCACCACCACGCGATTACCCAGCGTAGGATGGCGCTTGCCGCGCTCATTACCGGTGCCGCCGATAGTGACTCCCTGATACAGAAGAACATCGTCGCCAATCTCGGCCGTTTCGCCGATCACCACGCCCAATCCGTGGTCAATGAACAGCCGTTCGCCGATGGTTGCTCCCGGATGGATCTCAATGCCGGTCAAGATGCGTGACACGCTCGAAATTAGCCGCGCCAGAACAAAAAACCTTTTCCGGTAAAACCGATGGGCAATGCGGTGGAACAAAACGGCGTGTAAGCCCTGGTAGCACAGTAAAATTTCCAGGCTGCTCTTGGCTGCCGGGTCTTCGCGCTTAATCGCGCGAATATGCTCGCGTAGCGACATTAGAATTTTATTCTCTCCTAGTCGGATGCGCGTCTGCCGAGAAGGATGCTACCTAGTAGTTGATGACGCCGACTTCACGGCTTTACTACCCGGACTCTTATACCTCCGCTTTTGACGCCCAGGTAATTGACAGCAGCCCCGACCGGAAGCGGGTTTATCTGGACAAAACTTATTTCTATCCCACTTCCGGCGGTCAGCCTCATGACACCGGGCTTCTGGCCGGACAAACTGTTCTGGATGTGATTGACGAAGGAGATCGCATCGCACATCTTCTTGCCGCCCCTGTCTCAACGGAAACGGTTGCCGCACAGATTGACTGGTCCCGTCGCTATGATCACATGCAGCAGCACACGGGGCAGCATCTGCTATCGGCGGTTTTTATGGAGGTTCTAAAAGCGCCGACCCTCAGCTTCCACCTGGGTTCCGAGGTGTCTACGATTGAATTGGGAATCAAAGAGTTGAGCGATGCCGGGATTGACGCGGTCGAAAACCGCGCGAACGAGATTGCGCGGGAGGGCCGAAGCGTGCAGATTTCGTTTGCGGAAGCTGATCAAGCGGGAGATTTGCGCAAGGAAAGCTCGCGAATGGGCACGTTGAGAATTGTCGAAATTACAGGCATAGATCGCAGCGCTTGCGGCGGGACTCACCTGCGCTCGACGGCGGAACTGGGGCTGATGCAAATCCGAAATCTCGAAAAGATTCGCAGCAACATTCGAGTCGAGTTTGTTTGCGGCGTTCGCGCCCTGCGCCGGTCGAAAGAAGACTTTCGGATTTTATCCCGGCTCGCTCGGGAAAGCGCCACCAGCCCCGAAAAGCTGTCCGAATACGTGAAAGGGATCAAAGAGCGGTTGTCCGAAGGGGAAAAAGAGCAGTCGAAATTGGTTTTCCATCTTGCAGAACGGGACGCGGCTGATCTTTATGCTGCTGCTCAGAAATCCGACGATGGCCTGCGGCGTGTCCTGCTGCGAGTTCCGGCTATTGATACTCGGCTTCGCGCTACGGCCAGCGCATTTGCAGCGCACTCGGAAGCGGCAATTCTTCTCCTTGCCGAAGAACCGCCAAGCGTACTTCTCGCCTGCTCTCCCGACTCGAACCTTCATGCGGGAACGACTTTGAAGGACGTACTGGGCAAAATTGGAGGCCGGGGCGGGGGATCGCCTACTTTGGCGCAAGGCAGCTTGCCCCGTTCCGAAGCGGTGGGAGAAGTTATCAGGTTGCTTGGCTTTGGCAACGCTCTACCGAAGGTGCGCTAACCGCAGAAGCCAAAATCCGCCAGCAAGCAGGGCCGCCGTGGCTGTCAGGAACAACTGGGCTTTTCCGGGAGCCACGGCAAACTCCTTCCAAACCAACGCGCCCCACACAAGAGCGAGCAGGGCCGAAGCGAGCGGCACGATACTGGGAAGCTCTCCTCCCGCACTGAGATTTGGGGCGGACACGGCGAAAAATGCCGCCAACGCTCCTGCGCCCCAAATCGCGCCTCCCGCCATGCCGGACAGGTGCTGGCGAAGAGAACCGGCAAGGTAAGAACGGACATTTACGCCAGTGCCTTCCAGCGGAATGTTAAACGAAAGAATGCTGAACAGAAGCGTAGAAACCAATGTGCCTGCGCAGAAAAAGAGCAATCCCGCGTAGGCTCCCAGTCCCAAGTCGCCGTATAACCCTCCTTCGAGGAGAGGATAAACGACACCCAGCAGGATTCCGGCAAGAAAGGCCACAATTAATCCCTTCAAGCTGCGGACGCCTTTTGTCCCGGATGGCTGATGCAAGGCTTTCTTGGGAGGAACTGCTATCGCTAGATCCCGCGCCCGGCAAGCCCCGGCATCCAGCAGCACGCCAAACACTAAGAACGCCAGCCCCGTCAACAGCAACGCAAAACTATAGGAACGAAAACTCAGAATTGCGTTCACGATCAAAGCCAGACCAACGCAGAGCGGAAATGTTCCCGCAATTCCGAGAACAGACACCGCGCCCATCAGCAAGAGATTGGCAAGACCGAAAATGAAACCGGCCGATAGAACTAAGGCTTGCGCCGTCTTGCTCGAAAGGATGAGTCGGTCGCCGACGGGCAGATCCGGTCCCATGTTCCCTACTGTGACCGCAATCAGGCATGAAAACAAAACCGTTCCCAGAGCGAAGTCCAAAGAAAACAATTCGTACCGCCAGCGCTTGCCAGCCAGCTTAAACGTGATCACCCAGGAACCCAGGCAAACGAACGAAATGACAAACAGCGTCAACGGAACTAGGGGTGTTGAGGAAGGAGTCAATCGAGCCGAAGCCTATTGTTGCGTTGTGGAAGGCGGATTGGGGGATGAGCCTCCCATGGACACCAACGCCGTAGGGGTGCTGCTTTGTTCCGGCGTAAAGTAATGCTGTGCCGAAAGGTTATGGTAAACACTGCCTGCCACGCCGGAAGCAATCGGCCCGCTGATGCCGCGTCCGCCCGTGAGAAGTACTACCACTACCAGCCTATTCCTGCCGACATCATTAAACGATCCAAACCAGCCGAGATGAACGCCGGGCTGGGCTGTATCCGTACAAGTGCCGGTCTTGCCGAGAATGGGTTCATTCGGGTCGAAGTTGGCGCGGCGGGCGGTTCCAAACTCCACCGCGCCCATCATCCCCGCTTTCAGTTGGGAGATAAATGGAGCAATTTCTAAGGTGCGTTTGATGCGCGGAACAAATTTTTTGGCTTCGTCCTGGCTTTTCGGATATTGCAGATAATACATCGTCCCGCCGTTCGCAACCGTACCGATAATACTAGCCAGCTCCAACGGCGTGAGGCGAATCCCGTCTCCGAAGCTGGTCATCATGCCGACGCCCGTGTTGGGCGGCTCATCTGTTAAAAAGCCCGGTTCCTCTCCGGGTATGTCCAATCCTGCTTTCTCGCCCAGGCCATAAAGTTTGGCGTATTTAGTAACGCGTTCAAAGCCCAGTTGCTGTCCTAGTTTGGCGAAATATAGATTATTGGAATGGGCCAGTGCGTCCGTCATATCCATCGTGTACCGGCGGTTCAGGTGCAACGATGAGTTAATATCGTTTACCAGTCCCTCGCTCAACGAAGCCAAAGAAACAACAACTTTGACGGTAGAGCAAGGCTGATAAGCTCCTTTGAGGGCCAGTTTTTGATTGACGATGCTCAGGATTCGGCCGGTATTCGGGTCCGCTATCACCACTGTTCCGTTATAAGGACCAAGAGCGTCCACAGCAGCTTTCCGAACTACCAGATCTTCTCCGTCAACGCTGTCCCCAACAGTGGAATCCGCGTAGGTCGGCTCGGTCCACGGATTAATAAACACATGATGCCCGCGCCTACGCCGTGAAAATCGGACTCGGGACACAGCCGCTTCGGTATGAATGACCCCAGCCCGCACAGCCGTTCGGACGACTGAGCGCCTGCTCCGGCGTGACCGCACGGTGGCCGTTCCTGTTCCAACCGCCGCTTTTTCGTGCTTTTTATGCTTGCTCGCGGCGGAAGCGTACGGCTGGGCCGTTTGCGCAAGGGAAATCAGCCCGACTGCCAGCGCGATGAAGGTTAAAGCCATGCGCGGCAAAAAACGCAGTTTCATCGTGCTACCCCATCTATAAAGATTGACGTACTTAGGAAACATTCGGACTCAAAAAGCTGCCGGTCAGGAGCCAAGAAACACAGTCCATCGAAAATGATTGCAATTCAAACTCCTTTTATCCTATGTAGTTCATCGCAAGAGGTCAACTGCTCTCTTTATTTAATCGTGATGAAAAGAACTTAATTTAGCGTTTACGCACACCCGTTAATCAGCAAACCCGCTCGGCTCCTAATGGCCGCACTGCTCTGTGTCCTTTCCGGCTGTCTATGAGGAAATGTCAATAACCCCTACGGGCGTATCCCCATAAGCGCTAACTTAAGGCGTAAGTAACTGGGTCATCAACGTTTTTACCTT
>CAXTWT010000214.1:0-8581 GCA_964247955.1 uncultured Bryobacteraceae bacterium
CTCACCGGGCGCACTGTTCTGCTTCCGAGTGAAGATGTAGCCGCTTATGAAGCGCACATCGCACGCTTTCAAAAAGAACTCCAACCCGTGGACGATCGGGAAACCCACCTGGTGCAATCTCTCGCCGACACCCAGTGGCGCTTGGACCGCATTCCGAACTTAGAAGCCGGGCTGTTCGCCTTGGGGCGGATGAGCTATGCCAACTTGTTCGCAGACGAAAGCGATGGGCAACTCCGCACGATGCTGCTCGATGCGCACATCCTCATGACCGACGCCAAGCACTTCAAAAATCTGCACCTGCAGGAAAGCCGTCTGCGCCGCCAGTTCCGTCAGGATATGGAAGAACTGCGCCAATTCCAAGCCGAACGCAAAGAAAAAGAAGAGCAAACCCACCCTGAAACGAAACCCGCCCTCCGCGCCGCCGCAGCAGGCAGTGGGTTCGAATTTGCAACTTCTCCGCAACCCAGCCGGGGCGCTTCCGCCTCAGCCAATGGCCCATTGGGGCTGAATCCAGCCGAGTGATACTCCGGTCATCAGCAGGCCGACGATCATCACAATCGCGGGCGAAGCCACCGAAAACCACCGGAGCAGCGGGTGAGCGCCGGTTCGATTGCGTTCGGGAATCAGGTTTTTCGCGTAAAGCACCAGAACGCCGATTCCCATCAGCACCAAAGCCAGCCCCAAACTAAACGAAACCAGCAGAACCAAGCCGAGTCCTACCCGGCCAAGCGCAATCGCGCCCAGCAGAAGCACCAGCGCGGATTCGCACGGCACTAATCCGCCGCTCGCTCCCAGGGCCGCGAGTCCGGCCCAGGAAATCTCGTCCGGCACATGCGAATGAGCGTGATGGTGGTGATGGTCATGGCTGTGCGAATGATCGTGGTGGTGATGATGGTCATGACCATGTGAATGGTCGTGATGATGGTGATGAGAGGCGTGTGAGTGGCTCCTGTGGTGAATGCGTTTGCGGAGCATCCACGCCCCGATCACGACAATCGAAAGCCCTGACACCACGCCCAGAGTTTGCGTGATCTTTTCCGGAACGATATAGCGAAACAGAAACAAAGTGGCAAGCCCGAGCGCGAATACTGTAATCGTATGGGTAAGGGTCACCATTGCTCCTAAAAACGCCGCATGCTTCAGAGTGCCGCGTGAACCCACCAGATAAGCCGCCACAATGGTTTTTCCATGACCGGGGGTGAGGGCATGAGCGGCCCCCAGCGCAAAAGCGGAAACCAACGCCAGAAAGATCATCCAGGGCGTCAACTGCCGTTGGTGCAGCAGCCTGGACAGGAAATCGCCGCGTGTCACAGCCCCTCGTGGTGCTGCTTGCGCCGTCATCAGAGCGGGCGCGTCCGCGCGCGGCGCAATCTCCGGCTGTGAAATCGGAGCAACTGCGGCAGGAGGAGTCACGTTGATCTTTGCGCGGCTCTTACTTATGTCAAGCAGCGGTTTTTCCAGGTTCCACTCGCCTTCAGCCCGAAGATCCTGCGGAGGCGCAAGCGTCGGATCAGGCGGATATTGCGTTAACACTCTGCTGATGTCTTTGTTGGACTGGCTGGCCTTTATCAAAGTAGTCCCGGCGCCGGAGTCGATAACGATCTCTTTCCAACCCGCCCGCTCCGGATAATTATGATCCTCGTAAGCAAATCGAACGCCGTGCGCGTTAACGTGAGCCTGCCCCGTAATTCGCATAATCGGCAGATTGCCCGCGCCATCCGCAATTACCAAGCTCACGCGCTCCAATACCGCTCTGGCAGGCTTGCCGTCAACCGTGATCGCCAAGTTCTTCAGCCACTCGCTCGCCTGCTCAGCGGCTTTGCCGTTAAGTTGTGACAAAGGCGAACTCCGCTCGGCTTTCCAGTCGCGCAGCAATTCAAAGGTGGGAATCTCCGCCAGGTCAAGAGCGTACTGAACGGCAATACCATTGGGCTTCACTGTCAGCCGTGCATAATGACTGACGCTGAAGTTGCCCATGGGATGCGCCGACACGCCGGAAGCGCCCATCAGCATCAGAAAACCAAAAGCAGATAACCGCTTCACTTCATTTGTCCTTCCGTTATTTTGAATTTCGAGTTGAGCGAGATCAGGCGATGATCGTAGTCGCGCGCCGCCTGTGTGTCGCCGGATGCCTGCGCAATAGCCTTGGCGTGATAGTAAAACAAAGGCTCCGGGGTGTTGAGTTTCAAAGCCTTGACACTCGCAGTTTTTGCTTCATCAAGACGACCGTTCTTAAAAAGAACCCAGGAGAAAGCGTCCCAGGTGTAAACGTCGCCTCTGACCGGAATTTCCGCCTCCACCAGATGCAGAGCCGCATCCGGATTCTTGCCGTGGTCCGCTAAAGCCAGCGCAAGATTCCGGTTTGTCTTCTCGCCCGTAGCCGTCCCTAGCTTTTGGATCGTTTCAATCAGTTCTTCCTGCTCGCGCGCCTCTTTGGGCATTCCCGCAGATTGATAAAGATCCTCCAGCGCGGCGGCGTACTCGACCAAAGGCACCGCCGATTGCGCGTGCCTGTAGTTCTTAATAGCAGCTTCCAGATGCCCTTGCGCCGCTTCGACCCGTCCCAATCCGGCGCTGGCGCGATGCAGGCCGGGGAATAATTCGATAGCTGCGCTGTAAGCACCGAAGGCTTCGGGAAGCTTGCCCGTTTTGAAATACATGTCCCCCAACTCGGCCCAGCACCAGGCGACATTTTCAGGCTGTGGATCTCCTGCGGTAATTGCATCCTGCATCAAGGCGATAGCTCGCTGCGCATCGCCCGTGACGAAGAGGAAATAAGCAAGGCGGTTGTAACTCGCCAGGCTGGGCCGCAAAGAGAACATCTTCAGATAAGCTCCTCCGGCGCGTTCGTATTCCCCAAGTTCCATCAGCGCATCGCCCAGATTTCCCCAGCAGCCTGGATCAGAAGGCGCATACTTCACCATGCCCTCCGCGCGCTCAGCCACAGTTTTGAAATCGTGCCGCTGCAAGTCGATTTCATTCTGAAACCGCAAAGCGGTGAAGTTGCCTCCATCCTTCTCCAGAATTCTGTCTACTAATTTCGTGGCTCGATCTAAATAAGTCGAATCCGCCGACTCGCGCAGCTTCTGCAAATAGGCTGAGATCAATCCGGTTTGCAGATGCAGGTCGTCCGGGGAAGAGGCAAGCTGCCGCTCAAAGGTCTTGATCCGCTCGTTCGTGTTCGCTTGCGCAGTCTGTGAAACGACGCGGCTGCTCTGGGCAGGCAGCAGGCAAGCCGCAAAGATCGCGAGAAAGACAAGTTTCATCGCTGGATTTCCTGAGCCATTTGGCTGGAGCCCTGAACGGGGCAGGCGTTTGAACCGAAGCCCGTTAACTCCTTTTCAAACTTTGCCGCCGAGGCCCTGTCATTCGCCTTGGTTGCGATGCGGGCAGCGTGGCAGAAGTAAACCGGATCGCGCACACCCACGGCCAGCGCCCGATCCATCTGCGTTTTCGCTTCGCCGTACTTTCCGTCGGCATACAAAGCCCAGGCATAAGCATCGAGCGTGGCAGAGTCGTGGCGCACCTTAAGTTCCTCCGTCGCCAATGCTAACGCTTTCGCCCCTTCGTTTCTATGGTCTGCATACAGAAAGACCAGTTGCCGATTCGAGTTATATGGTTTGCTGCTTTCGGCGCGGGCTTTCGTTCCAAAGTCTCGGAACGCGGCGGTTGCAGCTTCGCCTTGGCCGGATCTTTCGAGTGACTCAGCCCAGTCGTAAAGGTTTTGTGAGCTCCGCAAAGCGCGGTATCGCTTTTCGAAAAGAGAAGCTGCCTCCGTATCCTTGCCTTCCGCAGCGCGCAGCTTCGCCAGTGTTGCCAGCGCTCTTTGCGAATCAGGAAATAACTTGAGAGCTTGGGTCAGCAAATCTTCCGCGCGCTTCTTGTTGCCGGACATCAGTTCCATGCTTGCAATCTGAGTGAGAAGCCACGCGTGCTCGTCGAGGTCATTCTGCGATGTCCGCCGCCGGACCTCGTTATAGAACTCGATGGCTCCTTCCGCATCTCCAAACAGTTCCCGCAGGCTCGCCGCTTTCAAAAAACCCAAAGCGCTGCCGGGCCGGAGGTCTAAAACGATTTGAGCATCATGCTCCGCTTGGGGGTAATCGCCCAGTGCGGTGTTGACATCCACCAACAAAGCCCAGCCGCCGATATCATCCGGCACTTTATGGTTGAGTTCGGTCGCCAGCTTGAAAGCTTGTTCAAACTTGTGCTTTCCCAGCAGGGTGGTGACTTGAAGCTTCCGCGCCTCATAATTTCCCGGAGAAAGCTGAAAGGAGCGTTGCAGCGCCGCATCAGCCTGATCGTAAAGCGCAAGATCTTCGTTATCCCGCGCCTTCCGGCAAAGCGCTGCCGCGAGATCGTTATAGGGCTGCCAGGATTGGGAGTTCGTCCCAATCCTGCTTTGTGCGGCGGCGATCCTTGCGTCAGGGGGAGAAAGGCTGTTTTGCCCTGCGAATGTGAGCAAAGGCGATAGCAAGACCGCTGCCAGGGCGGATCTATAGTGCGTGCGCATAACGGGCGGTATGGCCCTTCTTGGATTTATTCATTGGCCGGGCAAGCCGCGCCTGCGTTCATGGTGCAGCCTGGTTCGCCGGGATCAATGTGCCGCCGTCCGCGTCCGCTCTGCGCGAATGCAACGTATGGAAATGTTTCCTGGTACGGCACGTCGTTCGTGTTCACACCGTCGCCAAGCAGATTGTTCGGGGACACATTGAATCCGGAAACCAGCACTCCGCCCGCTACCACCCGCGTGACAATGTCAGTAACATCATCGGAAACTCGCCGACCATTCGGAAACCCGGCGAGATCTCCGCCCAGTACTCCAAGCCTGCTGCGGTTTGCCGCTGGCGCAGGAGGTACTCCTGTATTGAGCCGCAGTAATTCGGCTACCGGGCCGGGCGGCGTTCCCGGCGCAGCGATTGGCGGAAGGTACTGCATCAGCAGCAGCAGATCGTTGCGCGGCGGCGGCGGTATATTGATTCCGAACACGGCATTGGCCGCCCGCGCGAAAAGCGGATCAAGAGCAAAGCTGGCAAACTGCGCGTCGTCCGCTGGCTGGCTGATGCTCCAGAAGTCTTTGAAGCCGGTACCAATAATCAACTCATTGATAAGCGGATTTCCCATGCGCTGCACCTGTGAAAAATCTCCAGAGTAAGTGGTGGGAAGCGGCGAACGCCGAACCGTGATACGCGGGCGGGAAGTTGTTCCCCAAGCGCCGATGGTTGCCGCCGGGTCTGTTGCCGCCACTTGCGTACCCGTGCGGGTGAGCATGGCGATGGGCACTTCAATGGCAATCGTGTTCACGTTAAAGCCCGATACCGTGTCAGGCGCGATGTTGATATCGTTGGCATCTTGCGCGGGGGTGAGAACACCGCCTCCGGCCCCTTGCCGGAAATTGAGTGAGTCGAAAGTGGCGCCGAGGTCGATGTAGAACGGATCATCGACGGTACCTGCAAATACGCGAATCCCATTGCCAAGACTATAAATACCCTGAGAGGCGAGGCTTGGATAACTCGGCATGGTTCTGGGACCGACATTGCTCGGCACTGCGAACAGCGGTCCGTTGGTGGCGTTGGTGAGAGGAGTGCTGACGCCGTTTTGGACCATGGTCACGGTGTATCTTTGGCGCAAGTTCAAGCCTTCCGAGCCTGCGCCATCGAGCGTAGTAATCGCGGGCGGAATAATCGGCGTTCCCGGCGCGACCGGCGGCGGCGAATTGGCGGGAGCGTTGATGCCTCCACCCGCGCCTACAAGGGCGGTAAATATGTTGGGCGCTCGAACTTCGGTTTGGAAGCGGAACTCAAAAGCAATTGCCTGCCCGCCAGTATTGTTGTTATCGATTCGGATGGCATAAAGAATGTTATCGTCGAACGGAAAGTAGTTAGGGCCGTTGCCGGGTTCGAGCAGCGGATCTACATTCAGCAGAAAGGTTACCTTGCTTGGGTCATCGTAGCTGACAAAGGCGAAAAAATCAGTAATGTCCGCTTTATGATCCAGCGCCGTAATAGGGGCTTCGCGGTGGCTGGCGGCGAACCCGGAAGGGGGAATCGCTAGGGTCGCAGTGATAAATACGCAAATGAGAGGTTTAAGCTTCATTACAGTTTTCCTCCTTGTCTCCCGAATGAACTTGCGCCTTGGGAGCGCAAGGCTAAGGCCGCCGCTAGGACAAGGCCCATAGCTGTTATGAAAAAAGCGGCAGGTTCCGGAACGGCGGTAAATCGATTTGTCATCGTTCCACCGGACGCGGAACCGGACAGGCCGCCATCCACAGTAAAGTCGTCCGTCACGCTGAGAAGAGTGACGGAACCCAGCGAAGTTGAATTCTGATTCTGCACGCCGCTCAATGTGAGAAGGCTTCCTGTTACGCCGGTGCAACCCGAGACTCCGCTGGACCCGAATGTTCCGCCGGCGCAAAAGTGCTGTACGTCCGTAACAGCGCCATCCAGTGAAGACGATGAGTTTGTCAGCGCAATCGAGTCGCTTACGTAAGTACCGCCAGCGATCTCGTAGGTGAACAGAGCCTCAAGCAGCACACCGGAGCTTGCTGTTACGTTAACGGTTGCGCTCAATCCGGGATCGAACGTTCCCCCGAGTGGAGCCAAGGCGACCGTCGTAGGCGCAATGGCCGTTGCACCTGCGATGCCGCTTAAACTGCGGAAATCGAATAAAGTATTATTGCCGACAGTGCAGCCGCCGGAGCCTAGCGCGATGTAACTGGCGAGAGAGCCGCTTCCGCATGGCGCGGCCGAACATCCGAACGCGGCTGCAAATGTCAACAGAGTCAAAAACAGGAACTGCTTCATGTCACCTCTAATTTAGAAATGGGCCTTCTTGCTGAATGTACGAAGCCCTTTGCCTAGCGGATGTATGGTATTACAGTTTTTCCTAGTTAGGACAGTACTGGTGGTTACAGCGCTTTGTGTTTGAATGAAAGCTTACACAGCTTTTCAAACATCCTCGGAAAAGTCGACCTTCTCTAACTCCTGGTCGAGCGCTTCCCAAATGCGGGTCACAGGGATGTCCGGCCCATCGCCGGATTGAAGCGCTTCAATGTTTTCTAACATCCCTTTATTGCGATTCCAGCGTTGGGCTGTCCGGTCCTCGGGATCGAAAACGTACACATACGGAATCCCATGCTCCGACAAAAAACGGCATTTGCGCACAACGCGCTGCATCCGATCATCCGGCGACAAGATCTCAATGGCAACCGCAAACGGCCTTGTCGGATACGGATGCTGGAGTCTTCTGCTCGCAATCACGTCGGGCAAAGGCTGCCTGGTCTGACTAAGTTTCACACGAACCTCGCCGCCGGATATCAATCCGATCTCCCGCAGCAAATTAATCAAAACCAACTGCAAAAGCGAGTGCAATAAAGTAGGCATTGGCTTTCGAATGGCTTGCCCGTCCCAATACTCGTAGTAAGGCTTTTGGTCGCTGTACAGGCGGTCAAATTCTTCAAGAGTCAAGTGACTATGTCTCATCTTATTCGCCGGGAAATGGTTCGAAGCAGTCGTAATTGCGCTGCTCGACGATTTTTCCGTTGCGAAACTTCAGAAAAATGGCAAAGTGCGCTCGCAGCATCTGTCCTGGTGACATTGTTTGGAATGGAAAAGCCAGCATGCCTTCCCACAGTCCTTCAAGGACTATATAATCTCCAGTCGCCAGCTCACGCAAAATCCGGTAATCTTGGCTCAACATAACTTTCTCGCCTTGTTTTGCGGCATCAAGAATGGCAGCCAAGCCACGCTTCGTTCCTTTGGGAGTGAGGCGATTGGGAAACTCTGTCTGAATAATCTCAGGATCAAAGAAAGAAGCTAAAGCATCTCCGGTTGCACCCTGTTCTATGGCTTGCAAGTACTGCCGCGCAACATCGAGATTGCTTCGGATGTCAGTGATGATATGGACATCGGGGGAACGCGCGATCTCTTCCCGTACGGTGGATATCCGAAGCCCTCTTTCGTGGAGAACTTCCGCTGCAAAGCTTTTTTCTTCGCGCAGCAGGCCGAGAAGCAGGTGGCCTGTGTCGATATATTTATGATTCAAGCGTTCCGCTTCTTCGGACGCATAAACGAGTACCCGCTTGCATTCGTGAGTTAACGGCAAATCGACGGAGGTTGATGTCTTCTCACGAACAACCGTGTGCGCTTCGATCTGCTTACGAATAGACTCAAGGACGTCAGCGTTTCCGATAAACCGATACGCCAGCGCCTTGTCTTCGCGCAGCAGACCCAACAGCAGGTGTTCGGTCTCGATGTAAGGACTTCCAAACTGGCTCGCTTCATACCTTCCAAAGAAGATGACCCGGCGGGCCTTTTCGGTATAGCGTTCAAACATAAGAACCCCGTCGCAAACAGCTCCCAATTGAGGTATAGTCCATATGATATGAGATTTGCGCTCTCCATTCTACTCTTCTGTTTCGGCGTGAACGCGGTGGAGGCGGCGCTGCCGCCGCTCATTGACCGAACGCTATTCTTCGGCGACCCTGAGATTTCCGGCGCTCAGATCTCGCCGGATGGTCAATATATTGCCTTCATGAAGCCGTTAAGGGAGACGCGCAACGTTTGGGTGAAAAAGACTGACG
>CAXTWT010000215.1:0-2644 GCA_964247955.1 uncultured Bryobacteraceae bacterium
TTGCATTGGGACGGTCGTAGCCGTTTCCGGTGCCGGAACGATCCTTGCCGCCTTCTGACACAGTTTGCGGTAATCCGGACTGGACCGTCCAAATACCGCCCACCTGCCAGCCTCCGGCGACGCCGTTGAGAATTGTATTGCTGATATTGACTGGTTTGCCCCTTCCCACAGGCAATTCGTACACCGCTGAACTAACAAACCGATGGCGCACATCGAAGGAGGAAAGGCCGCGCTCACAGGCGAGGCAATCGCTATTTTGAGGGAACAGCGTGTCATAGCCTTGAACGCGGATGCCGCTGGAGTTATCAATGGATTTTGCGTAGGTATAGGAACTGATAAAGTTCAGGCCCTTGTTGAAGCGTTTCGTCATTTTGATGCTGCCCGCGTTGTAGTTTGCATTCAGTGAGTCGGCCACTAGCTGAATGACTCCGAAGGTGGGAAAGGGAGTGCGGGAGATGGCTGTGCCGGTGGTTCCGGGAATGGACTCGTTAGCGTTCTGAAAACCGTATAGGTGATGGCTGACCGAGCCCAGGTAACCGAACTCAACGAGCAGAGTGTCTCCGAGCTGCCGCTGGATGTTAGCAAGATACTGCATGGTGTACGGAGTTCGATGCGAGTAAGCGTCAACGAACGCATAAGGATTGGTGACCTGAGCAGTGGCGCCGTTACCGGCTGCGAGCGCATTGCTCCAGAACAGTGTCGGGGTTCCCAGGGCGGAGTTGACGCGAAAACGACCGGCGATGTTGCGGGCCATGTCAAACACTGCGTTGCCCGCATCCTGGTTGTAGAAAAAGCCGTAGCCTAACCGAAACACCCACTTGGCGCTGGGCGAATAAGCAATGCCAATGCGGGGCGCAAAATCCGTTTTCGACGTTTGCATCAGCCGATTGTTTAAAGCGCCGTTGCTGCAAACAGTTGCGATCTTAGGCCAGCGAATGCTGATGCCGGAGTACGGATCGGAGCAGGCGCCTTGCCGCATAAACTGCGGGTAGGTGTTGGAGGGGGCATTAGCAAAGTTCAGAATATACGGCAGATTGACCGTAAACAGGTTTCCGAGCGTGTCGAGAAAGGGCGGCGTCAGTTCGTAGCGCAGCCCCAGTGAAAGGGTCAGCTTGGGAGTCACTTTCCAGGTGTCATCCACCCAGGAGGCGTAAGCGTTGCGCTGAAATTTAGCGGTCGCAATAGCAACAGCGGCTTCGGACTGGTACATATCGCCTAGCAGGAAATCGGCGAATGAGTCTCCACCCGTACTAGCAGCGCTTTGCGTGGCGTTCGGTTGAAAGGTAAACTGTCCGCGCGCAAATTGGTTGCCGACCTGATTGAAGTTCTGGCGCATAAATTCGAAACCGAAGCTGAAGGCGTGCTTGCCTTTAATCCACGACAGATTATCGATGAACTGAAGAGTGTTGTTGTCGTTCGCGTACGGGCCGTCGGTGCTGTCGCCGATGCCGCTGTAGCCGATTAGTGTGACATTGGGAATGCCCCAAGTCACCGGCGGACCGCCGGAGAAGTTCGGGATTCCTAACGAGCTGATCACGTCTGTTTGGAAGGCGAGAAAAGTGCCGATGGAGTTGAAAAACCGTGTATAGCCGTATCGGGCCTCATTCACAAGAGTGGGCGAGAACGTGCGCGTGTTAGACCCCATATACTGCTCAAATCCGGTGATTATTTTGCTGCCGTCAAGGGTAAGACCCTGCTGCGATTGGTTTTCGCTGCCCCAGCTATACCGGCCTGACCACTGCGATTTCGAAGACTCCACAAAATCCATGCGCAGCACAAAACCGTCCCGGTTGAATGGGGAGGACTCCGAGCGGACGTAGTTGTTCGCTAAACCCGCGCCGGGAATGTTCGCCGCTGCATAATATTGCAGCAGCTTATTCGAGATTGGATCAATGCGGTTGGTCGGAATGACATTGCCGCTAAACGGCTGCTTGGTAAGGGGGTCGTAGATGGTGGTCGGCACGCCGCTGAAATCGCCCGCGAACATAGCGGCGGTAGGAACCGTGTAGATGCTTTGGAAGTTTTGCCTTCTGCGCAGCGCCTCGTAGTTGGCCATGAAGAAGAGCTTGTTCTGCCCATTGAAAAGCCAGGGTATGCGGACGGGGCCGTCCATCTCAAAACCGAAGTCGTTCCATTTGAACGGCTGCTTGTTCTGCGGCTTGCTGGTGAAGGAATAAGGCAAAGCATCCAGTACGTCATTACGCAGAAACTCAAACAAAGCGCCATGGTAAGAGTTGCCGCCTGATTTGGTCAGCACGTTGATCTGCGTCGCTTCATGGCCGAACTGGGCCGGATATACGCCCGTCTGCACTTTAAATTCCTGCAAGGCGTCGATGGACGGAAGAACAACGTATGTATTGAAGTTGGGGTCCGTGTTGTTGACGCCGTCCAGCGTGAAATAGTCGAACATAATGCGCTGCCCGCCTACCGAGATGGACTGCGCAGCACGATCACCTCCCTGACGCGAACCCGCCTGCCCCGAACCCGGAGAAAGAGTGTTTGTGTTCGGAGCAAGCGCAACCAGGTTCAGGTATTGGCGTCCGTTCAACGGAAGCTGCCCGATAGACTTGTTTCCGATTACGGTGCCGACGGTCGAGTTTTCTGATTGCAGAAGATCAGCCGTGGCGGCAACCTCGACTGCTTG
>CAXTWT010000215.1:2744-8509 GCA_964247955.1 uncultured Bryobacteraceae bacterium
TTTGATACAGTTATCAGCAATCAAGAAGCGCTGCGATACACACGAGGAAAAGTTAATGGCTCAAACCAGTCGAAGATCCTTTATCAGAAACTCAGTCGGAGCATTCGCAGGAACGTTCGCCCTTCCCTCGCTGTCACGCGCGGTGCAAGGGGCGAGTTCTCCGTATGGGCGGCCCAAGCTGAAGATCACCGACGTTCGTACAGCGGAGGTGATGGTTCACGGCTGGCAAACGCACGTTCGCATCTACACAGATGGGGGATTAATCGGGCAAGGCGAAGCAACGGATGCAGCGGTAGGCACGGCGTCGCTGGTGCGCACGTTCCGCCGTTTTCTCATCGGCAAAGATCCGTTGAATGTTGACGCGCTTTGGGAAAGCATGCGAACTGCCGGCATCTTCGCGGGCGCGCAAGGCGGGCAATATGTCACAGCCCTGACAGGCGTGGAAACCGCGCTGTGGGATCTCACGGGAAAGGCGCTCGGATTGCCAATTTATCAACTGCTCGGCGGCAAGTTTCGCGACCGCATTCGGATGTACTGCGACTCCGACATGGATGATCCGCTGGGCGCGGAAGCCGACCGGAAGCTGCCCTGGATTGAGTCGAACGGCTTTACAGCCATGAAGATCGACTTGGATGAAGCGCGCGATCCGGCCCGGTTTGACGCCGTGAACTGGACGGCGAGTAACGGCGAGATTGATCGCATGGTGAGCTGGGTCCGGCACATCCGTGATTCCATTCCCAAGCAGATGGATCTGGCGGCGGATATGCACGGCCGCTACGACGCGACCACCGGAAAGCGCGTGGCGCTGGCTGTGGAACCATACCGCCTGCTATGGCTGGAAGAGCCGGTTCCCGCCGAGGATATCGATGCCATGGCTGATATTCGCCACGCCACCAAAACGCCGATCTGCTGCGGCGAAAATCTGTACATGCGCTGGGGATTCCGGGAGTTGCTGGACAAGAAGGCAGCGGATATCATCATGCCCGATATTCAAAAAGTCGGGGGATTATCGGAGGCCCACAAAGTTGCTAATCTGGCGCAGACTTACTATGTGCCGTTCGCGCCGCATTGCGTGGTGTCTCCCATCGGCACCATGGCTTCGGCCCATGTGTGCGCCTCCGTTCCCAATTTTTTGGTTTGCGAGTGGCACTGGATCAATCATCTGGACCTTTGGAAGGATTTCGTGAAAGAAGGAGAGATTATCAACAAGGGCTACGTGACAGTTTCGGATCGGCCCGGCATCGGCGTGGAGATGAACGAAGCGGCAGCGCGGAAGGCGCAAGTGCCCGGCACAGGATGGTTTGAGCCGTCAAAGGTTTAAGAATATGCGAACCAAAACCATTCTTTTCTTTCTGCTCCTCTCCTCTGCCTTTGCGCAAGAGGGATTTTTCACCAGGGAAGATGTCATCAAGTACACGCCCGAATGGAAGGGTGAACGATTTTCCGATGGTCGGCCGAAGGTGCCGGATGCGGTTCTGGACCGGATGAAAAACGTAACGCTCGAAGAAGCTTGGGCCGTGTTGCGGGATGCGAGTTTCAATCATCAATACGAAGACGGCTGGCTGGCCATTTTTCCGGATAAGGTGCTGGTCGGGCGGGCGCTTACGGCGCAGTGGATGCCGGGACGCCCGGATGTGCAGAAAGTCGTGGAAGAGCAAGGGAAACAGGATCATCGCATCGGAGGGCAGAATGCCTGGCCGGTAGACATGCTGCAGCCGAGGGATGTTTATGTTTGCGATCACTTCGAGTTAAAACAGGACGGACCTTCCATCGGCGATAACGTCGGCAACGCCATTTATGCGCGGAGCGGCAACGGCATCGTTTATAACGGAGCGGTGCGGGACATCGAGGGATTAAAGGAACTGCCGAACTTTGTTTCGTTCGTGCGCTTCTATGATCCGTCGCACCATTTCGGATCTTTGAACTCGGGAGCGCGGCTGAATTCCACCATGGTCGGCATCAACGGTCCTACCCGGATCGGGCATGCACTGGTGATGCCGGGCGATGTCGTACTGGGGAAAGACGGCGGCGTGCTTTTCATTCCTCCGCAGTTTGCGGAGCGGATTGTAAAGTATTCCGAGATCACGCGCCTGCGTGACATTTTCGGACATCAGCGGCTGCGCGAGAAGCGGTACACGGCGGGACAGATTGACGCCAAATGGGCTGATCCAATCGAAACAGATTTCACTGGGTGGCTGCGGGAGAACATGAATCAACTGCCGGTCGGAAAAGAACAGATCCAAGAGATCCTGAAGGATCGCTCGAAATAAGATTATGCCCGGACGGACCTGTTCTGTCGCTGTTCTCACGGCGTATGAGAAGCCTCTTGAAATCCGCGAATACCCCGTTCCCGACGAGATCGGCGCGGCAGAAGCCCTGGTCCGAGTGGAAATGGCGGGTATTTGCGGCACGGATGTACATCTCTGGCTGGGACAGTTGCCGATTTCTCTGCCGGTCATCCTGGGCCACGAAACGGTAGGGCGCATCGAGCGCCTTGGCCCCGACTTGAAACACGACTGGCGCGGGACGCCGCTCGCCGTGGGAGACCGGATCACGTGGGCCAGTTCGATTACCTGCGGCGAGTGCTACTACTGCCGCGTCAAGCGGCAGCCCACGCGATGCCTTCATCGCAAGGCTTACGGCATTTCGTATTGCGTCGACCAATCTCCTCATTTACGAGGCGGCTATGCGCAATATATTCTGCTGCGGGAGGGGACCGCCATCTTCCGCATCCCCGATTCCTTGCCGACCGAAGCGGTAGTGGGCGGCGGGTGCGCGCTGATGACAGCCATTCACGGGCTGGAGCGAACTCCGGTGAAGTTCGGGGATACGGTGGTGATTCAAGGGACCGGCCCGGTCGGATTGGCGGCGCTCGCGCTGGCTCGCCATTCCGGCGCGGACAAAGTGATCGCAATCGGCGCGCCCGATCACCGGTTAAAGCTGGCGCGTGAGTTCGGCGCGGACCAAGTGATTTCTATTGAAGCGATACCGGACACGAACGAGCGGCGGCAGTTGGTTCTGGGTGGAACCGGCGGCTATGGAGCGGACTTGGTAGTTGAGTGCGTGGGTTATCCCTCGGCTGTTCCGGAAGGGTTGGAGTTGTGCCGCGATGGAGGCACGTATCTGGTGTTAGGCCAGTATGCCGATGCCGGAAATGTTCTGATGAATCCGCACACGATCACGCGCAAGCAGTTGACGGTAGCAGGCAGTTGGGCGTTTGAAGCGCGGCATGTCAATTATACGCTCCAGTTTCTCGATAACACGCACTGGAAGGATCAGTTCGCTAAACAGGTCAGCCATCGCTTTCCTTTGCAGCAGGCGAATGAAGCTTTACAAACCGTGCGGCAGCACCGCTCCGCAAAAGCGGTCATCGTACCGTAGGCTCGTAAATTTCAGCCGTGTTCGCCGGCAAGCGGACCGAAGCTGCCCCGTTGCGAAATACCAAATCAGGGCTTGCGCCCAGTGCAGGATGAAACGTTTCCTCCACTCCCGCTACTTTCACGGTAATGTCAGCGGGTTTGTCGCTGTTGTTGAGCGCGATAATGACAGTGCCGACGTTACTCCTGCGGGCGTAGACCCACGTTTGCGGCCCTTCCGCCAAACTCATCATGTCTCCGCGCCGCAGTGGTTCCAAGCGCGCCCGCAAGGTGGTCAGGGTGCGGACGAAGTCGAACAAGTTTGATTCCTGTGTGGTACGGCCGTTGCGGTCAAAGGCGTTATGCGTATCGCCCGCCCAGCCGCCTGGAAAATCGCGGCGGTTATCCGGGTCTTCGCCGCCCTGCATGCCGATCTCGTCGCCGTAGTAAAGCACGGGTGTTCCCCGCGCTGTCAACAAAAAGGCAAATGCCAGTTTTAGGCTTTCAACTGTTGCGCCCGGCTCATGCATGAATCGTGATACATCGTGATCGCCGAAGATGGTGACCAGCTTTGCCGGGTCAGGATACAAACGGTCGTTCGCCATCATTTTAATCAGCGGCTCCAGTTTGCGCCCATGCGTGAACGCATCCCGGAGGCTGAAGTACACCGGGTAATCAAACACCGTGTCGATGCCGGTATCGACTCCGTTCGAATCTTTAACACCTGCCTGGAAAAACGAAGTAATGGCGGGATTACCGTCCAGCACTTCGCCCACAACCTGCACTGCCGGATACTGCCGTTTGAGCGCGGCAGACCACTCGGCCCAGAAGCGCCGGGATACATAAGGCAGCGTGTCCTGCCGGATGCCGTCAAAACCGGCGACGCCGATCCACCACAAGGCGTTTTGGATTTCGTACTTCGCCACTTCCCCGTCCTCCTGGTTCAAGTCGGGAAGGCTGTCGGCAAACCAGCCGTCCAGCACGGGGCGAATCAACTCATCCGAGGCATGCGGGTCGATGAGGTTCCAAACGTTGAAGGTTTCCTTGAGGTGATGCGCCACCGTTCCATGAAACCAGGTCGGCGTGGGCGGATCAGTTACCCACGGATGCGCCGGGCCGACGTGATTGGCCACTTGATCCTGAATCACTTTAATGCCGTTGCGATGCGCCGCATCCACTAAGGCGCGGAGCAGTTTCAGATCGCCGAGATGTTCTTCGACGCCGTAGTAATCCACCGCTCCATAACCGTGATAATCGCTGACAGGCTGGCTGGGATTGAACGCGTTCGCGCCAATGCGGTTGTTATTGTCGTAGATCGGCGTCAGCCATAAAGCCGTGACGCCGAGTTCCTTCAAGTAGGGCAGATGATTGATAATGCCCTGGAAATCGCCGCCGTGATAGAAATGGCTGTTCTTGCGGTCGAACAGCCCGTGAGAGTTGGCCGGATCGTCATTAGATGGGTCGCCGTTAGCAAACCGATCCGGCATGATGAGGTAGATCACATCATCGGGCGAGAAGCCGCCGCCGGCCCGTTCGGGGGGCGCATCGATCCGAAAGGGTACGGCAGCAATGCCGTCCACCGTTTTCAGTTGCAGCGGATAGTCACCCGGCGGCGTTCCAGGGAGAATGGTGATGTTTACGAAGAGATATGTTCCCTTGGCGTTGACGGAAACCTGATCCGCCGTCAAGCCCCGAGAGGAAGTAACGGTTGCTTCCCTCAGGCCCGTGCCGTTAATTAGCAGTCGCACCGGATTCAGCGAGTGCCCTGCCCACCAGTTGGGCGGTTCCACCTTTGTCACACTGGGAGCAGCAGAAAGTGCGCCTAGGCCGCAGAGAAGGAGAAAGTACTTCATGAGTTCCGCTTCGCATTGAGCTGCTTGTCCAGAGTGATAGCCGAGCTGATCAGGGCCAGGTGCGTGAACGCTTGCGGATAGTTGCCGAGGGCTTCGCCGCAGGGTCCCACTTCTTCCGCAAACAGACCCAGGTGATTGGCATAGGTCAGCATTTTTTCAAAGATGAACCGCGATTCTCTTAACCGGCCGGAACGCGCCAGCACCTCCACCAGCCAGAAGGTACACATGCTGAAGGTTCCCTCCGCACCCGTGAGGCCGTCCGTGTCGTCGCGCCCCGGCGGATAACGGTACACCAGACTGTCGGAGACCAGCCCGTTCATAATGCCGTCAAGAGTTGACTTCATGCGGGAATCGAGCGGTGAAACAAAGAGCATGAGCGTGAACAAAAGGCTGGTGGCGTCCAGCGAGTCTCCGCCTAAGGTGCGGACAAAGGTTTTCCCGTTCCAACCTTCCTGCATCACAGTTTCATAGATTTTCTGGCTTTCCAGCCGGATGCGGTCAAGATCAATCGGCAGATTGCGCTTCAACGCGATGCGGAGAACGCGGTCGAGCGCGA
>CAXTWT010000216.1:0-8478 GCA_964247955.1 uncultured Bryobacteraceae bacterium
CTGCGAACAGGGTGTGAACGACTTGCTTTTCCTCAGAATCAAAGCGGCTGACCGACAATATAACACATATATTTGTGGAACAATTGCCCTCAACTTCGCGCCCGAATCGCCTCTCCAAACTCAGAAAGCGGCCTGGTGTTCAGCACATCCGCTGCTTCCAGCCAGCCTCTCCGCGCCATGGTCACTCCAAATCGTATGTTGTGTAAATGCTTCGGCAGATGAGCGTCGGTCGAGATTGTGAAGCGGCAGCCTTGGCGCTTTGCCGTCCGTATCAACTGGCCGGATAAGTCGAGCCGCTCCGGGCTGGCGTTAATCTCAAAAGCGACTCCGCGTTCGGCGGCATCCTTGGCAATGGTTTCGAAATTGTAAGAGTAACCCTCACGTTGCAAAAGAATGCGCCCGGTGCCGTGGCCCAGAATCTTCAAAGACGGAGATTCGAGCGCCCGCAGCAGCCGGTCCGTCATCTCGATGATCTCCAGATTGAAGTAGCTGTGAACGCTGCCGATCACCAGATCCAGCTCGGCCAGAGCGCCTTCGGCAATGTCCATGGAGCCGTCGCGCAAAATGTCGCACTCCAGGCCGGAAAATACGTGCAGCGGCAGTCCGTCGCGGTTCAGTTCGCGAACCTGTCGCGCAAATGCCACCACGCGCTCCTCATTCAAACCGTTCGCCATGGCGAGCGCCTTCGAGTGGTCCGTAATTGCAATGTACTCGTAGCCGAGGGCGGCGGCGGCCTCCGCCATTTCACGGAGCGTTGCCTTGCCGTCCGACGCGACCGTATGCATATGAAGGTCTCCGCGCAGATCTTCGCGGCGCACCAGGTTCGGCAGCGTGCCGTTTCGCGCGGCCTCCAGTTCGCCGGAGTTTTCGCGCAGCTCGGGCGGAATCCACTCATAACCCAATCGCCGGTAAATCTCTTCTTCGCTCTCGCCTGCGACGCGCTCGTTTCCTTCCAGCGTGAACAGTCCGTATTCGTTCAGGCTGAACCCCTGCCGGATCGCGTCCGTCCGTAGAACGACATTATGTTCCTTGCTGCCCGTAAAGTACTGCATGGCCGCGCCGAAACTCTCTCCCGGCAGCGCCCGCACATCTACCTGCATGCGCTCGGTCCCAAACAGAACGCTGGCCTTGTTCGGACCCTCCCCCAGCACTTCCTGCGTCTTTGGATGGTGAACCATATGGTCCAACGTGCCGACCGCGCCGGGACCCGTCACCAACAAATCAAGATCGCCGATGGTTTCGCGCCCACGGCGCAAGCTTCCGGCAGGCTCCACCCTTTCAACGCCGGGGAGCGCCAGCATCTCCGCCGTCAAGTCATCCGCCGCGCGCCACGCGAAGCTGATCAGGAACCGCCCCGCGCTTTTGCGGTACGTTTCAATGCCGCGCAGCACCTTTTCTTCGAGCTTCGCGCCCATCCGAGGCAACTCGCGCAATTTGTGTTCGCGGCAAACGCGCTCCAGGTCATCCACCGTCCTTACGCCGTAATGCTCGTAGAGCAAAGCAATGCTTTTCGGGCCGAGACCCTGGATCTTCAAAAGCTCCAGCGCGGAAGCCGGATACTTGGCCAACATCTGATCGCGGCGCTCAAATGATCCGCGCTGGCAAAGCTCGGTCAGCACAAAAGACAATCCCTTGCCGATGCCGGTAATGTCGGTTACTTTGCGTTGGGGATTAAATACGATGTCGCAGATGCGTTCCGGGTGGGACGCAATAATGGATGCGGCGTTGCGGTAGCTGCGAATGCGAAATCCGTCTTCGCCGGCAACCTCCATCAGATCCGCAGTTTCAGAAAGTAGTTGAACGATGTCTTTGTTTTCCATGTGAGGGGCGATTGGAGAAGGGCGCGGCGGCTGGCTCCACATGCACCAGCACATCCGCGACCCAGGAAAGATTATGGCGGATCGCATGTTTGACGGAAGCAGCAATATCGTGGGACTCGCGCACGGTCATTGCAGGATTGACCTCCAGATGAAGATCCACGTGGTACTTCAGCCCTGTCCGGCGGGCAAAGCATTTCTCAATTCCCAATGCGCCGGGAACGCTGAGGGCGGCCTCCCGGATTTCCGCCACCTTTGTCGTTTCGGGCATGGTGTCCAAAAGCTGGTCCACCACGCGGCGCACCACCTGGATCGACAGAAAGAAAATGATCAAACCGATGAGCATGCCGCCAATCCGGTCGGCAAATCGGAAGCGGGCCGGATCAATCAAGGCCAGTCCAATGCTGACGAAAGCAACGGCAGTGGACAGCAGGTCGGTCACATCATGCCAGGCGTCCGCTTGCACAGCGGTGCTGCCGATCTTTTGGCCTACGTGAAATTTGGTCCAGGCCAGCCCGCTTTTCAGAATGGCGGCGGCGAACAGAGGATAGAGCGTGAAGGATTGAACATTTCCTGCTTCGGAAATGCGAAGAAAACTGTTGGTGAAAATTCCTGCGCCGGTCAGCAGTAGAATCGCTCCTACCGCTAACCCGGCCAGGGTTTCATAGCGGCCATGCCCGTACGGATGTTCCGCATCCGGCGGTTTGCTGGCAAGCCACAAGCCAGCGTAAACAATGGCGGACGAGAAAACATCGCTGGCTGTTTCAAAACCGTCCGAAGTAACGGAAGCAGAACCGCCCGCTAACCCCACCCAAATCTTAGCGGAGGCAAGCGCCATCCCCAGAGTGACGCTGATAAGCGCGATGCGGCGTCCAAACTTCGTTTCCTGATCGGCTGTGGCTTCCGCCGGTCTCGCGACCATACGATTTGAGGATATCGCGGAAAGCTGCGTCCTCTCGAACACGACGCCGCTCAGAGAAACGAAAGCACCTAAATATGCAAAAGTTACAGGCTCATTGAAACAAGCTATTCCGAATAAAATCCATAAGTTATGTTGAGATCGCGCGTCCAACTGCTGGAGCGCACCGGTTTATGGCATGAAAGCCGGACTGTTTTTGGTTTCGATACTAAACTTTCTACCGGATGTTAGGGCTGAATCCGCAAACAAATAAAGGAAAAACAAATGGAGAAGCTTGCTCAGAACATTCAAGAGTTGTTTTTAAACAATGCCCGGAAAGACAAGATCTTCCTGACTATTTACTTGATGAGCGGCGTGAAGCTGTCAGGGCGAATCAAAAGTTTTGATAAATACTCGGTCGTTCTGGAGGCCAATAGCCAGGAACAACTGATCTTTAAGCACGCCATTTCAACAATCGTCATGTCGAAACCTATCCATGCCGGGACCAGCCAGACGCCGGGGACGCCTTTCGCTCTTGCAGAGACGCCGGAAAGTAATCACTAGTGGAAACCCAAGAAGAACGTACGCTGGTGGTCGGTGTTGAGTTCACCGGAGCCTCGCGCAGTCCATCAGCCGCCCTGTACGAAGGGGTGAATGCGGAAGAATCTCTCGAAGAATTGGCGACGCTGGCGGAGAGCGCCGGGGCTGTCGTTGTCGGACGGATGATTCAAGCGCGGCGGGCTTTGGATTCCGCCACGCTGGTCGGTTCCGGCAAAGTGGCTGAAATTAAGCAGCGCGTGGAGGCCGACGACATCGGCACCGTCGTTTTCGACAATGAGTTGAGTCCCACGCAACTTCGCAACCTGGAGCGCCGCTTAGACACGAAAGTAATTGACCGTACACAGCTCATTCTTGATATCTTCGCCCGGCGAGCGCGCACCCGAGAAGGCCAATTGCAAGTGGAACTGGCGCAACTGAATTATCTTTTGCCGAGGCTGGCAGGACGCGGAACGGAGATGTCGCGGCTCGGCGGCGGCATTGGAACCAGAGGCCCCGGCGAAACCCAGCTTGAAACCGACCGCCGCCGGATCGGCAGCCGTATCTCTAAGCTAAAAGCCGAAATCGAACGGGTTCGCGCTACCCGAGGCGTTCAAAGATCGCAGCGGCAGGCAGTGCCGCTTTCCACTGTCAGTCTGGTCGGCTATACCAACGCAGGCAAATCAACGCTTTTCAACCGGCTCACCGGCGCGGACGTGCTGGCCGACGCCAAGATGTTCGCAACCCTCGATCCAACCGTGCGGCAGATTCGGCTTCCTTCCCGGCGTCAGGTGCTGTTGAGCGATACCGTCGGATTTATCCGCAACCTGCCCACCACGCTTATTGACGCCTTTCGCGCGACTCTGGAGGAAGTGACCGCCGCCGCATTGCTGCTGCACGTGGTGGACGTCACTTCGCCGACCGCCGCTGAGCAGGCCGTACATGTCCTCAAAGTGCTTGGTGAGATCGGCGCGGAAGGCACGACTCAGATTCTGGTTCTGAACAAAAGCGACTGTTTAGAGAACGGACTTGCTCATGACCTTTCCACGCTCACTCACCGGCTGCTGGGCGAAACCGCCCGGCAGAACGCCACGCAAGCGGTGTTGATTTCCGGGCGAACCGGCGCGGGGGTTCCCGAACTGTTGGCGGCTATTGATAAAAACCTGGCGCAGGACCCGGTTCTTCGCCAGCGCTTTCGCCTGCCGCTGGGAGAAGGCCGAGCTCTCAATCTGTTGCATGATCGCGCCGCCATCGTTTCGCAACACTACGGAGAAGATTACTGCGAAGTCGTAGCGGACGCTTCTGAGTCGATCCGCAACCGGCTGGCCGAGTTTATTGTGGAGTAGGAAGGCAAGGTGGCGCTACCACTAAGGAAGCTTCGACTTGTCACCACTCTGCCGAGCGTCGCGATGAAACATTTTCTTGATCCAGGCTTCCGGCGGATTAATGACAAAGATCATCATCGCCAGCACAATCGCCAAGCCACCGACAATTAAGGCGATATCAAACCACATTTCCGCTCCTACCGAATTTTCAGCACCATATGATCCTCATCAATGTACCGCGATCCTACTTTTAAGGCATTCGGTTCGGTCCCGTAACTCTCAAATCCGAAGCTGCGGTATAGTTGACGCGCTCCTTCCTGGGATGTCGCTACTGTCAGCAGAATTTGTTCCGCCGCCGTATTCTCCCGCACTCTTTCCAAAAGAGCGGCGATCAATGCTCGTCCAACGCCGTTGCCTCTTTGAGCGGGAGTTACGTAGACTCCATAAATATTCCCCTTATGCCGCTCCTTCAGCCCCGCTGCCCGGACAAAAGTTGCTGTCCCGATAAGCCTGTCATCGTGGAAAGCGCCTAACGTGAAAGCGTCTTCCGAAGCATCGCGCAGACGGAGCGCGACCGTTTCAACAGCTGTGGCCCGGTGTTCTTCGGCGGCCTTCCCGAAGGCGAACGGTTCCCCTTCGAGCGCCTCCAATCGGAGCTGCCACGCGGCTTCGGCATCGCGTTCGCAAAGTCTGCGTACGTTCACTCGCTCCATTTTAGGGGATGGCTCTCTATTGACAGGCACGCTACAGAAGCGCAAAATAAATGGCTATTACTCCCCATGCCGAATTGTGCTCCTTCCACACGCCTCCATTCTGTCCTCGCCCTGGCTGTTTGCTTTACCGGCGTCTCCGCCTTAGCGCAAACTCCGCAAGCCAACGACGAAGCGTACACCAAACTCATCAAACAGTATTTACAGGATGGGCGCGTCACCACCGAGTTAGTGGACCATCTGCCCGCTTCCAGCACCGTTCCGACACCGCTGAAGTTCTTCGGACGCATTCCGGGAACACCCGGCGAACTCACTTATGCGAAAGATGTTCATCGCTACTTTGAAGCGCTGGCTAAGGTTTCTCCTCGCGCCAAGTTCTGGAAGATCGGACAAACCGAAGAAGGCCGCGATCAGGTCGTTCTGGCCATCGCCGACGAACGCACCATCAAACAGCTTGATCAGCAAAAAGCTATGCTCGCCTCCCTGGGCGATCCGCGCCGAACAACGGAAGAACAGGCGCAGAAGATCATCAAAACCGCCAAGCCGATTTACTGGCTCACGAGCGGCATTCACTCGCCCGAAACGGGCGGCCCGGAGATGCTGATCGAACTCGCCTACCGGCTGATCGTGGAAGAAACACCCTTTATCCAGACGATTCGGAACAACACGATTGTGTTTATCACGCCGGTGGTCGAAGTGGACGGACGCGAAAAGGAGGTCGACACTTATTACTACGGCAAGAAAACCAAGAAGCCGAGGCCGCCTTTGATGTACTGGGGCAAATATGTCCAGCACGACAACAACCGCGATGGCATGGGCCAATATCTAAAACTGACGCAAAACATCACAAGCACACTGCTCCAATGGCATCCGACAATTCTTCATGATCTGCACGAAGCGCAATCCTACCTGTACGTTTCCACCGGCACCGGCCCTTACAACAACTCGCTCGATCCTATTCAAATCAACGAATGGTGGCTGCTCGCGCAGACCGAAGTGATGGAAATGGCGAAGCGCGGCGTGCCGGGCGTCTGGACCTACGGTTTCTACGACGGATGGGTGCCGAACTACCTGTTCTGGATCGCGGTCACGCATAACGCGTTCGGGCGCTTTTACGAAGTGCAAAGCTACGGCCCCGACCCTGTTAAAAACCTCCGCCTGGGAGCTACCACGACCAGCCGCGAATGGTATCGGCCCAACCCACCGCTGCCCTCCATCAACTGGGGTCCCCGGAACAATACGAATATTCAGGAATCGGCGCTTCTGTTTGCGTTGAACCAAGTCGGCAAAGACCGCGAGCTTTACCTGCAAAACTACTGGCTGAAGAACAAGCGCTCCGTTGACAAGGGAAAAACAGGCCCGACCTATGCCTGGGTCATTCCGGCAGAACAACGCCGCCGCAGCGACGCTGCCGATATGGTGAACGCCCTGCGCCGCCAGGGGTTGGAAGTGCAAACGGCGAACGCCCCATTCACGGCGGGTAAAACAAACATTGCGGGAGGCGACTACGTCATCCGCGCCGATCAGCCCTACCGCGAGCTTGCCGACATGTACTTTTCGATCCAAAACTATCCGGTCGCGAATCCCCGGCCCTATGACGACACCGGCTGGACGATGCAACTGATGCGAAACGTGAAGCTCACTCCCGTGACCGACAAATCCGTGTTGACCGCGCCGATGACGCTTCTGACTGCCGACGCCAAGCCGTCCGGCTCCCTGAACGGCAGCGGCGATATGCTGATAATTGACCACACCACCGACAACAGCCTGATGACCTTCCGCTTCCGCCACAAAGACGTAAAAATGCTGGCGGCGGAAGACGACTTTGAGCTGAGCGGACACAAGTTCCGCGCCGGATCATTCATTATTCCTGCCGGAAGCCGCGCCCAGGTGGAAGGTTCTATCCGCGAACTCGGGCTTGCGGCCTGGGCCGTCGCCGCTCCCCCATCCGTCAAGACTCACGAACTGGATGTGCCGCGCATCGGCTATGTTCACTCCTGGCAGCGCACGCAGGATGAAGGATGGGTCCGGGCTGCGCTCGACACTTACGGCGTGCCGTACACCTACTTTGCCGATCAAAAACTGCGCGATGGCAATCTGCGCTCGAAATATGACGTGATTATCTTTCCGCATGTCGGCGGCACTTCGCAATCGCAGGTGAACGGCATTCCGAAGAACGGCCCGGACCCGATTCCCTACAAAAAATCTGATCTGACGCCAAACCTGGGCGCAGTCGATCAAAGCGATGACATTCGCGGCGGCATGGGCGTGGAAGGCATGGCTGAATTAAGGAAGTTTGTAGCGGATGGCGGCACGCTGATTACCGAAGGCTCCACGGCGGCGCTCATGGCGGACTATGGACTCGCCTCGGGAGTCACGGTGGAGCATCCCGAACAACTCGCCGCTCGCGGCACCATTCTGCGCGGCATGATTACCGACGGAAAGAGTCCGATCACTTACGGCTATGACGGCAAGGACCTGCCGATCTACTTCAATCAGGACCCGGTGTTCGCTACCGGAATGGGAGGCTTTGCCGCAGCCTTCGGCGGTCGAGGCGCGCAAACCTATGGGCAGAACGTGACGCCTAACGCTGTGCCCGCGCCGGTTTCGCCCTACGAAGGCGACAACACTGCCAAGGAGCCAAAGAAAGACCAAGCGACGGGAGATGACGAAACCACCCGGCAACTCATGCGGGCTTTCGGCGGCGATGTGGAACAGGTCCGTCCGCGCGTCCTCATGCAGTTTCCGGCCAACCCGAATGACATGCTGCTTTCGGGAATGCTGGCCGGAGGGCAGGCGTTAGTCAACAAGCCGCTGGCGATCGATGTGCCGCTAGGTAAAGGTCATATCGTCCTATTCGCGCTGCGGCCCTTCTGGCGCTGGCAAACGCAAGGAACCTACTTCCTGGGCTTTAACGCGATTCTGAACTGGAACGACCTTGATGCCGGAAAACCGGAGCCGAAAGCGGAACGGCAACCTACGGAAGCCGCCGACAGGCAGTAACGGAACTGAATAGGTCAATAATCGGTCCAAAATTATATCTACTAGTTATAGATAGTTCAATGGGTTAGGGCGACTTGCGATACCCTGACTTGCTTAAAATTGTTTGTACGATTGCTGGCGTTCGACGAAGTAAAGTTACGTTTTATTGTGGCTATAGCAGATGAAGATACCTCAAAAAATCCGCTGAA
>CAXTWT010000217.1:0-8451 GCA_964247955.1 uncultured Bryobacteraceae bacterium
CCGGGACGCGCCCGTACTTTGTATTTCTTTGCGGCTTCGGAAGTCAGTTCTACCCTGATTCTACGGAAGCCTTCGTTCGGATTGGGCTGCGGATAGTATGTCACGGTATAACTGTTGCCTAGGTCTTCGCGTATCGATTCAAATGCTTCCACTTGCTTCTGCCAGGTTTTGGCGAAATAGCTTTTGCCGCCCGTATTGCTCGATATGCGTTTGAAGATGTTGCTGGAGATAGGATCTTTGCTGACCTCGTTCGTGGAGATAACGTAAATCGGAATACCCTCATCCTCGGCCACGGCGCGTACATCATCAGGAGCAACCATGCTGGCGTTGTCAGGTCCATTGGAAAAAACGATCACGACTTTGCGGCCCGGTACTTTGGCGGCATCGCGCAGCGTGAGCAGAAGCGAATTGTAAAGAGCGGAATCGTCGCCTGCTACGGCTCTCCGCAGACCGGCAATTGCCAGCGTGCGATCCCGATTGAGCGGCACGGCCCGGTTCAGGTTGCGGCTGTAAGTGTAGACTGCAATCGAATCCGCGCGGTCAAGACCGCGAATGAAGTCGGCAATTGCGTCGGAGGCATACACAAAGCCCCGATACATGTAGTTGCTCGTGTCGAACAAAACAAAAACGTTTGTGCCCGAGGAGTTGGAGCGCAGGTCCACTACGCCCGGACCTGCTGGGTCGTTGTTCCCTGCGGCTGAGTCTGCTAAATGCAGCGGCTTGGTTTCGCCGTTGTCGAGAACTTGCAGCGGGGCGCGGTTGCCTTCGGCGAAGGTTGACATCTTCTGGCGGATGTCGTCCTCATAAACCATAAGGTCATTCGGCTTCAGCCCATTGATGTATTTGCCCTTGTTGTCGGTGACCGCGAAACTCAGGACCACCAGTTCGACTTTGACACGAAAGGTGGATTGGTCCTGTGCGTAAAGCCATAAGCCTGCTGTCGCGATCAGGATTGCTGTAACAGTGATAATGCGTAAAACTCTATTCACCCGGTTCTTCCTAGTTTGTCGAAGTATGAACAGCGGCAGCCTGATTGTTGCGCTGCCGGACACTGTTGGCCGTCACATGCAGCGAACGAAGCAAGGCGGGCCAATCTTCCAAATGAGTAGCAAATATGTTTTCAATGGTGGAGCGATTCCACTCCGGCACATACGCGTCAAGCTGCGCCACCGGTATTCCCATTTCATCCGCAAGCGCGGCATAGTAGAGATTGTTTGACTCCCAGCTTTCGGCCAAAAGGCGGCTGGAGTACCCCATCAGCGCGGGAAAGGTTCGCAGATACAGCAGCCCCGGCTGGAAGGAATGCGTCAGCGTCGGTTTCGGCGTTCCGAACAGCCGTCCAATGGCTGCGGAACTTAGATCGGAGGGGTTCTCCGCTAGAAGCGCTTTCATCTGCTCGGAAGCGGCATCCGGCGAGATGTTTTGCAGCGCAGGGTCTTCCGCCAGCGCGTACAGAACGGAGGTCGGTATCTCCGAAATTACGTCGGAGAAGCGCATCGCGCCCAAGTGTTCCTGCAACCATTCCACCTTGGCGGGAGTAGTGAAGCGGCCATAGCTGTTCAGCACCGGTCCTTCCACGCTCCCATCGAGCGCTGTCGCGGCCAAAAGATTACGGCCGCGTTGGATGTGCAGCGACACCCAGCGCACCTGAGCAGGCTTGATATCCCGCCAGCGTGTAATTGTCACGTCAGCGATCATCTGCGGCACTAAATCCGCCCAGATCAAAGCTTGTTCCCGCTTGGGGGTCAGGAAGTTTTGTTCCGCTTCAGCAATTCCATAAGGGAGCGAGATGAGCGAACCCGTCAACCTGCCGCCGGCGCTGGCAGGCCAGCCGCTTCCAGCCACTTCGGTTGTACGCCAAGTCATCGTCGAATTTTCCGGCCCGATAAAGTCGTGGCTTCGGACAAACTGAGGATTTGTCAGCAGCAGTTGAGCGCCAGCGGGCGTGTAATAGCTGTAGAGCAGCCCCACGAGGGAGTCACGCAAAAAGGGCGCAAGAGCATCCCGGACATCTTTCTTGTCTCCGCCCTTCAGCGCCTTATCCAGAACGAACTTTCGCTCCTGATCAATATGCCGGGTGCTCCAATAACCAACCGCAAAGGAGTTTTTTTCTTCTGACGAAAGCGAGCTGCGCGCACCTTCGGATTCGGTGATGCGCTCAAATTGCGCATTGATGGTTTTCAGGGTCTTGGCGTCCAGATTGCCTTTTCGGTCGCCCAGAGTAATAAGGCTGTCCAGCGGTACTAAGCGTTGCGCATCAAAGACGTGGAGAAAATTTTCCGTCGGGGAGAAAGGCGCGGAACTGTCAGTGCTGTTCAGCTTTCCCACCAGGTACTCGACAAGCTGCTCCTGGCGTGAGCTTCCTCCGGTCTGCAAGCGCAACGATGAAAGAAGAACGTCGAGAGCGGAACGGTCCGCGTCAAACAATTCCTGTTCCTGCCGCAGATGCCCAAAGGGAGCGATCAGCTTTGCGAACGAGGCATCCTGCGCATCGCCGGAAATGTCGTGGCGGATGGCTGCAATGCGCCACAATTCGACGAGCGCTTGAAAGGAGCCGACAGTGTCTGCCCGCAAGCTCGTGTCACGGATCGAAGACATGTCGGCGCAGGCATCCAGAAAATGGTTCATGGAGGCTTCCGACAAGCCGGGAGCGTCCGCAAACAAAGAATACTGCGCGCCATATGCGCGATACGCGGAAACCAGGCGCGCCGCCGTTCGGGACGAGATGGGCTTGGCGCGATTGTGGTCAACGTCGTTCAGCGCAAGAAAAATCTTCAGCGGCTCGTTCTCAACCGTTTTCCGGCTCAAGGCGAAAAGCGATTCCAGCAGATCATCGCTTCCACGCCAAGAAGCCGCATTGCGGGTCAACTTGCCGTCATACTTGCCATGCGGGTGCTTGATAAAGAGCGTTCGCCAGACTTCCAAATCGCCGGGCACATGCGGCTGCCCGCTTGAATCAACCCGCAACGAGGTGGTCAGCAGCACTAGCTCCGTGCTGGAACGGAACACCGGACGCGCCGGGCCGGGAGTCGTAATCTTGCCGCGCAGCGCATCATAGAAGCGCCGGAGGCGATCCGGTTGGGTCAGGTATGCCGCCGTCGGGCCGTCAATCCGGGACAGCGCATCAAAGTAACTGGCTGCCCAGCCGTCATCGGTAGATGAAAGCTTTTCAAAAAACGGTCCGGGGTTGGACGGCGAAACGCCCACAATTGACGACCATGCTTTCGGTGAGCCGGGAACCACCGCCGCGCCGTTCTTGATTTGAAACATGCTGCCGTAAAAGTCAAGCACGCTGGCGTACAGCTTCAACTTGGTCGCTGGAGCCTGTTTGCGCAGCGCTTCGGCTGTGGCGTGGTCCAGGTGGGAAAGGCCCAGATATAAGCGGCACAGCGTCGGGTCGCCGAGAAACGCATCGATGAACTCGGCGTTGCTGTTTTTGCCGAGCGCGCTTAGCCAGTAGGCTGGCGTATATAGAACAGGAATCTGGGTCGGAGCATAAGGAAGCTCAAAGCGATGGTTAGCGCGCAGATCGGCTTCCAACTCAGAGATGGGAAACCCGGAGTCTACGGTGAGAAACGCCTTTGTCGCATTGACTGTTTCCAATACCAGATCGCCGCCGCAAGATCCTCGCATGCGGTAACCGAGCGCCTTCAGCAGATTGCCGGTTTCTTCGCTGTCGCAAGCGGCAATCACGATTTTGCGGTCATGGCTCGCCAGCGCCTGCAACTCGCGCGCCTGGCTTAGGTAGCGGAAAACCAGCCGCAGATACTCGGTTTGCTGCAGCGCCGCGTTTCCCGAAGCCTCATAGCCGTTTGTGGCGATATTGCGCGCCAGGGCGGGAAGCAGTTCCTCGGGAGCGAGATCCGGCGAAAGCGCCGCCATTCTGGCAAAGGCCGGAAGCGGACCGGGAATGGTAGTGATGGAAAATTGGGTCGCGTCCTTGCGTTTCGGCGGTTCGGACAGATCCGCTCCACCGGCAGCGCGATATTGGGCAAGATCGCTTGCCAGTTCCGCATCCTTGCCGTCCATGTAGTCATTCAGAACCAATTGCCGGAGAGCCACCTTGCGCGCCGCAGGATCTCCTTCCGCCGCCGCCCATTTCAAGTACGCATCACGGCTGCCGGGATCGTGATGACGCTGCAAAAACTCGGCAAGAGCCTCCTGAGCGCCGGAGCCTGTCTGACTTTGGAGAAACGTGCGCGCACCCGCAAGATCGCCGGCAGCTTCCCGCTGTAAAGCTTGAGCCGTAAGGCCGGAATGGGAAGCGCCCGAAAGGGGCAGGGAAGCAACGCAAGCTGTTACGCCAAGCGCCACCAGGGAGACAAACGTCCTTTGGGCAAACTTCGACCGTCGGGTTACTGCGTTCACAACGATTGATCCTCGACTTAGGTTTCTTACTCTACCATTGTTGATTCGAGTCCGGTAAGGTATTCGTAGTACATCCAGTCTCTTCCTATTATGCAGTGTCGGGAGATTGCCCGATGCAAGGCCGGATAAAATGCCAAGTGGGAATGGCGGTAAAAATAAAGTTTCCCGCAGTATTGTTTGCGCTCGTGCTGATTGCCTCGGCAATGGCCGGAAGTGCGCTTGCCTTTTCTGCGGGAAGCAGCTCATTAGGGGAAGCCAAATCCTTTCTTGATAAAAGCATGCTGACCGAAGCGGAGAAGGCTGCCCGTCAGTATCTGGACGGACACCCCGATTCCGCAGACGGCCATTATCTGCTCGGCTATATTCTGTTCCGGCAAGCTAAGGCCGGCGCGTCACTAGCGGAGTATACGGAAGGCGCGAAATACCGCAAACCGAGCGCGCTGGACCTCCAGGCCGTGGGCGCTGATTACGTCCTGCTGGGAGATTTTCCTGATGCCGACAAGTGGTTCACCAAGTCTGTGGAATGGAACCCGGCCAGCATTCTCGGCTGGTACTATTTGGGCCGCACGAAATACAACGAGAACCGGTTCGAAGAGGCGGTCGAAGCGTTTCAACACTGCCTGAAGCTGGACGCCAGACACGTCAAAGCGGAAGACAATCTGGGCCTTTCTTATCAGGCATTAGGGCGTTGGGATGATGCGCTGCAGGCATATCGCAACGCTCTCGACTGGCAGGCCGACGCTGCGGTAAAAAGTCCGGGACCATTCATCGACATAGGCAGCTTATTTCTCGAAACCAATCAGCCGGAACGAGCAATCGAGTACCTGCGCAAGGCCATCGAGATCGCGCCGGACGAGCCGAAAGCGCATCAGCAGATGGGAAAAGCGTACTTCAACCTGAACGACCTGCCAAAAGCATTAACGGAACTGGAAAAAGCTGCTCAATTAGCGCCGAACAATGCGCCGGTGCATTACGTTCTGGCTCAGGTGTATCGCAAGCAAGGCTTAAGTGAAAGGGCGAAGCAGGAACTCGACCGCTACACAAAGCTCAACGCTGCTCATTCGGTTTCGGACGGAGCCGATATTGATCCGAAACGCTCGCAGTAATGGATGGCGCGCCTGCGTGGCGAGAGGTAAAATGTGTATGACTTCGCCTTAAGATACACACGATGCGAACCAATATTGTTATTGACGACAAGCTCATGCGCGATGCGCTTCGCGCCACAGGATTGAAGACTAAGCGCGAGGCCGTTGAACTGGGCTTGCGGACTCTGCTCCGCTTACGCAAACAGGCTGAAATCCGACAGTTGCGCGGCAAACTGAACTGGCAGGGAGACCTCGACGCGATGAGGTCCGACGATTGATTCTCGTCGATTCCAGTGTATGGATCGACTATTTTAGAGGAGCAATCACATCGCAAACCGAAAAGCTCCATGGCTTACTCGGGTCCGAGCCGTTAACAATCGGCGATTTGATTTTGACAGAAGTTTTACAGGGTTTCGCTGAAGAACGAGACTTCGAGCGGGCACGGAGACTACTGACTTCACTAACGGTGGTAAACCTGAGTGGCCGAGACACCGCCATTCAGGCAGCGCGAAATTTTCGGAAACTGCGCCGGTTAGGCGTGACTGTCCGCAAAACCATTGATGTTGTCATCGCCACTCATTGCATCAAGAATGACTATGAGTTATTGCACAATGACAGAGACTTCGATCCATTCATGAAGCACCTCGGTCTCCGCTCCGTTGTTTAACAAAGATCGAATTGCCGTAATTCGCAATCAGACCCTCATGTCGGCGGGTTTTCTCTGAGATATGATCTCTGTGTTCTTCCCACGCAGCAAAATGCCGAGTCCAAGAACCAGCAGCCCAAGCGCAATCCATTGCGTTAAAGAGAAGGGCCCCACCAGCGACTGTTCGTGTTCCCGGAAAAATTCAATGATGAACCGAGCGATGGAATAAAGAAGCAGATACAGGCCGATAATCTGTCCCGGTTTTTGGGAGCGGCCAAACTGCCGGTACAGGAAAGCGAAGATCAGCAGATCGGCGGCTGACTCATACAGTTGAACTGGGTGCAGGGCTTTATCCAGGGGAACCGGCGCGGCAAAGTTGGAGCGGAAGTGAACGCCCCACGGCAGATCGCATTGTCGGCCCCAGCAGCAGCCGGCGGCAAAACAGCCCAATCGCCCAATTGATTGGCCTATTGCAATACCGGGAGCAAAGGCGTCCATCGTTCGTAACGGCGGGAGCGCCTGCTTGCGGATATAAAACACGGCAAAGAGCAGAGCAGCGATCAAGCCGCCATGAAAAACGCCTGCGGCTTGCAGCGTTTCAAATGTGAAAATTTGCCCTGGATTGCGAAGATAATCGCCGAAATCGAACAAGATCATGAAAACCTTGGCGCCGAAAATACCGGCAATCGCGCAATACACTGCTAAATTCGTGACCTGGTCCGCAGGCAGGCTGATACGGCGAGCCAAGCGCAACGTTACTGTCAACCCCGCCAGAAACCCAAGCGCCACCAGCACGCCGTAGGTCGGAATGTAAAAGGAAGAGCCGATTTCGATAAGTTTAGGAAACATGAAATTACCTTGGCGCTCCCGTTGTCGGCTGGAGATCCCGCTTACGGCCTGACCGTAGCATCTCGAAAAGAACGAGCACCGCGCCGACCGAGATGGCGCTGTCCGCTACATTAAACGCCGGAAAGGACCAGGAGCCGTGAAATACTTCAATAAAGTCGGTGACTGTGCCATGAGCAATGCGGTCGTACAGATTCCCCATCGCGCCGCCGAGTATCAAGCCAAGCCCGAAACGAGTGGGAAGCGAGGCATAGCTGCTGTTGCGGCTCAACAGGGCCGATAGAACAAAAAGCAGGACGACGGAGCTGACGCCGATCAGAATAACGCTCCGCAAAACGGGGTTGCCCTCCGCTAACACTCCGAAGGCCGCTCCCGGATTTTCCGTATGGACCATGCGCAGCAGACCGGGAATGACCGGGATAATATCGAAGCTGTTCATGGAGTGCTGGATCATGACTTTCGTCAGGTGGTCCGCCGCCATGATGATGGAAGCAATAATCAGCGCTAAAACTCGCCCGTACTTCATCGGAAATTCCTGTCTTTAACGGAGAAACTCCGGTAATACAGACGCGCAGCGGGCGCAAACGGTGGGGAACTCTTCACTGCTCCCCACGTCGGTTGTATATCGCCAGCAACGCTCGCACTTGTCGCCGCGCGCGCGTTCGACCCGCACATCCACCGACGGCCCTTTTTCCAGTTCTACTTGAGAAACGATAAACCAAGTGGGCAGATCGGCGGCATACCGCTGAAGAAGCGCATACAGATCCTCATCAGCCTGGAGGAAAACAGCCGCTTCCAGAGACGAGCCGATAATTTTGTCTTCACGCGCGGCATCGAGCGCCTTTAATACCTGATCGCGCAGGGGAACGAGTCCCTCCCAATCGGCCGCTTGCCGGCGTTGCGCTTCGCCGAGGGTTCCGCCGATCTCTTCCCGTTGCGGAAAATACTGCAGGTGAACACTGCTATTGCTTTGCGAGTGTTTCCAGACCTCCTCACAGGTAAACGAGAGGATGGGCGCGAGCAGCCGCACCAGCGCGAGATTGATGCGGTACAGTGCGGTCTGCGCGGAACGGCGTCCGCGTGAGTTCGGGGCGTCCGTGTAAAGCCGGTCCTTAAGAAAATCAAAGTAGATGGCGCTTAAATCAGTTATTGCAAAGTCGTACACGGCCCTGTACACCTTGTGAAAAGCGTACTCCTTATAGAACGCCAGGCAGCGCTCCACCAGGTTTTCAGCGCGCAGCAGAATCCAGGCATCGAAGCTCACCATTTCGTGACTGGCTACCGCATCGCGCTCAGGGTGAAAGTCATGAACGTTGCCGAGCATGTACCGGAACGTGTTGCGCAGCTTCCGGTAAGCCTCGGAAAGCCGGGTCAGGATGATGTCGGAAAGCCGCACGTCCTCGGTAAAGTCCACCGAAGCCACCCAGAGGCGGAGCAGGTCGGCTCCATATTGCTTCACGATTTTTTCCGGCTCGATGATGTTGCCGATTGACTTGGACATGGCGC
>CAXTWT010000218.1:0-8428 GCA_964247955.1 uncultured Bryobacteraceae bacterium
AGACTAGGATGCAGTTGGTGCTACGTTAGTCGCAAACTTAACGAAGTAGTACTAGGTGATTAGCAGCTACTTTCCGCGAATCGCTTGTTCCAGGGTGACGCCGGGCGGCAACTCGTCGTCAGGGCGAGGAGGTTCATTACCTCCCTTACTTAAAAGTTGAAGAACTTCCGCGTCGTCCGGAGCGTGCTGACGCATATAGGCGCGCTTGAAATCGATGGGATCGACACAACGTGCAACACACAACATCAGGTATTTATTTAGAGAAATCCCCTCCCGGTTTGCCGCTGATCTAGCCGCTTCCATCAGTGACGGAGGTAAGCGGAGCCAGAAAGCTGAGTTATCACTGCTCATGGGTTTCCTTCCATCAATCGTCCAATCGCCTCACTAGGTCTGAGACATTCAATGCCATAGTGAGCGGCTTCGGCCTGTAGATGCCGCAAGTTAAAGGTGACCAGCCAATCCGCACGGCCATTCACAGCGGCGGCCTCCAACACCAGTTCATCGTTAGGGTCTCGCAGTGTGGGCCGCGTCCGAAAGTAGATAGCGGCAATCCGTCCTGCGGAGTAGATGAAAGCGTCCACAATACGAGCGATTTCGTCCTCTGTAGGTCCATGTACTGCGACATTCTCAGAACGTTTAAGCACGTCTTCGTACTCCAGCAGTAAAGGCTGCGAAATAACCGGCAGTATTTCCTGATCTGAGGGTGGCAAAGCACGGGTTACCAACGCTCAGGAAGCTCCGCCAGCACTCCTTACAGCCGCTAAAACCACATTCGTATCGAAGACACTAAAACGCGCCACTCGTTAATAAAATGCTATCAATAACTCAGAGCCAGCCAAGGAGCTGTACACGCCGCGCTGTTTCCATGGCCTACCGTCGTTTGGCGACGATTGTGTCAACTTTGTAAAGGTAAACTCATCTATCTCGGCGGCGGCAAAGGCGGCGAGGTCATGCCTCCTACGTTTGCGTAGGATTCGCTAACTTTTACCACTTTGCCGTCGGTGAAGCGCACAAATGTCATTCTGCCCGGCGGATCGCCATAGATCCAGTCTTCCAGTTCATCGCCGTTCGAGCTGGTTTCCCGGCTTTTATTTCGAGGCTTGCCCAGCGCCAGCAGAACCTGGTCCTTGTCCATGCCTTCGATGGCTTTCTGCTCCTTGATCGCCTTTTTGACCGGCTCAGGAAGCCTATCCACATATTGCTCGGCGGCGGAGTGCTTCTCAAAATCAAAGATGGGCTGCAGCATTTGCCGGATATCAGCCGCCTTCAACGAAGGCACGCTTTCCGGAAAAACAAGGGCAATATGCGAGCCGTTCGCAGCCTGCCTGCCGTTCTGATTCGTGCTCACCGGCGATGTCGTGCCGCCCATGCCCACTTGCACATGGTCATACCAATGGCCGGACCTGGTTCCGCCGTTGATTTCCAACAAGATTTTGTTCGCTTCGATGGCAACCCGCGTGATCTGCACTTCATCGCCCAACCGCGCTGCCGGGCCATTCTCCTGCATGGCTTTGTCCCAGGCGCTCCGGTCAAAGGTGCCGTCGCTTTTGAATGTGAGCGGTTTTTTCGCTCGCGGCAAAGCGACCCGCATTGTGGCAAATTCGGCGTTTAAGCCTCGCTCAATTTCCAGCTTCTCATCCACGCTCAGCTTGTCCGCTCGGGCTAGGAACGGAACGAGATTGACCAGCGCCAGAGCTAGAGCTGCCCATCGAAAGGATCGTTGATGCTCGGGGCGACCCGCGCCATCTGTGGTTTTACCGGCGCTTTCATCAGCGCGAAGAAAAGCGCTACGGCGAAGATCGTCGCCAGCAAACCGCCTTCCGGCCCGTAATCCCCGCCGCTCCAAATAGGCGATAAATCCCATTGGTATGAGTACCTCGTTACCTCGATTGTAAGCCCGCTCAGGTTCACGCCGAACAGCGGCAGTACTATATTCCATCCGAAGTGCAAACCAATGGGCAGCCACAAATCATGGCTGCGCAAAAAGCTGTACCCCAGGAGAATTCCCCAGATAATCGTATTCAACACGCCGATGCGCGAAGAGTGCGGATTTGCTGCATGAGCAACGCCAAAAACGACGCTGACCGGCAAAATTGTTGCAAACGGCCCCATCTTTTCCACCAGCAGTTGAAACGCATAGCCGCGAAAGATCAACTCTTCACCCGTGGCCGCCACCAGCAAAGTAAATAGGTAAAACACTAGGGATAACGGCATCGATTGAAAGTTGGGCCGCTGCAGCAAATGCCCCGTTCCGGCCAGCAGCGGCGCCAGCAGCATAAACACCGCCGCGCCTCCACCCAGCGCCACTCCCAAACCGAGGTTAATGGCCGATGCCCGCGTACCTTCCAGCCCGATATCGGCCAGGGGACGCCGGTCGAAAATCCTCATTGTCAGGAAATTAGCGAGCAGCCCCGTTGCGCACAGCCCCACCGTCCCGGCCACCACGGGACCCAAAAAGCTCAACGAGGGAGCAATGATGATAACCCCGCAAATCGCCAGCGCTAGGAAGAACACTACGCGGATCACCACACTGAGCTTGGTTTCAGGCATTTTCCCGTTTTCGGAAGCGAGGGGCTGCACATTCATAAGTTCAAACGATGGTTCTACCAGATTCGGAACTTTCCGGTACAATTACACCCTACTGCACTTACGGAAATTGATCCGGCCAGCAAAGGAAATATGTGGTTTTCAACCGGCGCGTCCGATGAGACTTATATGCAAGAACGAAGAATCAATGTCCGGCTTCTCTGCGCCGAACTGGTTGAAGTAGTGTGGGACGAAAACGGCTTCGAGCAGCGCCGGGTCGCGAATCTGGAAGACATTTCTCTTTCGGGCCTTTGCCTGCATATGGATAAGCTAATTGCTTGCGGCAAGCAAATCACCGTGCATTACGGGGATGGAGAACTGATCGGAACGGTACGCTACTGCCACTCCAGCCACTTCGGGCATCTGTTGGGCATACAACTGGAAAAGGGATCGCGCTGGTCAAGCAGGCATTTCCGCCCCACTCACCTTCTGAATCCGCAAGAGATGGTCCAACAATCGATGGCGCGGCAACAGCCTGTATAAGCGTGGATCGATTTTCGCATTCCGTTTGTTTTAATTAGAGACAATCTCAAATAAAACGTGAATGCTTAAGGACCGCCCTCGAACTCCTGCGAAAGGACTGTATGCCGCGCTCCTGACACCCCGGAAAGCGGGAGCAACGAACGCCGATGTGGCAGGGCTGCTCGATTACATCGACCGGATTGTTAATGCGGGTGTTGACGGGCTGGTGCTCTTTGGAGCAACCGGCGAGTTTGTCCATTTTGACCTTGAGGAACGGATTCGCGTATCCCACTTAGCCATCCGGCGAAGCCGCGTACCCGTGCTGGTTAACGTTTCTCACTCCGGGCTTCCCGGAGTTACAGCACTAGCGGAAAGCGCCGTCTCTGCGGGCGCTGCCGGCCTGATGCTCATGCCGCCTTACTTCTACCGTTATGGGCAAGAAGATATTTACTCCTTCTATCAAAGCGCTTTCAGCGCCATTGGGAAAGAGACGCCTATCTATCTATACAATCTGCCGCAGTTCACGAATCCCATCTCAGCCGATCTCGCCCGTACATTGCTGGCTTTGCCGCCGATTGCAGGCATCAAAGATTCAAGCGGCGATCTGCCGCTCCTCGGAGCATTAAAAGCACTGCGCTTGGAGCGGTCCTTCAGCTTGCTGATCGGCAATGAAAAGGTGTATGTTCAGGAACGCGCATCCGGCGCCGATGGGGTTGTTTCGGGTGTTGCCGCCGCGCTTCCGGAACTGATGGTGGCCCTCGAACGCGCGCTGACCACAAAAGATTCCGACCGGGCGCACGCACTCGGCACAAGACTGGAAGAATTTCTATACTGGCTCGACCAATTTCCCGCCACAATAGCGATCAAACAGACCGCCGTTTTTCGGGGTTGGATCAAAAGCGACGTGGCCTTTCCGCTTTCGGGTGCGACCCAGGCCGGTCTTGCCGACTTTCAAAACTGGCTGGGAACTTGGCTGCCTCAGCTATTAAGAGAATGTTCCGGCAATATCACTTTAAAGGCCCGGTTCTAAATTCCTGAGCTTACGATAGTTGTAAGGCGGCATGTTCGAACAAACTCCCCAACTCGACCAATTTCAGGAAGCACTCCACCAGCACTCGGATTGGATTGTTAACTATCTCAAGAACGTCCGCGACTACCCGGTCACCGCAGCGATCCAGCCCGGCGAACTGGTTGCGCTGCTTCCCCAAACTGCGCCCGAAACCGGCGAGCCGTTCGAAAAGATCTTCGCCGACTTTCAATCTACCGTCTTTCCGGCCCTGACACTCTGGAATCATCCGCGCTTTTTCGCCTACTTCTCGGTTTCGTCGACGCCGCCATCAATCTTGGCCGATCTCCTCGCGGCAACTGTCAACGTCAATGCTATGCTCTGGAAATCATCGCCTGCCGCCACAGAGCTGGAACAGGTCACGCTCGGGTGGCTGCGGCAATGGCTTGGACTGGACGAAAAGTTCTTTGGGATCATCTACGACACTGCCTCAATAGGAGTGATGCAGGCTATCGGCGCTGCCCGCGAGTGGATCGACCCGGAGTGCCGCACCAAAGGCATGCGCCCCGGCCTGACAGTCTATACCTCGGAACACACCCACAACTCCGCTGAAAAAGCCGCCATTACTCTCGGCTTCGGCCAGGAAAACGTTCGCCGGATCGCCGTTGACGATGGATTCCGCATGCGTCCCGACAAACTGGCCGAGGCCATTGCAACCGACATCGCGAGGGGCAAACGCCCTTGCTGCATTGTGGCTTCCGTCGGCTCCACCTCCACCAGCGCAATTGAGCCAATTGCCGCCATTGCGGACATTGCGGAACAATACGGAGTCTGGCTGCATGTCGATGCCGCCTACGGTGGTCCCGCTGCGGTTCTCCCGGAGATGCGGCATATCTTTGACGGAGTTGAGCGCGCCCACTCACTAGTTCTAAATCCGCACAAATGGCTTTATGTCGGCATCGATTGCAGCGTTTTGTACACGCGCTTTCCCGAAGTTCTCCGGCGCGCTTCTTCGCTTTCTTCCGAAGTTTTGAGAACACCTGAAGACGACCGCGTCGTGAATTACATGGACTACGGCGTGCAGCTTGGCCGGCGCTTCCGCTCGCTCAAACTCTGGTATGTGTTTCGCCATTATGGGCGCGAAGGCGTCATGGCCATGCTCCGTGAATCGCTCCGCCAAGCGCAAGTGCTTAAGTCACTGATAGAAGAATCGGAAGATTTTGAGGTCGCCGCGCCGGTGCCGTTTTCGCTGGTCTGCTTCCGGCATCTTTCGGGCAATGAATTTAACAAGCGCCTATTGGCCGAGATCAACGCTACCGGTCAGGCTTATCTGTCCCACACTGTTCTGAACGGTAAATTCACTTTGCGTTTTGCCATCGGCAACTTCATGACGACGGAAGACGATATTCGCGCGGCTTGGGACCTGATTTGCCAGGCTGCGGAAAGAATCTCTTCTGTTCCTGATCCCATAGAAGCGAATGTCTAACCGACTCGCGACAACGCTCTGCGGCATCCCTCTCCGCAACCCTGTCCTGGCCGCATCGGGAACGTTCGGGTACGGCCTCGAATTTACAAAGCTTGTCCCGCTCGACAAGTTAGGAGCGATCATTACCAAGGGACTTTCCCGCGAGCCGATTATCGGGAACCCCGCGCCCCGCCTCTGGCATACCGAAGGAGGGATGATGAACTCGGTCGGCCTGCAAAATGTCGGAGTCTCCGCCTTCGTTCGCGACAAACTTCCGAAGCTCCGCGAATATAACGTTCCTGTTATCGCTAATGTCTTCGGTTATCGCGTGGAAGACTATCTGGAAGTCCTGCGAGAACTGGAAAACGCTGAAGGGCTTGCCGCTTATGAGCTGAACATCTCCTGCCCCAACACGAAAGAGGGCGGCATCTTTTTTTCCAGCGATCCGGCAGCTACGTTCAATCTCATCAACCGCGCCCGCTCCGTCGTTTCCCGGCGGCCTCTCCTTGTGAAGTTGTCGCCCAACGTAGCCGCGATTCAGCCCTTTGCCAAAGCAGCGGAAGGGGCCGGCGCAGATGCCGTGTCCCTCGTCAACACGTTTGTCTCCTTAGCCCTCGACAATCAAACCGGCGCACCGCGAATCGGAGCCGGTTTCGGAGGCTTATCCGGGCCGGCTATTAAGCCTATCGCTCTCCGACTTGTCTACGAAGCCGCCCAAGCAGTGAACATTCCCGTGATCGGACTGGGCGGCATTGCCAACGGCAAAGATGCTGTCGATTTTCTGATGGCAGGCGCACGAGCCGTACAGGTCGGCACCGCCACATTTATCGATCCCCGAGCGCCGCTTCTGGTCGCCCAGCAGTTGGACCGCCTGATGGAGAAAAGAGGGTCCGATAACTTGGAAACCCTGATCGGAACCGCCCGTATCGGCAAGGGAACAGCCCCGCAGTGCAAAATAAAGCCATGAGAGAGATCATCACAGGGCACAGAGCGCCCAAGCCGGCAGGCCCTTATTCATCCGCTGTCCGTCAGAACGGTTTCGTTTTCATCAGCGGTCAAATTCCGGCAGACCCGCAAACCGGCGAACTGGTCACCGGTTCGATTGAGGAGCAAACCGCGCGCGTCCTCGAAAACGTCAGCTTCGTTCTGGAAGGCGCCGGTCTCACCCTTGCCGACATCATTAAGACTACCGTGTTTCTGAAAGACATGAACAACTTTGCGCGCATGAACGAGACTTATGCCAAGTTCTTCCCCCACGATCCTCCGGCTCGTTCCACTGTCGAAGTAGCACGGCTGCCGCGCGATGTGGGTGTTGAAATCGAAGCCGTTGCCGTTGATTCCCGCGCTGCACGCTTGTAATTACTTCGGCGGTTCCGCCGGTTTCAGCGGAGGATGCGCGCTGTACTGCTGTTGGGGCGGATTGAGCTTCACATCAACCTTCTTTTCTTCCGTGTCAATATCAAACTTCTGGCCAAACGTTTGATACGTTTTGGTGATAACCTGCACCTGAACCGTTCCGTAAGGAATTGGCGGAAAGTGCGCGATTCCCTGCTGATTCGTGCGCAGTTCCCAGTGCATCCCCTTACGCAATCCAAGTTTTGTAATCTGATGCGAGCCGAGGAAATCAAGGATTACCGCCGCGTTATCAACCGGCTTGTCAAACTGATTCTTGACTTCCACCGTGATCGTGGTTTTCGGCGAACTGGCAAGGAGAGCCAGCGCAAACGTGAAGGGAATTGCTACTGCTGCCGCCCTGACCCGCATCTTCATTCTCCCTCTATTAAAGCGAAAGTGTTTTCAGGTACTCCCGGAACGCCGGTCCTAGATCCTGGCGCTCCAGCGCAAACTCCACCGTTGCCTTTAAGAATCCCAGTTTATCGCCCGCGTCAAAACGCTTGCCCTCGAACTTGAAGCCGTAAATGGGACGGTCCTGCAGCAGATGCTTCAGCCCATCCGTCAACTGAATCTCCCCGCCGCTGCCCGGCTCAGTCGATTCGAGATAGGAAAAGATTTCGGGCGCTAAAACGTAGCGGCCAATGATGGCGAGGTTCGATGGCGCATCCGCCGCCTTCGGCTTTTCCACCATGCTACGAATCTTGAAAAGCCGGTCATTGCCCCCCACCGGCTCGGCATCCACCACGCCGTAAGCCGAAATCTGCTCCTTCGGCACTTCCATCAAGGCCAACACGGACGCGCCATACTGCTCATGAACATCCACCAACTGTTGGATACAAGGCTTTTGCGCCATGATGACATCGTCAGACAGAACCACCGCAAACGGCTCATGGCCGACCAGTTCCTTGGCGCGTAGCACCGCATGGCCCAGCCCTAATGCTTCCCTCTGGCGAACATACGAAATATGGGCCATCTCCGCGATAGATCGAGCGATTTGAAGCAATTCGGTTTTATTTTTTGAACCGAGCAATTGCTCCAGCTCGTAGCTCACGTCGAAGTGATCTTCCATGGCCGCCTTGCCGCGACCCGTCACGATAATGATGTTTCTGATACCGGACTGGATCGCTTCTTCGACCCCATACTGAATCAGCGGCTTATCCACAACGGGAAGCATCTCTTTCGGAGACGCTTTTGTCGCCGGCAAAAATCTCGTTCCTAATCCAGCGGCTGGAAAAACCGCTTTGCGCACCTGAACTGCCATCTTTGGCTATTGTACGGGAACACACGCTATGTTCTTTCTAGGAAAGCCCCGATTCGCACTCAGGCCGCAAAATTGACTGCTCGCTGTTGTCGCGTTGTTCCCTGCTTGCCTGTGTGCTACTTCTAGAATTTGAAGTTGTAAAGGAAATCAGATCTCGAATGGCTTACGTAATTGCCGAACCCTGCATCGGAACCAAAGACACCGCCTGCGTTGACGCCTGCCCGGTGGACTGCATCCACCCCAAAAAGGATGA
>CAXTWT010000219.1:0-8370 GCA_964247955.1 uncultured Bryobacteraceae bacterium
CGGTGGACATTCAGCGGCTCATGCCCGCCGCTCATGTTGTGTCTACCGGAGAGCCAACACCCGCCGCCAGCCCGCAGCGCGGGGAAGTTGCGCCTAATTCCACAAGTTTCTACGATTTTTTTAACGCCCTTTTAGCGACATTTGCGACAAATGCGACGACACCCCGCCAGCTTGGGGAAGCCGAAAAAAATTGGCTGACGGTGGAAGAATCCGCCGCCCGGAGCGGCCTTTCGGAGACGATGCTGAAGGAGCTTTGCAAAACTGGCCAGCTTCGCGCCCTGCGCGACGGCCGGGAATGGAAGATCCACCGCAAGCATCTCGATCAGTTCGAAGGCGGAAACAAGTAGCAGATCCGGCCCACGTCCGCGACAGCCGCGACAATTCTTCCTAAGAGTTTTCGGACGTTAAACGCACTACAGTTTGAATGCCCGCAGCCGCTAATCTAGTGACGATGCCCACCCTTGAGGAGCAGCTTCAGCACTTGCGCGAGAAACGCGACTTGCTGGACCAGCGCATTGCCCAGTTGGAGCAAGTCAGACAGCGACGCCAGCAGGTCCGCGAGAAGGTCGGACGTGTGTTGGGCTTCATACCGCGTGATCCGGACGCCATCGTGTTTCGAGTGCTTGACCCCGCCGCTTAATTTCAGCCAGCTACAAGAATTGTTGATTCGCGCCCTGCGCTACAAAGTCAACAACGGCGAGTTCACCGAACGCGGCTTAGCGCGTTTATGCCGTCTTTCGCAGCCGTACATACACAACATCCTCAACGGCCATCGGCCCGGCAGCATGAACACGCTCGACCGCATCCTCCAAGCCACGCGGCTGGACTTACGCGATCTGGTGAAATCGGAGCATGAAAGCGACTCGCCTGTTGAGCACGATCCAACACGCCACCGCCCTGGCCGCGATCCGCGCCGCGCCGCTCCGCCATGTGGCTTTAGCCCCGGTGCATGCCGCCAAGACCAGCCCCATTGCCGCCGTGCCCATTGACTCCGACTGCAATTTGAATGATCAACTGGATTATGCGCTCGATGCTGCCTTGAGCTTCTGGCCGGATTGCTCGGAGTGGTGCATTGTCAATTCCGACGAAATTGACACAAGCGACAGCATCCCGCCCGATTTCTGCCTGATGCACGCGCCCGAAGTGACGGGCAGCTTCAGCACCTTCAGCGGCGCACCCTAGTTAGCGGACCACCGCGTAAGCGTTCCATTTGTCGTTCGCGTGATCGAACAATACGGCGTATTGCGTCGGATCAATACCATCGGCACAATCGCCGCTGGTGATGGTCCAGCTATCCGACACGCCGTTCACGGTCGGCCCAGGCGGAGGATACAGGCTTTTCAAAATGATCTTGGTGGCCCAGTCCACAACGTGGATGCTCATGTAATTGCCGGGCGCAGGCTGAATGTGCAGCTCTGCCACATAGCGGTTGGCAGGCACTGGCGTCAATTGCGTGTACTGCGCGGCGGCAGCAGCAGTGACTTGCGGGTAAGGAATGACCTCAGTAGCCATCTGTCCATCAGCGTAGCGAGAACCAAGCGCTCCGTTCACCAATCCACGCCTTCCCTAGCGGCCCATTTGCGGCAGAGCTGGACGCTGGCCTGCTGACTTAAGTACGCAGGGGGTCGAGTAATCAGAGTCAGATAGCCGCTACACGACTCTGGCAGTTCGAATACCAGTTTGCCCGATCTCAAAGCCTGCTCGATTTCCATACCAGCGCCCCCGGTTAGTTGACCATCCAGCCGAGAGAACACCAATAATTCACACCGGTCAACGCGGCGGAGAAACCAGGGCATAGGATGCCAGTCATACTTCAATGGATTCTCAATAGAGAAGCCGGGAAACTCACGAGCGATCTTTTGAAGCGCGCGCGCTTCGATAGGGTGCTCATAAGTGCATACAGCGTGGGAGTAGTAAATTTTAGGCTTAGAGGCAGGCATGGTGGATACAGCTATAGAACTTAGCGCAGAGCCAGCCGCCGTCAATGCCGCGACGTGTCGCCGCTACTGTCGCAACTGCCGAAACCCCACTGAGCACTAGTTCAATAGCGGCAACGGCTTCGCCGTCCATTTTTTAAGTTCACCCCGCTTCGGTCGCTTCGCTGTCCTTCCAGCCTCCCTCCAGAGGGCCCAGGGCCTTCGGCCTGGCGTGCTGAGTTTGACAATTCCAAGGACGTTTGAAATAATTCTTGTCCACCATGGAAAAGTGGAAACCAGACTATACGCACGGACATTACAAGGGACAAGAAGTTTACGTCGTCACCACCGGCCCTCTTACGATAAACACCAACCACCAATACCAACAAAAGCCGGAAATTCCTGGGTGTCAGACTATTCGCGCTTCAGATCCTGATGCTGTTTACTACATAGCTAAAGAGATCATGAACGTGATTCTTAAAGCCGCAACAAAGGCTGCAGGAATACCAGCTGAGTTAACTACGTTTGCGGGTCCACTTGTTTCTCAACTCGCTAGTGATGTCGAAACTCTCGTACATAACAGTGGCGGTGACATCGCCGGTGTCCTTAAAGCAGTTGGTGCTTCCAAGACTTACGCATCATGCCTACCTGTATCGCTTGTCGTTCCTCATGGGTCGAAAATTCTTTCGATTGAAGCATGGACTGATCGCAGAGACAAGCCAGCAGGAACTTATAAGCAAGGAGAAAAATCGTTCGACACGCTACCGAACGGTCAGTGGGAATCTTCAGCTGAAAGCCAAAGGGAGAAGGCGACAGCAAAGAATATTACCTTTGAGGCAGCTTATGCAGCGTGGCGAATCGGAATAGATCAAGCTGTCATTTCAGGTATTGCAATGAACTGGTCGAATACGGATGATCTGAGGGCCAGGCTACAAGTCTTCTTTGATCCGCCAACTGAGTGGAAACAGAAAAACCCCCTGCGGCCACAAGCTGGTAAATAAGATCCCGCAACGCCCTAAGGCTTTAGGAATCCTATGGCGCTGGCGCGCGGCATGGCAAAGCCATTCTCAAAGGTGCGCTGGCATCTCGGAAGCCCAGGCAGTCGCCAGCAATCATTGGAAAGCTGTGCTGCCTCCGCTGAAGCTCCGGCAGCGGGCCTGCGGCAGCAAGGAAGATCTTAGCCGCCGCCTTTCAAAACCATGATGTAACGCAGGCCGCCCGGACCAGATCAAGCGCCCAATCAAGGTTGCAAAATGCAAAACCGGCATTTTGCAACCATGCGCTTGACAGGCCGGGCGTCCCGCCGTTCCGGTTCCACATAGAAAGGCGGCGGCTGGGGTTTGGCAAAGCCAAGCTCTGCCAACGCCACCGGCAAACGCCGGAATTTTAAAACAGAAAGGTGAAGCCACGGGCGCTCGAACGCCCGTGGCTTCTGAACAAATGCAATCGAACTGCACTTGCTCTGAATCAATGTCGCACATCTGCGAACTGTGCGAAGTCTGCGAACACGAATATGTTTTGTGGCTGGAAGAACGCAACGCGGAAGACGCGCTGCAAGCTTTGCTTGCCAGCCAGGAGGCTGCCTAATGCTCACCCGCAAACCTTACTTGGCAATTCTCCAGGCTTTGTATCGCGCCGAAGCACTCGCCTGCTGCAAAGGAGAAAAAGAAGACCTTGCCCTCATCCGGCAAGGTCGCGCCGCATTCGACACGCTCAGCGTCCAATACACCAGAGCGGATCTGGCGGAATATCAGGCGGAACGCGCCGCCTTGGTAGAAAGTCTACCAAGCAAGGAGGTTGCTTAATGCCCCGCGAAATTATCAGACCCAAGTATGGGATACCCTGCATTGTCAAACTCGGAAACAAGCCGACCCTTGTGGAAGGCAAAAGCGGTCAACAATGGCGCTACTTCGTCAACGATGATGAAGCAATTCTCTATCTGGACGGTCCAGCACACGAAGCGATCCAAGACACAGAAGCCGGGAACGGACAGGAAATCTGTTTGCGGAAAACCAAGGTCGGACGCTCCACGCACTGGGAAGCCGAACGAGTCGAGAATGAACCCGTGCCTGTGGAAGTGATCGCAGGCGAACCACCGGAACTCATGAGCCAGCATGAGGCTTCGCACTGGGAGCGAATCCAACAGGCACGCGGCAAAGTGAACGGCAGCGCCAATGGCAACGGCAATGGACACCATGCCGCACCGCCTCCGGCAAATCCTCCACCGGCCGGCCAACCACCAGAACCACACGCGCCCGGTACGCGGATGTACGCTATGGCTTTGCGGTCCGCTATTGATGCCGTGAAATTTGCTCAGGACTATGCAGCGGGAAAGGGGTTGGAGTTGAAGTTTACGACCGAAGACGTACGCTGCATGGCAGCCACGCTCTATATCGACCAGCGGAAGGAAAGCAGATAGAAAGGAACTACCATCAAGGAGGCGGCAGCGGTGCAAACGCGAACCGCCTCAAACTAACACCTATGCCTGACAATACACCACTGACCAAAGCCGATTTTGACGCTGGCATCCAGCAGTTGAAGGAGTACATTGACGAGCGCACGCATGATGCGGAAACACGCCTCCTGCGAGCCTTCGGCGACTACAATAATTCAGCCAGCATTCGCTTCCGAAAGCTGGAAGCCGATACCAGCAACATTGACGCTTCCACCACACAACGTTTGGGAGAGGTCGAGAAGCAGTTGACGGATTTCAAGCTGCGGCTCTTAGCTCTGGAAGGACCGGGAGGCTCCAAGTAAACTAGCAGAAAAAGACCCAGGCGTTTTCCGCCTGGGTCTTTTTGCATGGACTATTCACCGACGCAAGGAACAGCATTCGCCAGCCCCCACCCAGAGACCAGCAGACGCCTCTACATGAAAGTACCGGCAGCCTAGCAGCGCCAAATGCCCGACCCTCAGCGCGATCCCGCCTAAGCTACTGACCAATCGGGGTAGGGGAGTAAAAAATCAGCGTGTGACTGATCCAGCCAAACCCTTGTCAGCAGCGAGGCAAACGCAACTTCACCGCACCCGCAAAAACCGCTGCAAAGTTTGCGCCGTTCGTCTCTCGAAAGGGTCCCCCTGTCAAGCCCGCACGCTTTGCGCTTCCTGCGCTCAGGAACATGCCGCCCGAACCCGCGAAAGGAAAAAATGCCTTAGTCGCAGCCGGGAAGTGTTCCCAATGCGCCCAGGAGCCGTTAGCGCCCACATCGCAGCGACTCTGTGAGAGTTGCCGACAGAAACACAGGGACCAAACCAACCGAATGCGAGAAAAAAGAAGGCAAACGGAACGGTGCCGCGACTGCAACAGCCAAGCCGGAGAGTTCGCCCGTTGCTTTTGGTGCCGCCGCCGCCAGTGGCCGACGATCCCGGAGCCGGGCAGCTTGTTCCTCAAAATGTCGCCAGCCCTCATACGGAAATTGCGGAACTACATGCACCAGCCACACTAAAAGCATGAAGCGCAAAAACACCACGGCCCCGCCGAGCCAGGCGCAACAACAGCACGCCGCCAAGATCGTTCACCGTCGCAGCGATGGACGCTTTAAACCGCCACCGGGCAAGCAGCCGAAGGTAAAGGGGTAGAGGTAAGGATGTTGGTTTATGCCGAGCACGGCATAAGAACGAATCCTTACCTCTACCCTGTTAAGCATTTAGTGGTGTGAACTGGAACGATTCATCGTCATGCTTTTCAGTCAGGTGATCTGCCCATTTAAATTCTTCGCGCAGCAGACTGAGTGAAACTGGGCTGGCTGTTCCCTCATCTTTCTGCGGTTGACAGCTGGGCTGCATTCCAAAGTAGCTTACCGCCGAACAGCACCATGCAGGAACCGGCAACCCGGTCGATTCCGACTTTGGCCCGTCGATAGGTGGACTGCGCGCGTCTTGTCGAGAGCAAAAGAGCCAATAAGGCATACCAGCCGGTTTCGTTGAAGGCGATGATAGACAGCATCAGAAGACGGACCCAGAACGGCCATTGGGGATTGAGCAGCGCGGCAAAGATGCTGGCAAAAAAGACCATGACCTTCGGATTGGCGATGTTCGTGGCAAACCCACGCCGAAATGCCTCCGTTCCGGTCAGTTGATGGGACGGCAGATGAGGCAGAAGAATGGGATCTGACGCATGACGCCAAGCTTGAAAGCCAACGTAGAGCAGATAGAGTCCGCCCACGAACTGAAGGGCGCGATACAGCCACAGAATTTGCAGCATGAGAGCTTGTAAACCCAGCAGGGCGCCGGTCGCCCAGAGGACGGCGGCTAGTCCGAGACCCAGGGCGTGAACCAGCGCGTTGCGACGGGACTGCTGCACCGAAAGTTGAATCGTGGCGACAAAGGCAGGTCCAGGGCTAGCGACAGCTAATAGATGAATGCCAGCGAGGGCGATGAGATTGGGAACGTAGGTCAGAAGGGCTCCAGATGGAAAAAGGTGAGCAGCCGGGTTCGTTTCCTCAGTTTCGCTTCTCTTTATCGCCAAGTCAACGGAGTTTCTCATGACGCGCTGGATGTATTTGCTACTGCGCTGGATGTTGTCGGAACTGCGTTAGTAAGCTGGTTGCGACAATTGCGACAGGGACGGCGACAAAAAAGGCCCAGGCTCTGAAGAAGCCTAGGCCCCTGGTTTGCGCCAGTTGGAACGATGCGGCTTGAGGCCGAGCACTTGGGCCGCATCCAGGGCAAACACCTTGAGCGCGACAGCAGCGACAACGCACGCCAGCCGCGACAAAATCAAAAATTCTACAGAGTGACGTTCGCCAGTGGGTTTTGGTCAAACACCTGCGCAGAACGAATATAACCGACCATCGTTTGCAGAGATCGATGTCCGGTCCGGCCCATGATGGCCGAGGCATCCGCACCGGACTGAGCAGCCGCCGTAATCATCCCCGCACGGAGACTGTGAGCGCCATAGGCGGAAGAGTCCACCCCGATCAATTCCAGGCAGCGCTTCACGACATCGAGAATTGCTTCACCCGATAAGCCGGCCTGCAGCACGCCGCCCGATTTCGTCAGGCGACAAAACAGCGGCCCTTTCCACTCGCCCCGTACCTGGAGCCAGGATTCGTACGCCCGCACCGGACAGGTTTCCTTCCGCTTGCCATAGTGGATGCCAGCCACGCGGCCTTTGCCGAGTTGGTCCGTCTTTGACTTTCGCAACCGGAGCAGCAGCCCCTTACCGTCTTCGAGCTTCACATCCGCCATCCGCAACGAGGCTAATTCCGAGCGCCGCCAGCCGCTATGAAAGCCTAGCAGGATAATTGCCCGATCCCTGACATCACGCGGCACATTCGTTTCCAGGCGGTCACAGATGCGCCGGATCTGAGCTGGAGTGAGCGCGGCCTTGCCGCCCGGCTCTTCGGCCCTCTGCCGAGCCGCCGCGTTCAGCAGCTTTCGGACTTGTTCTGTCACCGGTGAGTCATGGCCAGACTGTACATGCACGGCAGCAATGGCTGTTAAGCGAGATCGGATCGTATGCAGCCGATAGTCTTGCTTAGGCTCCAAACACCAAGCCACGAACAGCGAGACCGTTTCCGCCGAAGCAGGCAGGGCACGCCGCCCGGCTTCGCCGCACCAGCGTTCAAATTGACTCCAGGAGTGCGCGTAAGCGCGCTCCGTGTTGGGTGCCTTCTGAGCTTGCATGAGCTTCTCCCTTACGTCCCGTAGACGCGAGACGTCAATACCAGGATCAAATAACCAGCCCTGGACAAGTTCCGGCGTAGCAGCCATGCTTTATTATTACTCCGTATATTCTTTAGATGTCAGGGTATTCTAACCGAAGGAGAGTAAATGCCGCCTATCGATGCATTGGAACGCATCGCGGGGCTGGCCAAGTCACTGTCATGCGCCGAGTTCCGAGTGTTGTTTGAATTGACGCTCCGCGCCTGCCGGGAGGACCGCCACACCGCGAAAGCCTCAACGCGGGAGCTAGCCCATGCCACTGGACTAGCCCGCTGCAATGTACAAATCGCTCTGCACAGCCTTGTTGAGCGTAACGTAATTGCCACTAATAACGGAAGCACCCGCCGATCCGCCGCGTACCGGCTGGCCTTTTTGGAGGTAGTAGTACTAAATCAGCCTCTAGTACCTGGCATTGTTTCAATGCCACCCCCACCCCTTGAAAACAGCTTGTCAAGTATGCAGGTGGCATTGTTTCAATGCCACCCTGGTATTGATTCAATGCCACCCCCTGGCATTGAATCAATGCCACCCCCCGACATTTCCACAGCCGCTCTTAAGGAAGACGCGCGCGCGCCCGTCGATATCGACAGCGAAGCTGTTTCAAAGATCGATCGACTCTTGAAAGCCAACCCAAAAAACTTCGATAATGCTCTCATCCAGCGTTTCCGGGACTGGTTGCATGGCTATATGGCGAAGTTGGGCCGGGAGCTTAACCCGCATGCCCCCGATGATCGGATCATTGCCCAGTTTCTGAGCTGTGGAGAAATTCACCAGCTTTCCCGATTGC
>CAXTWT010000220.1:0-8369 GCA_964247955.1 uncultured Bryobacteraceae bacterium
TCATGGGCGAGGTGATGCGGAACACACGCAGCATGTTCAGGAAGCGTGAGGGACGACCTAGATCATGAATCAATAAAGCAGCACTGACAGCGCCGCCAGCCGTCGCCACCCAGCGAGCTTTCAGCACCAGGGAGCGCATCTCCTGCGGCGCGACTAACTGCACGGCGGCTCCAAGCGTTGCCCCCACACCGGCTACTCCGCCCACATAGAAATACGTCGGAATGGACCAGATCCAGACCGGCTGTTTCAACATCGGTACTTCGTAATAAGTCGGGCTGGTCCGGTCCTGTTGACTCGGCACATACGGGAACGACTTCGATTGCAGCGCAACGTCGTACTTGGAGGAAAGAGTATGCTGGCCCGCTGCTTCGCCGGATAACGCGCCAATCTGGGTATTGATATTGCGGCCGTCATCAGCAGAGATGAGGTCCGGGAGAGTGGCGGCCATTAGTTATGTTCCTTCGCGCTGTTGCCCAGCATGGCAGAGGCCAGTGCTAATGCCGTTACGCCGACGGCGGCCAGCCCTGCCGAAACCCAGCTTTTATTTCCTTTATGCGTCGGCACTTCAGGAGCAGGCGGCAGGTTATAAACTTCCGGCTTATCGACCAGCAGAAAGAAGGCGTTCAAGCCTCCGGTTCCGGGTTGGCTTTCGGCGGATTCGCCGTAAAGATAAGCTTCCTTCAAGCCGGTCTCGTGCAGATGCTCAACGCGCTTTTGGGCGCGCTCCCGCAACTCGTCCACATTGCCGAATTGAATAGACGCCGTGGGGCAGGCTTTCGCGCAGGCAGGCTGCATGCCGTCTTTCTGGCGGTCGTAGCAGAGGGTACACTTCCAGGCGCGGCCATCATCGTGATTGCGGTCAATCACGCCGAAAGGACAGCCCGAAACGCAGTAACCGCAGCCGTTGCAAATATCCGGCTGCACATAAACGGAGCCGAACTCGGTGCGGATAATCGCTCCGGTCGGGCAGTTTTCCAAGCAACCGGCGCGGGCGCAGTGCTTGCAAACGTCCGAAGCCATCAGCCACGAGAGACCGCCCGAATCCTGATTGCTCAGGGGAACGGGGCGCTCAATGAAGCTGACGTGCCGCCAGGTGGATGCGCCTAGATGCACCGTGTTGTCGTAGGACATGCCGGTGAAATGATAGCCGTCGTCCGGCAACTGGTTCCATTGCTTGCAAGCGACCTCACAAGCCTTGCAGCCAATGCATAGTGTCGTATCGGTAAAAAAGCCGTTTGCCATGGTTGTCAACTCCGTCCTAAGTCTGCGGTCCTTGCTTAGATTGCGGCGCGTGAATCATATGCTTGCCGACCGGACGATGTTGGGCTTGCGGCAGATCGCGCAGTTCTTCCTCAGGCGCAATGCCCGGCCGCTGCCAATGCAGCTTGCTTTTGTCGCGGCGTCCGGCTCGGATGTTTCCGGTGATCGCCTTCGACTCCATAATGCTGCAATTCGCGTCGGCTCCAAAGGCCAGCAGTTCATTGGTAGAATCGCCGACCGTTAAGCCGCGATTACCCCAATGATACGGTAAGCCGATCTGATGCACCCAGCGGCGGCCCATTTTGAGCGGCTTCATGCGTTCGGTTACCAGCACGCGCACTTCAATTTCCGCGCGGGCAGTTGAAACCGTCGCCCAGTCGCCGTTGGTAATTCCGTTTTCTTTCGCCAGTTCGGGCGAAATCTCGCAGAACATATGCGGCTGCAATTCGTTCAGCCAGCTTAACCAGCGCGACATCGCGCCGGAAGTATGCTGTTCGGTTAAACGATAGGTGGTGATGACATGCGGAAATTGAGGATCATTGTACGGACGCGCAACTTTGTTGTCGGAGCGGTAGAATTCCATGCGCACCGGGTTACACTGCTGGCCGTACAACACGTTTTCGACCGGCGACTCGAGCGGCTCGTAGTGGGTCGGCAACGGGCCTTCCTGCAAGCCGGTGGGCGCGAAAAGCCAGCCCTTGCCGTCGGGCTGCAGCAGGAACGGATCATCGCCCGAAATAGTATCAACACCTTTTGCGTCGTCCGGCGCGCGATAATCGGGCCGTACCGGTTTCATGAAATCGGGTTCGTCGTAACCCGTCCACTTCTTCTGCGCTTCGTCCCACCAAATAAGTCTTTTGCGTTCCGACCAGGGGTTACCTTCGGGATCGGCAGCGGCGCGGTTATACAAGATGCGGCGATTCGCGGGCCATGCAAAACCCCAGTTCATGCCGTAATGATACGGATCGGTAGCCTTGCTGCGATTAGCAGCGCGATTCACGCCGCCTGCGTAGATGCCGGAGTAAATCCAGCAGCCGCAGGCAGTCGAGCCGTCGGCTTTCAACTCGGTGAAGCCGCCCACCGGTTTGCGGTCTGCAACGGTATAGCCGTTAACTTCCGCCAACACGGCTTCGGCGCTGGGTTCCTGGGTAGGTCCATGCGTGGGGTAATCCCAGGTCATGTCCTGAATGGGCCGGTCTTTCGGGTCAGTCGAATCGGCGTACAACTCCTTTAGCCGCTTACCCAGATGATACGCAAAGTGGAGTTCGCTGCGGGCCTCGCCGGGAGGCTCAATCGCTGTGTGATGCCACTGCGCGACACGCTGCGTTTGCGTAAAGCTGCCGTCTTTTTCGGTGTGGCAAGCCGCCGGAAAAAAGAAAACTTCCGTGGCGATCTCTTCCGTTTTGACTTCTCCGCTGTCGTGCTCGGGCGAAGCTTTCCAAAACTCAGCGGTTTCCACCAGCATGAAATCGCGCACCACGACCCACTTTGTATTCCGCAAACCTTTGCGTTGCAGACCGGCGTTCGGAGAGCCGACCACCGCGTTTTCGCCCATGACAAAGTAACCGGCAATGTCGCCGTCAGCCGCGTTGGTCACCGTGGTCATATGCGAGTGATCGCCCGTCATGCGAGGCAGGTGATTAAAGCAGTAACCGTTCTCCGCCGTGGCGGCTTCGCCGTACCAGGCTTTTAATAAAGACGTGATGTACTTGGGAGTTTCGGTCCACCATCCGGCGCGGGGCGTGTAGTTCTCGATGTACTTTTCAAGCGAGGTGTCATGGTCCGCTTTCGGCATCGGAATATAGCCCGGCAGAAGGTTATAAAGCGTCGGGATATCAGTCGAACCCTGAATGGTGGCGTGACCGCGCAAGGCAAGAATACCGCCTCCGGGCCTTCCGATGTTGCCGAGCAAGAGCTGCAGGATAGCGGCGGCCCGGATCATCTGCGCGCCTACGGAATGATGGGTCCAACCAACGGCGTAACAAATGGCGGTAGTGCGCTCGCGGCCGGAGTTTTTGCAGAGCGCTTCGGCAATTTTGTAAAACTGCTCCTGCGGAAGACCGCAGACTTCCTGCACCATTTCCGGCGTATAGCGTTTAAAGTGACGCTTCAGGACTTGGAAAACGCACATGGGGTCCTGAAGAGTCGGATCGCGGCGCTCTGATTTTGCCTTGCTCTGCTGGAAGTTGGCGGCGCGTTCGGCGTGCGATTCAGGCACGCGCTGGCCTTCCTGCATCTGGCTGTCGCCTTCGAATTCATAGCTCCATGTGCTTGTTTGGTATTGGGCCTGCTTTTCGTTCCAACCGCTGAAGAAGCCGTCCAGATCTTCTGTGTCTTTAAAATCCTTTGACACGATCTCGGCTGCATTGGTGTAAGCGACAACGTAATCCTTGAAGTAGCGCTCGTTCTCGATGACATACGAGATCAGTCCGCCCAAAAAGGCAATGTCGCTGCCCGCCCGAATAGGCGCGTGCATGTTCGCCATCGCGCTGGTGCGCGTGAAGCGCGGATCAACGTGAATGATCGTGGCCCCGCGCTCCTTAGCCATCATCACCCAGCGGAAACCGACCGGATGCGCTTCCGCCATATTCGAGCCTTCAATCAGGATGCAATCCGCGTTGGCCAGATCCTGCAAGCACGTGGTTGCGCCGCCTCTTCCAAACGAGGCCCCCAGACCGGGGACCGTGGAAGAGTGTCAAATACGGGCCTGATTTTCAATTTGCAAAATACCGAGCGAACTCCACAATTTCTTAAGGAGGTAATTTTCTTCGTTGTCAAGCGTTGCGCCGCCGAGATGCGCCATGCTCAGAGTGCGGTTGACGTACTCGCCCTTGGCGTTCGTCGTTTCCCAGTTTTCATCGCGGGCCTGCTTGACGCGCTGCGCGACCATCTCGGTAGCCTGATCAAGCGGAATCGCTTCCCACTCCGTTGCATACGGCTTGCGGTAAAGAACCTGCTGCACGCGATGGCTGCCGGTAACAAGCTGGAACGTGGCGGAGCCTTTCGGGCACAGGCAGCCTTCAGAGATAGGAGACTCCGGGTCGCCTTCGATGTCAACGATGCGCTCGTTTTTCACATAGATCAACTGGCCGCAGCCGACGGCGCAGTAGGGGCAAACGGATTTTACGACTCGGTCCACCCCACGGGTGCGCGAGTGCAGGTCACGGGTGCGCTCCGAGACGGAGGTTTCACCGGCAGCGTGGAGATCCCCCTTGCCTATTTGCTTGAATACAGGCCAATCGCTCAATTTCGGCAGACGATTCATAGTGTGAGTACTTTCTATTTTGGCCCAGTTAGAACAACAGTGCCTATGAGTACTTTTAGCATGCGTAAATCGAGCAGTGATTTGCGTCATAACTGAAGCAAGGTGGATCGCTTATGAATCGCTGGGGAATTGCGGGGGCGGGAGTTTTATTACAGATCGCTTTGGGCGCGGTGTATGCCTGGAGCGTGTTTCGGGTTCCGCTATCGAAACAGTTCGGGTGGACGATTTCGCAGGTCAGTTTAACGTTTACCATTGCCATCTTCGTGCTGGGTTTCGCAGCCTTCTTTGCAGGGATTTGGCAAAGCCGGGTAGGTCCGCGCGTGGTGGCGATGACCGGCGGCTCTCTTTACGGAATCGGCGTGATGCTGGCGAGTTTCGTGGGCCATAGCCTCACCGGGCTGTACCTGACCTATGGCGTGATCGGCGGTGTTGGCTTAGGATTCAGCTATATCGTGCCGGTAGCGGTGCTGGTGAAATGGTTCCCGGACCGGCGCGGATTGATTACGGGCGTAGCGGTCGGCGGGTTCGGCGCGGGCGCTTTAGTGACTGCTCCGGTGGCAACCCGGCTGATCGCAAGCGTGGGCGTACTGCAAACATTTTTGTATTTGGGCCTTGCGTATCTGGTAGTCACAGTACTTTGCGGGTTCTTTATGCGGAACCCTCCTCCTGGCTGGAAACCGGAAGGCTGGAATCCAAGCGCCACCCAAACGGCGCAGCGGTCAGCAGCGGACTACGGCTTCGGCGATGCGGTGCGCTCCTGGCAATGGTGGGTGTTGTGGGGATTGCTGTTCTTGAATACGTCTGCCGGTATCTCCGTTATCTCGCAGGAAGCGCCGATGTTTCAGGATTTGGCGAAGGTAAGCGCCATCACGGCAGCCGGAATGGTAGGGGTAGTTTCTTTCGGCAATGCGTTAGGGCGTGTGTTCTGGGCTTGGTTGTCCGACATTGTGACGCGCCGCATGACGTTTGTCATTATGTATCTGCTGCAAGTGGTTTTGTTCTGGATCTTGCCAAGTCTGCACACGACGGCAACTGTCACGGCTATCTCGTTCCTGATCCTGATGTGCTACGGCGGCGGGTTCGGAACCATGCCCGCCTTTACAGCCGATTATTTCGGAGCCAAAAACGTCGGCCCTATCTACGGGCTGATGCTGACGGCCTGGAGCTTCGCCAGCGTCTTCGGGCCGGTGTTGATCGCCCGCCTGCGACAATCTACCGGAGTCTACGGCGGAGCGCTGCATATCATCGCAGTAGTGCTGCTGCTGTCAGTGGTGTTGCCGCTGATTGTGCGGCCGCCGAAGGCGGAGGCGCATGTGGGTGAACCTATCGGATCAATAACACGTTGACAGAAAAAAGGCTCCTTATAGCACCTACCAACTAATCCGTTTCACATGCGGAACATAGTCGAAGTGATGATCACGGCTTAGCAGCGGTAAAGCATATTGCCGCACCAGGGCCGCAACCCAGAGATCATTTACAGGAATTGGACGACCTTCGCGTTTTAACTCGCCACGAATTTCCGCATAGTAGCCGGTTGTCTCCACATCCACTATCAGCACCCGGCAGTATCGAATCATTTGCTCCAACCACCGTTCATACCGCACCCGATTGCGCGATTGTCTAATCCCATATCGGTACTCGCCTATCACAATGACTGGGATGGCAACTCTATCAACTTCACGCAAAATGGATTTTACCGCTGAGTTATCTTCCACCACAGCCGAAAGGCCATTTGTATCTAAAATCACTTCCAATCCTCGGGATCAATTTGTTCGAACTCTTCTTCAATGATTTGGTTGATCCTCGCTGTCTCGCTGTGAAGATCGCGCAATTTGCCGAACATCTTCATCCAAGGCTTATCTCCAATGCTGTCAACGCGTAGCTTTTCTGCTAATGCTTCTGATATAAGCACCCGCAAGGGGATGCCCTGTTCGGCTGCGGCCGACTTTGCTTGGCGGAACAGAGCATCAGGAATATCAACAGTAGTTTTCACTGAGTTATCTTCCCATATTTATGGGTTATTGAAGTTTTTCCTTGACTATCTACAATCTTGTGTTTTATTGTAGATAGTCAAGAGGAACCACTTGGGCAAACCGACCGATCTTGTGCAGGGCACGCTGGACCTGCTGATTCTGAAGACGGTTTCGTTGGAGCCGACCAATGGGTGGGCGATTGCCAAGCGCATTGCCCAGGTCTCGCAGGACGTTTTACAAGTCCAGCAGGGTTCCCTGTATCCGGCTCTGCATCGGCTGGAACACCAGGGCTGGATTCGGGCGGATTGGAAGGAGTCGGAAAACAACCGCCGTGCTAAGTATTACTCCCTGACAGCGGCGGGCCGGAAACAGTTAAAGGCCGAACTGGAGCAATGGCGGCGGCTTTCGGGCGCGATTGGCTTGGTGATTGAGGCAGTGTAACATGCATTGGCTTTCGAGAATTCAATCTTTCCTATACTCCCTTTTGCGGCGTCGGCAAATGGAAGCTGACCTTTCTGATGAACTCCGGCACCACATGGAGCAGGAGATCGAGAGCAACATTCGCGCCGGTATGTCGCCCGAAGAAGCAAAATATGCTGCACAGCGATTAACAGGTCCGGTCGGTTTATACGCAGAAGAATGCCGGGATAGTCGGGGTATCGGAATAGTGGATACGCTGGTACGCGATGGTCGTTATGCTTTGCGGACGTTTCGCCGAACGCCGCTGTTTACGGCGGTGGCGATTCTGACTCTGGCTCTCGGCATCGGCGCGAACACGACGGTGTTCACGTTTATTGAGAATGTGCTGTTGCGGTCGCTGCCGGTGCGCGATGCGCAGCAACTCCTGTTTCTGAATTGGGGCGGAATGGTTAATATGTCATTTCCCAATTACCTCGATTTCCGGGATCGCAACACCGTGTTTTCGGATTTGATTGCATACCGATTCAATCCTGCCAATTTGAGCATTCGAGCGCAGGAGAACTTTCGGGTTTGGGGATATGAGGCAACCGGCAACTACTTCCGCACGTTGGGATTGCAGCCTTTATTAGGCCGTTTTTTCGGGCCGGAGGTGGATGATCAGCCGGTCGCTCATCCCGTAGTGGTCCTGAGTTACCGCTACTGGCAATCGCACTTTGCGGGAGATTGGCAGAAAGGTCAAGATCAACGGTGTTCCGTTTACCATTACCGGCGTTGCGCGTCCCTATTTTTACGGGACAGAACTGATTGTGAGCAGCGATTATTGGGTTCCGATGAGCATGGAACTTCAGATTGAACCAAGCAATGACTGGCTACGTTCGCGAGGGTCGCAAGAGGTTTGGGTCATGGGGCGATTGAAGTCCGGTGTTTCACGCGCTGGAGGAGAGGCTAATCTCGATACGGTTGCGCGGCAGCTTGCCCGTGCTTATCCGAATGAGGTTGATCCCAAGGCAAAGTTTCTTCTGTCACGTCCGGGTTTGGTGGGCCAAGGTCTTCGTGGACCGACGACGGGCGTTGGTGTTGTGCTGATGACGATTGCGGCGCTTGGTCTTTTGCTCGCTTGCGTCAATCTTGCCAGCATGCTGTTAGCCCGCGCTTCCGACCGCCGTCGGGAGATTGGCATTCGCTTGGCTGTGGGGGCAAGTCGATGGCAACTTCTGCGTCAACTGATGACGGAAAGTTTGCTGTTGGCAATGAGCGGCGGTTTGTTAGGGTTTGGCATCGCGTTTGTAGCCTGTAGATTGTTCAGCTCGTGGCATCCAAGTTTCGATTTACCCATTAACACTTTTCTTCAACCGAACAGCACGGTCCTGGCATTTACAACAGCCGCAGCTTTCTGTACGACGTTTTTGTTTGGTTTGATCCCCGCTCTAATGACGTTACGGACTGATTTA
>CAXTWT010000221.1:0-8363 GCA_964247955.1 uncultured Bryobacteraceae bacterium
GGCTAAGCTGTTTCGATGCTCCCAGTACGAGACCTCGGCGTGCGCGACGCGATTCCTTGCCTCTTCCACAGCAGTGCCGTGTTCGGCATCTAACAGAAGAGATCGCCAAACTTCCACTTCAGCACATAGCCGTTTCCACGCATTCCGGTAAGCGCCATCGAGCTGACGAAATTCCAGATTCGGTTTTACAACCGTAGCGACCATTCGGTGTTAGACACGTTTCTTCCGCTTTTGATCCGGAATAGACCCTTGTATCTCGCAGCCAAGTCGAAATTACATAAGTCTTACAAAAGAAGCAGCAAATTCCTGGTAGGTTCGGGATGTATGCCACCCCTCAGCGACCAACACATCTCTGATATCTTCAACACTTCAAAAGCACAGCGATTGAACTGGCCAACAACGATCGTTATGGCGCTCTTTCATCTGGGAGCTATTGCAGCCTTTTTTACATTTAGCTGGCGGGCTTTCGCCGTCGCATTGTTCCTCTACTGGGTAGCTACTGGTCTGGGAATCAGTATGGGTTACCACCGCTTGTTGACGCACCGGTCGTACAAAGTGCCCGCCGCCCTGGAGTATTTCTTCGCGGTCTGCGGCACACTAACCTTGGAGGGCGGACCTATTTCGTGGGTTGCTACCCATCGGGTTCATCATCAAAAGTCGGACCAGCACGGCGATCCGCATTCTCCCCGGGACGGCGCCTGGTGGGCTCACGTCGGCTGGATACTGTTGGGCGAGGCGAATCATAATAACACCCGGTTAATGTCGAAGTATGCACCAGACTTGGCAAAGCATCGTTTTTACCTCTGGCTGAATGATTACCACTGGGTTCCGCTCGCCACCCTCGGCGCTCTGCTGTTGGGTATGGGAGGGGTCTCTATGTTCTTATGGGGTATTTTCGTTCGGGTTGTTTTCGGTCTCCATACCACTTGGCTGGTAAATTCCGCCACGCACATGTGGGGCCGCCGCCGCTTCCATACTCGCGACGATTCCCGTAATAACTGGTGGGTCGCCCTGCTCACTTTCGGCGAAGGCTGGCACAACAATCACCATGCACACCCGACATCGGCGCGTCATGGACTGGCGTGGTACGAATTTGACCCCTCCTGGATTCTGCTCAAGATCCTGAAACGTCTCGGTGTTGCGAAATCGATTCATGTCGCAAAGATCGACAGCGCGCTCACTAATCAAAAAGCGGCATAAAACTCCCGGTGCTTCCCTGCCTAACTCAGGGGCATAATCTAGAATTATGACCGTCGCGGGCCGACACAAATCCGTCGCGTTCTTCATTGCGCTGGGCGTCGGGCTGATTTTAGTTACGCTTCTCCTCTACATCGGGTGGGTGCTGCTAGATTGGCGCAAGGGCATTTTGCTTTTCTTCGGCGTACTCCTGTTGGCTGTCATCATCAGCGGTGTCGTGCTGAACACGATCTTCCTGGTGCGGGAAGTTCGGCGGAATGAGCAGCACGATGCTTTCATCAACGCTGTTACACACGAGCTGAAAACTCCTGTTGCTTCCATTCGGCTGTACTTGGAAACGCTCATGACCCGCACAGTCGATGAGGGCAAGCGCCAAGAGTTTTACGGAATCATGCATGAGGATAGTGATCGGCTGGTAGCAACGATTGAGCAGGTCTTGCGTACCGGACGTATCGGCCCGGCCAATCGCCTGGTGAACCTCTCGCCTATTGATCTCCAGGAGCTTATCAAAGAATGTTCGGACCGAGCCCGCAAGCTCCACAGTCTCCCACCCGAATCGCTCCTATACCATCCTGGGCCGCTTGTTCAAATTCAGGGCGATGTCGACGAAGTGCAGGCCGCCGTGTTCAACCTGATTGACAACGCCGTGAAGTATTCCAGAAACGATGTACATGTAACAGTAGAAACCGCCAAGACGAGCCGTCAACATATAGCGGTGCGTGTCAAAGATCAAGGCGTCGGAATCCCCAAGACGGAATTGAAGCGCATTTTCAAACGTTTCTACCGTATTCCGGGGCCGGTGTCCATGCGCCCAATAGGAACTGGTTTGGGTTTGTATATTGTCCGTTCTGTGGCAAAGAGACATGGAGGGCGGGCCTGGGCGGAAAGTCCGGGTCCTGGACAGGGAAGCACGTTCGTGCTTGAGTTTCCTATTTCAAAATGAATCGGGTTCTGGTAGTAGAAGACGAGCGGCACCTGGCTAACGGTTTGCGTTTCAACCTGGAAGCAGAAGGCTATCAGGTGGAAGTGGTCGAGACAGGAGAAGAGGCGCTTCAGCGTTTGTTGCCCGGTCCATCAAGATTTGATGTTTTGATTCTGGATGTCATGCTGCCCGGCAAAGATGGCTTTAGCGTGATGTCCGAAATACGGCGCGCCGGTCAATTTATTCCAACTCTCATCCTGACCGCCAGGGGTCACTCACACGATGTTCTGCACGGCTTCGAGGTCGGTGCGGACGATTATCTGACCAAGCCCTTCGATCTAGCGATTTTAATGGCCAGGGTTCGAGGGTTGCTGCGCCGGCGAGAGTGGCTGCAAACAGTCGTAAACAACTCGGTATCGTCGAAGCAGCCAAGCGATGTCTTTACGTTTGGCGATGGAGGCGACAAAGTGGTCAACTTCGACCTTTTGGAACTCTCTGTCCACGGCCAAGTTTATCGCCTCACGCTGATGGAGGCTAACCTCCTTCGCTATCTGATCGAGCATGAAGGCCAATCAGTTTCCCGGAAAGTGATGCTCGAAGAAGTATGGGGCCTGCAGGAAGGCACCGACACTCGGCCGATCGATAATTTTATTGTGCGGCTACGACGCTATTTGGAGGATGACGCCACACGGCCGCGCCATCTTTTGACCGTTCGAGGAATCGGCTACCGATTTGTCGCGTTACCGCCTCCTTAGTCCGGCCCCAGCGTCCTGTTGACTCGGCATTCCGTATTTCGCCATTGCCGGTTATCGACTTACTTACCTTCATCTGGTTGATTGATGGACAAAAGAGCCGCTTTACTGTACGCTTGGTAGTGCCTGAACAAATCCGCATATTCTGCAGGTGATCTGAACTAAGCTTCTGCTACCGCATACCCCGACAAAGACGCCTGTCTTACACCAGAAGCAAAGGATTCCGGGAGGCGAATATAAGCTTCTTGCCACGCTTGTCACAAACTATGTCCCTATTTGTGTGGATCGTACTTGGATTGATTGCCGGACGCCTCACAAGCCCTCTTTTCAAAAGGCACAGCGAGAGCATTTCCCTCGAGCTCATCTTAGGAATCCTGGGCGCTCTTGCCGGTGGGTCTCTTCTTACGTGGCTCAGTGCTGCTCCGACTAATAAATACTACAGTGTGCTGGCGGCGACAACCGGGGCCATGTTGCTCCTGATTGCTAACTACGGCATTCGCCGGTTGTCCGCAGATCGGTTAACTCAAGAAAGAAAGTGGTGATGTACGTTCAGCAATCCGAAACGTTTTGCGGAAGCAATTGATAGTCCTAAGTTTCATAAGCCGCAGTCCCGATATCCTGAGCCGCCCGTGTGCCTCGCCTCAAAACGGCTTACGGCCGGAACTGCGCTTTGTTCACGAGCCGCGTTTTGTCGAGTTGGTTTTGTGCCTTCCGTTCTTGCATCTTCTGCCGCTGCGGAGCTTCTTGCTCATCCAGCCGGATTCCGTCCGCCGCCGTTGTCTCGGCAAGAGCATTTAAGCTCTTCGAAAAAATCAGCAGTTTCAAACCTGACGCGTAAGGGAGCTGGACAAGATTCAACGAGTACTGTGCGTCTTCCCAGCGGGCGAGGACAGGCACCATGTCATCGGAAGAATAGGACTTTAGGGCCATCGTTCCGCCGGGTTTGGTCGCCAGGCCGTAGCGGGCCGAAATACCATCGATCATGTCCTGGGTGGTTAGGCCGGTGGTTTTGTCAGTGTTATAACCAATAACCATCCGGAACAGTTGGCCTCCATAAAAGCTGAAGACAACCTCCTCCACTGGATCGGACTCGGCGGAAGCACGGAAGAATCGATCCGGATGCCAGATTAGCTCCTGCATCCGGGAGGGGCGTCCATGAATTATGGTGACTTCCGATGCGTCCATGCCGGAATGCTTGACGGCGGCGTTCAGACCCATACCAAGTTGGAAGCCCCGGTACATTGATAAGTCAGCCCCTAATAGAGCGGGGCCGCAGATCAAAAGAGACAACAGAGAGTGCGCCATGATCCGAATATTCTTCATCGATAACCTCTTTCATGAGATGATTTAACAAGAGAATCCCTCAGACTCCCAGTCGTACAAGACAACCGGGAGTACAGAGAGGTGGTTGCGTTTGAGGCCGTCAGTGGTGGGCTGACAGTGCAACACAGACTGAATAGCTAACGGCTGCTGCCAAATCCATTTCCGTACCGGGTGTGCAGCGGAGCAGGATATTCATCCTCATCAGTAGCTTCACAAACCATGGCTTCCGTGGTCAGCATGAGCGACGCGATAGAGCTCGCATTCTGCAACGCTGAACGCGTCACCTTCGTGGGATCAATGACACCGACCTGGACCAAATCTTCAAAGCGCGCAGTTGCTGCATTAAAACCGTAGTGGACATCGTTCTGGGCTTGGATCTTCTCAATGACGACAGCGCCTTCCTGCCCGGCATTGTTAGCAATCTGGCGAGCAGGCTCTTCACAAGCGCGCCGGATAATCGCGGCGCCGGTCCTCTCATCGCCCGTCAAAGTCAGCGAATCGAGAACACGGGCAGCCCGCAGTAACGCAACGCCGCCGCCCGGTACAATCCCTTCTTCCACAGCCGCCCGTGTCGCATGTAACGCATCTTCGACGCGCGCCTTCTTTTCTTTCATTTCCAGTTCAGTCGCCGCACCCACCCTGATCACGGCCACGCCGCCTGCTAACTTTGCCAGCCGCTCTTGCAGTTTCTCGCGGTCGTAGTCTGACGTGGTCTCCTCGATTTGCGCGTGCAACTGCTTGATACGGCCCTGGATTTTCTCCTGGCTGCCGGCGCCGTCAATAATGGTCGTGTTGTCCTTATCGACCGTCACCTGCTTCGCTTGGCCCAGATCTTCGAGACTCAGCTTTTCCAGTTTGATGCCGGTTTCTTCGGCAATCGCTTGACCGGCGGTGAGAATTGCGATGTCCTCCAGCAGAGCCTTGCGTCGATCGCCGAATCCAGGAGCTTTCACTGCACAAACGTTCAGCGTTCCGCGCAGCTTATTCACCACCAGCGTGGCGAGCGCGTCACCCTCCACGTCTTCAGAGATCACCAAGAGCGACCTCCCTGCGCGGACAACCAACTCGAGTACCGGCAGTAAATCCTTCATCTGCGCAATTTTCTTCTCATGAATGAGAATGTAGGGATTTTCGAGAACGGCTTCCATCCGGTCTGTGTCGGTTGTGAAGTAGGGCGACAGGTAGCCCCGGTCGAACTGCATGCCGTCAACCATACTCAGTTCCGTGGACATGGTCTTCGACTCTTCCACCGTAATCACGCCATTTTTACCGACCTTCTGCATGGCTTCGGCAATCGTGTTCCCGACTGTTGCGTCACCGTTGGCGGAAATCGTCCCGATCTGGGCGATATTGTCGCTACTCTCGACATTGGATGAGATGCTCTTCAACTCTCCGACAACGACCTCGACAGCTTTTTCCATTCCACGCTTCAGCGCCATGGGATTCGCACCTGCCGCCACGGATTTCGCGCCCTCGCGAAAAATGGCTTGGGCTAGAATCGTGGCGGTCGTTGTGCCGTCTCCAGCAACATCACTCGTCTTGGAAGCCACTTCGCGAACGAGCTGCGCGCCCATGTTCTCCAGCGGATCTCTCAACTCAATCTCTTTGGCGACGGTTACTCCATCTTTGGTAATCGTCGGACCTCCAAACTTCTTTTCGATCACCACATTGCGACCCTTGGGTCCTAACGTCACTTTCACCGCATCCGCGAGTTGATTGACGCCCCGCAGAATGGCTTGTCGAGAATTCTCGCTGTAGATAATGTTTTTCGCTGCCATTTGATTTCCTTTTCCGCCTAAGCGGCTTTTGTTGCCTGCTGCTCAGCGCTTTCCCACACGCCGAGTACCTCATCTTCGAGCACAATCAGGTATTCCTCGCCCGCCAGCACCATCTCGCTGCCGCTATGTTTACCGTAGAGAATGTGATCGCCCGCCTTCACATCCAGCGGACTGAGGCTCCCGTTCTCACATGCTGTTTCTTGCCTCGGTGCGTTTCGCAATGGTGCGGTCCTGAAGCGTTCGGATATTCATAAGGGAGCCTTCAAGAGGGTCAGTGCGCAGGCTAAGGAAAGAGTTCTGAGAGTTGACTTAGTTCAGCCATCAGAAGAGTGTGCGGGGGTGCTCAGTCGTTCACTAGTATCAGTTAAATAAATTTGTTTGTCAAGCTGATTATGCTTTAAGCTACAGATGTGCTTAACTAATAAAAGTTAAGCAGCCGGAAGGGAGATCGTGTGGATATTGCCACTGTCATTCGACAACGCCTGGACGAACTGGGCCTCGATCAACGCGATCTGGCAGTGACGGCCGAAGTGACGGAGTCTTACATTTCGCAGTTGCTGGCTGGGAAGAAAACGCCGCCAGCCCCGGACCGGACTGACCTTTACGACAAGACCGCCCGCCTTTTGAGGCTTCCCGCTCAAGAACTGGCAAAACTGGCCGACACGCAACGCCGCGAGGAACTCAAACGAAAAGTTCTGGACCCGCCGCAGCCCTTGTTTCCAGAGTTCCGTCAATTGATTCTCCGGAAGTGTGTCGCCACAAAACGGAAACAGATCACCCAGATCTTCGAGCGCCAGACCTTCGGTGAATTCGAACACTTCGTCACTCAAAAGCTTCTAGATGTCGCGAAACGAGCGGCCAGAGAAGAATTGGCAGACGAACAATGGATTCACCGCGTAGCGCGAGTCAGCAAGCGGAGCTATGAAGAAGCGCGTGTTCTCCTTCTTGAGTTTCTGGATACGGACGTCTTTCATGTCTCTGCCGAGAACTGCCTGTCTTTTCTCGCTCCCCTCATCGAGAGCTGGGATATCGAGTTCGACAGTTTCAGCCTGCAAATCGTCCTAAACCGCCGGTTATCTCGTAATTACCTAAAGAAACTCGAGTTTCGGGAAGCGGTGCCCCAATCCGGCCCATCCTCTCAAGTAATCGAGCCGGGTCTCGCAGCCTTTCTGAAGGATGCTCAACTCAGCACCGACCTAACTGAGGAGGAAACAGTCTTCCTGAAATGTTTAACGTTCAACGGAAAACGTCCTTCTTCCCTGTACTATTACCGCGAGTTGCAAAACCTGCGCGACCCGCTCCATTTCCTGCCTTTATCCATTCGGATGCGACGAGAGCCGAAGAGGGAAAACACCGCTGAAATGTCTCCGGTTCGCAGGAAGACCTCTGTCCAGCGTCGCAGGCGCTCCCCATGAGTTACCACGTCCTGTCCCAAGCAGCCGCTGAAGCAGCTAACCTCGAAAATACTCCGGCGGTGGTGATTGGTCCCTATTTGCTGGCAACTGGACAAACTGGATTGCTGCGTGTTATGAGCGTGTATATTAAACGGGGCGAGTCCCGAGAGCAACTTCGGCTACTCTATATGAATGCGCCCGCCCTCGCGCTGTGGCGGGAGATAGGCAAAGTGACCTGCCCATTTGTCAGGCCAAAGATCGGGAGAGTTCCTGGTGAACTAATTCTGGTGTGGCACAGTGTTTTGTGGTTCTTGGTTCTGTGAAATCGGCTGTGCCGCCTCGGCGGCAAACAGGGCCGCAAATTCGGCAGGGGTGCGATACGCCAAAGCACTATGAGAGCGTTACTCATTGGCTATGCTGCCGCCAGCTTTCGATAATCTGCCGCGCCTCGGCCAGATGCAAAAACCAATTCGTATTAAGGCGCTCCTCTCGAAATCGTCCGTTGAAACTTTCGGCATGGCCGTTTTACATCGGCTTGCCGGGAGCAATATAGCGCAATAGCAGTCCTTTTTGTACACACCAAGCTTGGACGGCCCCACGAGGCAAACTCCAGCCCGTTGTCGCACGTCATCTCCTCCGGTAGTTCTCATTGTTGCGCCAGCCGCTCCAACACACGAATCACCCGCAGACCCGGCAGACGGGTATCCACCTCGATGGCCGGACATTCGCGCGTACATTTATCGACGAGCGCCGGAGCACGGAAGCTTTGTCCCGTGGCGAGGGTTATCACTGACAAAATTCATGGCCCAATGTTTGGTGAGGACATCCGGGCTGCCCCTGGGCCGGGGAACGGCTGCCCGTAGCCGGCACCGCTTTTTCCTTCGCAGGGCTAACCCCAAATTCCGATACAAGCGATGCACCCGTTTGTGGTTGGTCTTCCATCCTGTACCTTTAAATCAGTTCTTCACCTGAGTTATAGGTGGAGAATGGCCACGTT
>CAXTWT010000222.1:0-8325 GCA_964247955.1 uncultured Bryobacteraceae bacterium
TTTCGCCAAACGCGACGCTTCGCGCGCCGCCGACTCCCCGTGCGCGAAGGCTTGATCGAGAAAGGCTTTGCTTTCCGGCACGAGTTGCTCCAGCCGGGCGGCGGGCGTTGCATGAAACGCCTTGCGCTTGCTGCGCAGCACCGCCTCCTGATGCGCGGGATCGAGTACGAGTTGCCCACGATCGTAGGTGCGGGTGTGCCGGGCGATCTCGGTTGATCCGTCCAGAAGGCGCACGAGCGTATCGGAAGCGGCCAGCGTCAGGGGCCGCCCCACAGCTTCCGGCGGAATGGAATACTGGTTGAGATCGAAACGGATATAGATGGTCTTAGCGGAGCGCACCGGCTCCATGCGTTCGGTAGAAAACGGATGGGCGGCGTGCGGCAACAGGCATGCGCGTTCCTCCTCGAACACAGCGGCCACGGTTCGCTGATCGCCGCCCGGCCAAGGCCTGGGGTGAGCGATCTGGTCGCGCCACAACCAAGCCTGACGATTGCATTCCGCCAGCGTGGTGAAAGCGCGTCCGGCCCAAAAGGACTCGCGCACGTAGCGGATGGCCCGCTCCACGCGTCCCTTCTGGTTACCGGCGCGAACCTGGCAGGGACGGGGCGCAAAGTGATAGTGCGCACTCAACTCGATCAGGCGCGGATGAAAGGCGATGTGGTTGCCGCGCCGCTCCACGACGGCACTCTTCAGGTTGTCGTACAGGAGAACACGCGGCTGGCCGTGAAAGAAGGCAAACGCATGGACGTGTCCGCGCAGAAAGTTCTCCATCGTCTGGTCGAAAAAGAACTCCAGATAAAGGGCTCGCGAGTAAGACAGGGTCATCACGAAACACGACAGCGCGCGTTGGGCACGGCCCACCATCACCGATCCGAAGTGAGCCCAATCGACCTGCCCTTGCTCGCCGGGAAAGGTTTGCAGTTGCAGGAACGCCTCGCGTGGTTGGGGACGCAAGCGAGCTACGGCGCGGCGTAGTTGTCCCACGCTGCCGGTGTAGCCGCGATCTTGAATCATCGCGTAGAGGCGCGTCGCCCGCAGTCGTGGGTGCTCGGCCAGAACCTGCTGCACGAAACCGAGGTAAGGATCGACGACCGAGGCGCGCAGCGGCGGTGAGCTTTTGAACTTCTCCGCCTCAATCGCATGGCGTACGGCGTCGGGATGTACGCCTAGCTCCCGCGCAATGGTTCCTATTTTCCAATGCTCGACATAAAAATAGCGGCGGATCTGGGCGCGGACTTCAGGAGAGATCATCGGGCCTACCTTCTGAGTGGCGTTGGTGGAAACGGGTTGATGAACCGTCCCACACGTCCGCAAAGGCGGCAACGCAGGAACGGAGGCTTCCCTGAGTTCCACGGGCTGACGCGGGGATTGGTTTCACACACCGATTTTGCCGGGGTTGTGCTCAAAACGGAAGGATGATCCGTCACGCAGGGCTGCTTTTCACTGGACGGGCGCTTCCGCCGGGCCCGATACTCCCGCTGGCGGTCGCGATGATCGAGCCGCCCTTCGGGACTGCGCTGATGACGTTGATTGGCGCGCCGCCGTTGTTCGCAGCGGGCGCGCTGACTGCAGGCTTGGCTGCAATAGCGATGCCCCCGGTCGCAGTGCGAACACAGGAAAAAGGTCGCCAAGCAATCCGGGCGAAGGCAGGTCCGTTGCCGCAGTACCGTTTCGTGCGCCGCCATGCAGCCAGCAGGCGGATTGCGCCACGGCACCCATTTCGTGTAAGGTAAGACCTGTCGGTTGGGTCGCGCCTTCTACGAAGGGGGTGACGACTTCGGGGCCTCTGCCGTTGGCGCGGGAGAGGTCCTGCCTGGCCGCCTCTTCTGTCCACCATACAGCGCCCCACGGTAAGAACGGCTCCTGCCGAAACGGTACTTGTGCTTCCTCTATTCGGTTTAGCGGACTGACCAACAACTTTCCCGTAATTTCCGTGAATCCTGTTTCCCAATCTCAATTTCGGATGCTCGGCAATCTGCCCGGAACTGCATCCATGAAATCCGTCTTATGCGGTACCTTGGAGGCGAGCAACAAGCATCCAGCTTGTAAGGCGCTCGCGCCAGCTCCGGTTGAAAGCTTGGTCGAATATGTTGCCGTCTGTCCGTAAAGTAATTAGCGTTGAGATGATTCGCGATGGAGGGTCGCTCGCGGTGAAATTCGAGAGCGATGGGTCGAAACCATATATTCTCCTCTCACGAATTCGCATGGTCGACCGAGGCTCGCTCATGAAAGAAACAACGGGATACGATCAGCCCCTTCTTATTGACTGTGACCCCACACGACGACCACCAGATACAGCCACCGTCCGCTACAGCCAATTAGGTGGCCCTGCTGTGTCAATCTCATGGGATCAGGCCCGCGAAATTCTTGCAACAGTCGCGTCTTTATTGCAAGGCACGAGCGCAATCCAGTCACAATGGCTGGAGAGATTGATCGATGTAGTAAATCGAGAGGGGCAACTTCCACCCGACGCTCAACGCTTCACGCAATGGCGAGTCACAAGGCCATCTGGACTGGACAACAGGTAACGTCCGACATTCAAGAATCTCACGGCCAGGTGGTCGGCACGTCTAAGATTTAATTCGTTCGGCTGATCTTGAATGACGGGCCATCCGGAAGTGACAAGTTGTTGTGCATGGGAAGGGGCGTTCAGAGTAAAGCGGCGCTGGCCAAAACCGATCGACTTTGACCAACGTGCCTCTCCGTTGCTAAGTCATGAAAACTGCACTCTTGCGATTCACAGAACAGAGGAAAGGGTGTTTGGCCACCCCGACTGCCTCTCTAAAAATAGTAAAAGCAAGTATCGTTTCAGTAACTTTCGTTTTTACGGTTGGTGTCCGGATGACGGCGTCGCGCCGCCGATGATGATGCTGCTGTCGGCCCCTTGCTCAAAAAACTACGTTTTTAAATGATTGACGACAACCGGCCCATCACGGACAAGATTGTCTGGTTTGCCTGCCGCCATGCGGCGGAACGAGCCGGGCTTTCTGACGAAATTCATCCGCACACCCTCCGGCATTGTTTTGCGACGCATTTGCTCGAAGCGGGTGTCGACCTGCGCACCATTCAGGTGCTGCTCGGACACAGCCACATCCGCGACACGGTTCTTTACCTGCATCTGTCGAAGCGGCACCTCGAAACGGTTCCCAATCCGCTCGAGGCACTCCCGCTGTGCTGCCCCGCAGACTTGCCCAAAGGCCGTCGACGGCCCCGGCGATGAACCGGCCTACGCTGGAGGTGGCCGACATTGTGCGGCAAGCCGGCCCTGCTTACATCGAGCGTCACCGGTCGGAGTTAGCCTGGCCGCACCTCAAAGTGCTCCAAGCGATCCAGAACTGTCGAACAGCCGCTCTCGGCGGCCATCTCGACGCCTGTTCGCAGTGCGGTTATCAGGCCATCTCGTATAATTCCTGCCGCAACCGGCATTGCCCGAAGTGTCAAACCGCCGCCCGCGAGCAGTGGCTGACGGCGCGTTCCGCCGAACTGCTGCCGGTGCCTTACTATCATGTCGTCTTCACTCTGCCACGGGCGCTTTCGGCGCTCGTGCTGCAGAACAAGCAATTGCTCTACAACTTGCTGTTTCGCGCCAGTGCTGAAACCCTGCTGGCGGTAGCGGCAGACCCGAAGCACCTGGGTGCGCAGATCGGCTTTCTCAGTGTCCTGCACAGTTGGGGGCAGCGCCTCGACCACCATCCCCATGTTCACTGTGTGGTGCCGGGCGGCGGGATGTCCCTAGATGGATTGGCCTGGAAGCATCCGCCCCGTCGCGGCTTCTTTCTGCCGGTGCGCGTGTTGAGCCGCGTCTTCCGCGGCAAGTTCGCGGCCGGACTCAAACGGCTGTTCCGCCGAGGGCAGCTGCAGTTTCACGGCACCTTGCGCGCTCTCGCAGAGGCGAAGCTGTTCCGCCGCTTTCTGCGTTCTCTGTTCCCGTCCGACTGGGTGGTGTATGCCAAAAAGCCCTTCGGCGGACCGGAACACGTCTTGCAATATCTGGCTCGCTACACGCATCGAGTGGCGATTTCCAATCATCGCTTAGTATCGTTTGCCAACGGACAAGTGACATTCCGTTGGAAGGACTACGCGCACGGCAGTCAGCAGCGCAAGATGACACTCACGACCGATGAGTTCTTACGCCGCTTTCTGCTGCCTGTGCTGCCCCGCGGATTCATGCGCATTCGGCACTTCGGGTTCCTGGCCAACCGCCAACGCGGGGAGCACATCGCGCGGTGCCGTCTGTTATTGATGAACCAGAACTCGTTATCCACTGCCGCGCCCGCTCAGCCTGTGGCTGTGTGCCGTTTGTGTCCGCTCTGCGGCGGAGTGATGGAGATCCGGGAACGCCTCACCGCCCAGCAGATCACGTTCCGATCCGGGAGCGGACAGAGCTTTGTGGACACGTCGTAAAACCTGTCTTGTGAGGACCAATCGAGACAGCCGTGCCAACCAGACAGCTGAGGTGTGTCTGTTTTCCCGCTTCCGCTCGGAAACTGCTTCGGCAATACCGCTGTAGGTCCTCCTCGTGGCACGTTTCGATCTAGGACTCTGGGTTATCGTGGTGGTTTCCCCGGCTGGCGAGAACGCCCCGCAGTACCAAAACTCGATACTGTTTCCATAGCTGGCCGCATCTGCCGCCACACCGAGCGGCTTGCTTCAAACGACCTTATCGGGAATGACCCGGCCCGGCTCTGTCTAGCTCCTCTGCTGTCTCCGCCGGATCATTCCCGATAAAGTTCTCACGTTTCACAGCGACAAGCGAAGGCGTTGCTCTACCTGTGACTGAATTCCATTGTCTCCCTGAGCCAGTTGCGCAAGCGCATCCAAAGGTCCAATACGTTGGCGCGGCTTGCGATGGTGTGCCATTCGCCTTGGTAACGAACAAACAACGCCCGCTTGTCTTGCCGAAAGAGAGCCGTATAGAATTCTTCCGCCTGCTGAACAGGGATGAAGTCGAGATCTCCATGGATCAGAAAGAGCGGCGTCGACACACGATCCGCATGGAGCAGTGGGCTTTCTGCCCAATAGCGTTCTGTCTCGCGCCAGGGTGGGCCGCCTAACCCGAAATCGCCAAGCTCCATTTGCAGAACACGGAACGCTTGCCCCTTCTGCGGCGGTCCCGCATCGCCGTAGCGAAACTGTCCAAAGAACGTACCATAGAGGCTGGTGAGGTCGGAGAAGCCGGCGCTGGCAATCGCCGATCGAAACCGTGTCGTTTGTGTAATCAGCCCGAGCGTGGCAAAGCCCCCATTGCTCTGCCCGAGAACGGCAATCCGGTCGGGATCAACAAATCCGCGTGCCACGGCAGCATCCACTGCGGGCAGCACGCCTGACGGAAGGGATGCGAGCGCATGAGAGTCGCCGGGATTTTCAGGAGCCGGCATGCTGGGCAATAAAACGGCATACCCTAGGGCAGTGAATAGCTGCGGATGCTCAAAGTCCTTTCTTAAAAGCGAAAAGGCGGACGGCTCTTCGTTGCCGTAGACCAAGCCCGGATAAACAATTGTCACCATCGGCAGCTTTTGGCTGGGAACAAAATCCGGCGGCAATAAGAGCCAAGCGGTCAAGGGTCTGCCGTCTGCGGTCTTGTACGAGACAAGCTCTGTCCGTCCGGTCGCAATCTCTCCGACCCATTCGTTTCCGTGCCATACCGGCACGCAACCCGACAAGTTTCCTTTGATCGCAGCGCAAAGCCATAGGTGCGTCCCATCGGAGAGATTTGCTGTATAGAGCGCGGCCTCTCCGGTCGGCGATGTAGCGATCAGACGCGCCCTCGGATGGGGGACCGGCACTGCCGAGTCCGGTTTGGAGGTAGGCTGCCGTGTCTGCTCAGGCGCCAATGTCCCGGATAACTCTGCCCCGGTTCGTGCATCAATGAGGTGTTGTTCGGCGCCCCAATTCAGCGCCATATAACCTTGTTCGGCAGTGGCCCCTTGGCTGAAATAAGCGGCCATCGGCTGAGCCGGTGTCTTCTCGCGAAGGAATGCGATCCGCCTTCCGTTGGCCGAAGCCGTCAAATGATGAATGGCTCCTCGCGCGAGCGTTACGCGAGTATGCGCACGCAAGTCAACAGCGAGTAATCGCGCATCCGGCGACGTCGGCAGATGGGGGTTTCCCGACTCCGCAACAGATACGGCCGCCTCCTGTCCCGCGCGAGCGCGCTTCCAACCTTCTGCCGCGTTGCTGCCGCGCAGTACACGGAAATAGAGATCTCCATTTTTTGGGGCGCCGTTATCCCACGTGAGCACCGCGATTTGATCGTTGTTGATCCAGACCATGGGTGTGTCGAGGAAAGTGACGCGCACATCTAAATCGCGTACAGGCGTCGGATCTTGCATGCGGGAGGACCAGATCCAAAGTCGTACGTTGGCGCTCCTATCGACCGACAGAAAAGCCAGACGGTGACCGTCCGGCGACCAAATCGGATGGAAAAAACCAACATACGGTTGCTTGATAGCGGCAAGCGTGTGCAAAGCATGGCTTCTCGTATTGAGCAGGACAAGCTCACTGGTCGGCAGGGCGCTGTCAAGTGTCCGGCTTGCGTCCGTCAACTCAAACACAACATGGGCCCCATCACTTGACCAGCTGCAAGCTCCAAGTTGACGAATGCGGAAGAGATCCTCTGGTTGAAAGCGTCGCTCCTTCGAAGCGGATTGTGCCGCAATGCTCAGGAAAATCACGGAGAGCACGAGCCGGGATGCCGGATGACGCCGAAGTGCTAAGTTACCTAGCACTTTGATGCAGAAGGAATGACGAAGCAAGGTGACCATAAATCTTTCCAGTTTTAGGGAAGGCAGTTAAACAAGCAGTGCGCAACAGAACAAGCCCATTGGGGATACGCCATCAAGGAAGCTGTTAAAAGGAGCGCGAAGAAGAGTATGAGAGCAGTCGAACGGCAAGGCGTTTGGCGTGATTCCAGTAATCTCGAAACTCGCTGATCTAACCCCTTCGTCTGTGCAAACGCCTCTGCAAAGGGTAAATTCCATGAAACGCGGGAAAAACGAATCAGGACCTCTGCCAAAGCAATTGCTCCTACTTCCTTTGCTGCCGCCTGGTCAGCCAGTTCTTCGCACGCCTGTCCGTATGCGTTCCATGCGTTTGTCGCACGCCGCAGACTGCATTCACCGAAGAACGAGATGAAAGTGCGCAGTCGTGTGTGGCCGTGCGCCACATGCACCCGTTCGTGCAGCAACGCCGCTCGAAGATCCTCGTCCGAGAAGTGAGAGAGCGTTCCGGTCGATACAATTACACGAGGCGAAAAAAATCCGACTGTCATACAAACCGGAGCATTAGCAGGAAACTCCAGAGTTGGTACTCGGATCTCGGCAGCCAAACGCGCCAGGCGTTCCGACGGCGCGGTCGTGAAGTCTGCTAGTCGGCGCACCTGATAGCTGCGGGCTACTAATAGAAGGATCGCGCGCAGCAGGAGGGCAAGCACGATGCAAAGCGGTCCGTAGATTTTCACATAACAGCCAAAATCCTCAGGCGAAATTCTCGGGATGTAGTGAACGCTGAAGCTTACGAGGGACAATGTGACCAGACCCGGCACACAAACGCCTACTGCCCCGGCCACGGCTCGCCACGTGGGCGCCAATGAACTCTGTTCGGCGCGCTTGAATACATGGTCGATGAGCCACGACGAGAAGGGTGGAAGAACAGCAAACGGCAGCACCGAACTATAGGGTCCCGCGAAAACGAACGACAGAAACCAGCGAAGGGTGCTATCCATTCCTGCCCGCCTCCGCCCGCTTCCGGGCAATCAACTCTTCGAGATGATCGAGCGTTGCGCTATCCGACGCCAGGCGGTCGACTAGCTGCACCAGCAAAGGGTTTCGTTGATCTCTCGAGAGAGACCCTAATAGATCGCGGGCTAGCTGCTCATTGAAGCGTTCACGAGTGACCGTTGCGGAAAACACGTTGGCTTTACCTCGCGCATGTTTCTTAAGATATCCTTTGCCGCACAGATTGGTAAGAATAGCCTTGACTGTGGAATACGCCACGTCTCTCTTGTTTCGCTTTAACGCAAAATGGACCTGTGAGACAGCCACAGGCTCTCCCGCGCTCCACACTACCTCCATTACCGCATCCTCCAGTGGACCCAGCACAGTCCCTCGTCCGCCCGCAGCTAAACGGAAGAAGCGCATATGCTAAGGAGGTTAGCACATGGGGTGCGTTGTGTCTATTGCCATTGCGAACCGCACCCCTCGATGTGAACAGAAAGTGGGGTTCTAGGTAAACTGCCATGGTGCTGTCCATACCTGCGTAGCGATCCCACAAAATCCTGCTGTGGTGCAGGAGGCCCAATGGCCGCTTCCCTTGTCTGACCCCATT
>CAXTWT010000223.1:0-1077 GCA_964247955.1 uncultured Bryobacteraceae bacterium
TTCATAAGAGCATCCCGGTCATCGCCGCAGCTTGGGGTTACAGATGCACTGTCATCGGTCGACATTACATACAAGACGGGACGAGTTATATAAGTTTCAGGACCTGGGCCAACCAAGTCAGCCCAGACTCCAACATCAGGGTCGCCAAAGCTGTCAAAATAAAAGAAATCATCATAATTTACACAGTCCCTAGTGGTACAACCGTCGTCCTGATACGAGTATTACATTCGGCCGGAGTGCGATCCATTAATTGTATAGGTTATTCCGTGCTGACCAGGTGCATCAAGTGTGACAGCAGTTTCCCCGCCATTGGCACTATTAGTGTCAATGTTGCTGTCCGATGCGATAACCGTTCCATTCTGGTCTTGGATGGTGGCGTCAACGCGAGCTTCATAGTAAGCAGCCACGTCGGGGTCCAGATCAGTTTCTGAGTAGCCGATCAGGGAGTTTGAAGAGTAATCCCAATCAATTGCGGAGTATCCCATCGCTTCTTGGGCAGGGATTACACGCACGCAGACTAAAATGCCGAGCAGCAGAGCATACAGCGTGGTTTTCATTGCTGAGATCCTCCTTGAGATACACGGATGTTGGGGAGAATTGTTTTCAGAACTTGCGCATGAAGAACGGTGTAGCGCTCACCGACTGCGTTTTGCCATTGAGTCATGTGCTGCTGGAGAACCTGCGTTTCCTGAACTTTCAAGTTGGCTAATTCGGCGGGTGGTGCTGTCGGCAGGAGAGCCTTTTTTGTGAGTCCGGGCAGATGTTGTATCCGCCAAGCAGCAAGCACAGCAGCGATCTGAGCTTTAATGGGTTTTAATTGTTGTAGGTAGTCGAGTGAGATCGAGGTAAGATCTAACTCTTCTTCTGAAGTGAGATTAAGTTTGCGCCGGAAGTAATGTCGGAATGGTTCAGCCGACTTGCCTTCTTGTTGCCGCTGATCGGCGTGTAAGGAAAAAGCGGCTGCGTGCCGAAACAGGTGTTTATACACCACCTGATCGGACGGAGCCTTCAAGAGGCGCGGGGGAGAGGGACAATTTGCGGTGCGCTTGATAAGGCACTGGTTTGCGAAAAAGCGAC
>CAXTWT010000223.1:1177-8161 GCA_964247955.1 uncultured Bryobacteraceae bacterium
TCAAAGCGTTCAGTCAAGGCGAAATGTTTGGCTAAGGACAGGTCATACGTTTGCAGTCCAGGCCCCTCGACGATGCCAGTACCCGAGTTACCGTAGCGTGCATTCGGCGCAGTGACGAAAGCGGCGGTGTTGAACCACAGGTTCGGGCCGGGATTGCTGACCGTAATGGGACCGCCGATATAATCGGCACGGCGCGTGTTCACTGATGTGCTGCCCCCAATTGTGTAGTACTGGCCGGTTTGCCAACGAATCACTCCGCTCAACTGCCAGCCGCCCACGGTGTTGCGGACAAAGCCGTTAAACTGGCGTAACATCGGCAGTTGCCAGACAAAAGTGGCATAGAAAATATGACGCCGGTCAAACGAAGTAGGGCCGTAGTTGAAGTGGCGATTCTGCCAATCTTCCAGGTTGTCGCCCTCGCCGCTGGAATCCCCGAGAGATTTCGACCAGGTGTAGCCGGTAGTGGCTACGACGCTGCCCACGCGCTTGGCCGCATATACCTGAAGCGCATTGTAGTTCGAAGTGGAGTCGCTCTGGTATTGAGTAATGCTGCTGTAACCAAGGTACGGCACGAAAGCGTTAGCGGAAGCGCCTGATCCGGCGGCTGCAAAGCGCGTGAGATCCGGGAAATTGATGTTCGGCTGCCGCAGCAGGTGCCGAGCCAAATTGCCCACATACGAAATCTCCCCGATGATGCCGCGCGGCAACTCACGCTGGATGCTGAAGCTGTATTGCTGGGTGTAAGTGTTCTTCAGGTTCGGATTGATGGCTGAAATGCCGCCGAGTACGCCGGCTCCGGCTGAACCGGCGGTAATGTTCGATAGATTGGCGTTGTCGTACTCGGTCGTTTGCAGGATTGGCGGGACATTCACTTGGCTGAAAGTTACATTGCCTTCCGGGCGATCATAGAAAATGCCGTAGCCGCCTCGAATGGCAGTTTTGGTATCAGGAGAGTACGCAAACCCGAACCGAGGTCCCCAAAGACTGGCTGAATTGTAAAAGCCGCGAGGCGCGCCGGCAGGTATTTGACTGAACAGCGGGCCATTGGAACCGGGAACGCGTCCTGCCTGATCCGACGGTATGCCGTTACCGGCGCGCACCAAGCCATTGTAAGGATTGCCGGAACCGGGCACAATCGTTCCATTCAACCTAACTTGGACGGCCTGCGCCGGGTTATAGCGCGACTGGTCAAAGTTCGCCATGTTGTTGGCAACGGTGTACATAGGCTGCAAGTACTGATAGCGCACGCCGATTTCCAGGCTCAGCTTAGGGGAAACTTTCCAGCTATCCTGCACGAAAAACTCCGGCTGGGTGAACCGGAAAAAGCCGACTGGATCGGCGCTGGCTTCCGTGTAGCTTCGGAAATTGCCTAACAGCGCATCCGCCAACGCGTTGCCGGTGGTGTTTCCGTTCGCTTGGAAGTTGATGTTGCCGGCATACTCCGGACGGCCGTTCTGGTCAACACGGTCTCGGATCACGACAGCTCCCGCCCGCAGAAGATGGTTGCCGAGAGTGATCGAAATCGTGTCAGAAAATTGTATGTCCGTGGACGGCGACGCCAAAGCAAAGGTCGGCCCTTGCGTTCCGACATAGTTCGTGATGCTGATACGGGGAATGCCGTTGTCGTATGGACCGCCATTGTAAAGCTGCTGGAATTGGAAGCCGTAGTTGCTGCGTTGCCACAGATTGCCGTACGGCGGAATGTGCTGCGAAGCCCAACTGGCGTTGGCCCGCGCTTCGTTCACGATGTGCGGCGTGGGATTCCATGTTTCCGCAATCAGGAAGCTCTGCCCTGGACGCATGCGCAAAGTAGGCGTGGTAGGAAGAATGGAGCCGGACCCGGCAGAGAAAGTGCCGAAGGGATCAATCAATTGGTTGTCATCGTGAATCCAGCGGCCGTAGAGCGTGTTCTTTTCGTTCAGGATGTAATCGAGGCGGACAATATCTTCGCGGTAGTCGAGCGGATTGTTGGGCGCGAAAGTAATGTTGTTGCCAACCGCAGCGTCCGTGAAGCTTGCCGCTTGCCCTTGCAACGTCCGGTACACGTTCGCGATGGCGCGGCCATCAGGAGTAATCAGGCTCGAAATATCGTTGTTCGGAATGGGAGTTTTCGTGCCGGGGTAGAACAATTGCGGCTGACCGGCAAAGTTTCCGTTCAGCAGCGCATTCGAGGGGACAGTTTGGCGCACGGGAGTAGCCTGTTGCCGGAGCCGTTTCCACTCTTCGCCGACAAAGAAAAAGAGCTTGTTTTTGAGAACCGGTCCGCCCAGGTCATAGCCGAAATCGTTGAACCGCAGCTTTGTCTTTTGCGGGGCGAAGAAGTTGCGGGCATCAAGAGCGTTGTTGCGGAAGAACTCAAAGGCTGCGCCATGGATCTCGTTCGTTCCGTTTTTCGTCACGATGTTGAAAGCGGGACCGGACATGCGGCCGTACTCGGCGGAAAAGTTAGAGGTTTCCACCTTCACTTCCTGAATGAACTCCGCGCTTACGTTGTTCATCAGGCTGCCGTTGCTGCCGGCAACCAGGTTGAACGCTCCGTCAACGGTCAGGTTGTTGGTATCGGACCGATTCCCATTGATCGTCTGGGAAGTGGCGGAGAGGCTGGTAGTGACGCTGAACTGGTCGGGATTGGTCACCGCCGCGCCGGGCACGAGCGATAGTAATTGCGTGTAGTTGCGTCCGTTCAGCGCGAGGTTGCTCACCTGCTTGACATCAATGGTGCGGGCGAGTTCGCCGGAGGTGGTGTTGATGGTTTCGCCAGCCTGCGCGACCACATCCACGGATTGAGTCACGTCACCGATTTGTAAGGTAAAGTCAGCCGTGAGACGCGCATCAGCGGAAAGCTGAATACCCGTGCGCTCCTGCTTGCGGAAGCCGGGTTGCTCGACGCTTACGGAGTAGCGGCCAATCGGAAGCTCCGTGGCGTTATAGAAGCCGCTTTCATTGGTGTTGACCGTTCGCGTGAACGTCGTGTCAAGATTCCTGATAAGCACAGGAGTATTGGCGACCACAGCGCCGCCTGGGTCCGTCACGGTGCCGGAGATACGGCCGAAACTGGTTTGCGCGGCAATGGGCAGAGCCGCAAAGACAACCAGCGTGCAAAGACGCGCCCAAAGAGATGCAGACATAGAATCCCCTATTAAGCCTGAAGGCAGTTGCCCAAAGTTTATCAGAGCGCGTGATCCGCCGGAACGTTCCCCGCCCCGCTCCAAACTTTTTGAGCAGTCCACGGCTTAGGTGGACCGTTCCAAAAAGTTTCTGTGCTCCGTAAGCCGAGCGGTGTTAATGCGGTTGAGCACAGATACAGGCTTCCGGTTGAAATGTACGGTTCCGCTATCGCGGGTTGATGTCCGCAGAAGCCGACCTGAAGCCAGCCGTCCTTGTCAAACGTTCCCGGCGCTTCGATCATCCGTCGAACCACGGCAGTCAACGCACAGCGTACCTGTTCGGGCGCGACTCCGTCCGGCAGTTCTTTCCGCAGCGCCATGATTGCCAGCAGGTGAAAGGCCCCGAAACGATAGGCGAGCGAGCGGCCTATTGCGGGAAATGTTCCTTCGGGGCTGATGGTGCGTTCCTGTATCGCGGCATAGCGCTTGGCTCTTGCAAGAACAGCAGGCTCCAGCGGCTTCCAGGCGTCCGAGTAGCGGCCCACGGTTTGGAGCACTTCCAGCAGCATGGGGTGGATGACAAAGCTGTTGTAGTAATCCCAATGGAACTGGGGACCATCGCCGTAAACGCCGTCGCCTTTGTACCACTGCTCATGCTGGCGCACGGCGTAGTCAACCCGCATTGCATCCCAACTCTGTCGCGCAAAGGCGAGAAACGCTTCCACTGTGGCGCTGAATAACAGCCAGTTGTTGAAGCCGGGCCGGATCACGCGCGTTGATTGGAGAGCTTTAACAATCTGCTGCTTTGTCCCGTTGTCGAGTTTTTCCCAAAGCTGTACGGGGGCGCGCAGGATTCCCAGCGCAAGAAAGGCGGCATCCACAACAGGCTGCGAACCGGAAGTGAAATTCATGAAATCCGGAGAAGCGGGATCGACAGCTGCGGCAAGGGCCTGTCGCGCCAGTTCCGCATAGTGATTGCGGAGGTCCGCTTCCCCGCCCGTGTTGTCGCCGGATTCCAGCCAGGGCGCGATCCCCGTCAGGAGCCGCCCGAGCGCTTCCAGATAGCTGTATTGCCTGCGCTCCTCAGCATTGCCGTGAGGAGCTTCGACCGGCATGACCGCCTTCAACTTGCGCTGGCTGAGCGCCTCTAAAACCGGATCGGCAAGGCGCGTCAGCACTTTCATCCAATAATCGCGATCAGATACTTTGGTATCCGAAGCAGCGGTAGAAACTGCGCCGGCGGCTGCTGTTGTTTGGAGAAACCCTCGCCGGGACCACTGCAGCATCTTTGAAAGAAGTTACTGGACGAGGGCAGCCCTAATTTCTTCGATCTGCCGCACATGGCGCTGCGTATGCGCTCCTAAAGCCAGCAGCCATTGGCATCCATCAATAGGTCCAAGCACCGGATGAGGCAGCAAACGTCCACGCAGATACGGCGGCGTGGATACAGCGTAAGCTAATGTGCGTTGCCGGGATGCGTTAAAGGCTGCCAGGGCATCATGGCAGCTTGGGTATTGTCCGCTCGGCTGAGTAACTCCCGGTGCGTTAATTCTAGTAGCGCGTGATCTAACTTGATTCACAAGCTCGGCATCGTTCTTCTGCGCAGCGGAGGCGTCCGATACGGACTCCTGTTCCGGGAGTTTGGTTTGCAGCAGGAGAAGAACTCTCTTCTCAATAATTGCCAGATGTTCAATAACCTGCGTGATTGACCACGCGCTGACGGCGGGATTTGCAGAACATAATTCGTCATCCAATCCCGCTACGGCGCGCTCCAGATCCGCACGTGAATCTTCCAGGATTTTAGTTACAAACGCGAACTCTTCTGCCTTCTGATCTTCTACCGTCATTTCAGCCATATTGTTTGCGCTCTCTGTGCAAACCTCATCCATTTAATCACAAGTTAAATAACGCTATGCAAGGGCTATCAAAAGAGTTACAATCAATGGCAAGAGGCGAACAAAAGGAGAAAACGATGTACCTCAACGAAGTAACTGTGATCGGGTTTACAGGCCAAAAGCCCGAAGTGAAGTATCTGCCCAACGGCACCCCCGTGACGCGCTTTACCGTGGCCACCAAGCGGTCCTGGAAAGACGAAAGCGATCAATGGCAATCGAAAACGCAATGGCATACGGTGGTCGGCTATGGCGACACGTTCGCCACCCGCGCTGAGGCTATTGAGAAAGGTTCGCATGTGATGGTTCGCGGCGAACACGCCACGCGTACCTACCAGCGCAAAATGGAAGTTTTAATAAACGGCAAGTCGGGTGAGGCCACTGTTGAGTATCCGGTTACTGAGTTAAAGGCCGAATTTGTTAAGATGCTGGATCATTCCCCGCATAACGAGCCGGTTCCCCAAACACCGGGCGAATAAATCCTCTGCAAAGTTGCGCGTAAGGCTGGGCCACAACTCGGCTCATGGCGCTGACGAAAAGTGCTAACCGTTCCCAATTTTCCCTGAGCCGCGTTTCACAATCCCATTTTCAAGATAGCCAACGATACTCTCTGAACCGACAAAACCATTTCGGCGGCTCGGGCGTCAAGCGTGAACTTCTCCACTCTGGTCGGGTTTGTGTGCGGCGCGATGCGAGAGGCATTACCGTGCTGACCCGCCCCAGTGATCACCGCTGCGTGCGGCTGGGGTGATCTCGCATTAACCCGCGCAAGGGCGTGATAATGGAGTAATGTATGCGCCTACCGGTTACGTTAATCAAGTCCAGCTTGGGGATCTCATCGCCCAGGCTGCGGAACACTTAGGACCGGAGGTTGTCCACGTCGCGTACAGTCTTGGACCGGATTCCACCGGAGAACCATCACTTTTTTTCCGCATTCTGCTGGCCGATGCCTATATTCGCGAAGATACGATTACTGACCTTACGGGCCGGATTGCGGCAACTCTTTTCGATGTCGTGCGACCAATTGAAAACTGGGGCTTGCGGCCGTACTTCAACTTTAGAAGCAAGTCTGAGCAAGATCGCCGGCGTGATCCTGAATGGATATAGATGGCCTATCACGACGATCTGCTTACGCATGCGCTTCAGCTCGTGCATGTCACTCCATCGACTCAGATAACTTTACGGCGTGCGGTATCGGCCGCATACTATGCGGTATTCCATTTCTTGATCGCAGAATCGGTTTCTAATTGGAATCATGCGTCTCTCCGTACTGCTCTCGGGCGAGCTTACGATCACGGCGTCATGAAGACAGCGTCCAACCGAATCCTAAACACGAGAGATTTTCCTTTCACCGGCGAAGACCCGGTGGTAGTTGCCCAGCTTCGACTTGTTGCTCAAGCATTCAGTCAACTTCAGGAAGACCGGCACTTTGCAGACTACAATCTCACGAAAGATTTGGAGCCCGTCGAGGCGTTAACGTAGGTAAAGTCAGCGGAGAGAGTCTTCACCACGTGGCCAATAATACGAGGAGAGCAGATTGTCCAAGCGTACCTAGTGTCCCTACTGGTGAAGCGCGTCTAGCGCGGAAAGAGGAGGTTCTGCAGCATTCATACGTTTTGCCTCCTGGGTTCTATCGAAGTGGCCTGATGTTGATTCAGGCGTGTAGCCTCCATAAAAGTGCCGTTAGCGATGTGCCGCTCGGGTCGAATCACGGGCCAATCGGAAACTGAATATTGGGTTGTCACTGTGAAGTGGGAATTGCGGTAAAGCGGCATCTGGCCAGTACTCATTTTTGGCTACGGACTTAATTTCAATGCGTATTTGAAAAAGGCGTTTTTTATTTCTGCGGCAAGTGGATGATGTGTGCCTGAAATAACCCATTCAGTTGCCGAACGGCAAACGAATAGGTAAAATCACAGCTCGGATGAGCGTGCGATATGATCTGAGGCATCGCTATGACGGCCCAGACTCCCGGCGCGCTCCCG
>CAXTWT010000224.1:0-6069 GCA_964247955.1 uncultured Bryobacteraceae bacterium
ATGCGGCCATGGACGGGCCTCAACAACCATAAAAATCACTATCAATTTTAGCTGCGAACTTTACGACGCGCAACCAACCCAGCGCCCACCAAGCCAACACCCATTAACAGCATGGAAGCAGGCTCCGGAACAGTAGGACCGGGAGTAGCTACGAACGTCGCCGAATAAGTCACGCCCGAGATTGCGCCGCCGCCAGCTAACAGAGCATAAATTTGCGGCAAAGTGCCGTTAATAACAGTCTGTGTTGAGAAGATAGCCGTAGTTGGCGATGTACCACTAGCAGAAGTGCCGGTGTACGACACGCCGTTTAGCTGCAAAGACGCAAGAACAGTATTGCTGCTCAATTGAAATAAAGTAAACGGCGAACCGGTTGGGGTGCATTCAGAACCCAGGCTGGCGCTGAAGCAGCCTGCCAGTGTTCCGACACCCGGGGCAACATAGGTTAGATCAAAACTAACAGGAAGCGCTACACCGGCGTTGAAACTGATAAAGTTTGTGATCGGCGTAGGAAGAATTCCGGTTACCGGTCCGCCTGTTAAGGCTTGAATCGTTCCGGCCGTCAGCCCGCCAAAACCACCAGTCTCTTGAGCTCCCGTAGTGCTGGTAAATGTGGGAGAGAAGCCGATGGTGCCGTCCTGAACGGTCACGTTGCCTGCAATATTAGCTGAGCCAGTGACGGGAGTGGCATTGGCTAAATTAGTAAAAAGCAAGGCTGGTATAGCCAGCAAACTTGCTAAAAAAGTTCGTTTAAGTCTCATTGATAAAGTAATCCTCCGACTACCCAGGACTCGATTATACCGAGGATATACCTGAGGTAAAGCCCTAACTAGGTTAAAAATTGGTTAGTTTTTGCCTTTTAGTACTATAACTTAGAAATGTTGATACATCCTATAAGAGACGAGTGTGATCCAAATTAAACTCACATCCAGCCTTGTATGTTTTCTCGCTTAACTTTTTCCTTAAGTGTAAATCTTACCCGAAACCAAGGCGCCATTACTTAAGTATTAGTTACAGTTTGCAAATCTCTCCTCAACTTTTTGCACACGTTACACAGATTTTTGGCCGGAAATTGAGTAAACTTCTCAAAATGCCAAGAATGACCCACATAGTTAAGAACAGTACGCCATTGTTCCGGCGCTCACGCCTTCTCCATTATCTATTTCTATCGCTGACAGTTGCTTTCCTTCTGCAAAGCGTCAGTTTTCTCTTGCCTGGTCAGCCTCACCAGGAGCAGGCACGGTCCACATTGCTTCGTGCTGCCCGCATGGTGGATGTCGCTGGCGGGAAACTCATAGAACCCGGAGAAGTCCTGATCGCCAACGGGCGCATCGTTGCCGCAGGATCACACATAACTGCACCGTCCGGGGTAGAAATTCTGGATCTTGGGGACCGTACGTTACTACCCGGCTTAGTTGATGCGCACATCCATCTGTTTTTGCATCCCGGCGCTGAGGATCTGCAAACGGTGGAAGAGTCGGTTCCGCAACGGGTCATTCTGGCGACACTGGCTGCTCGCGATGATCTGGCAGCCGGCTTTACGGCAGAGCGGGACATGGGCACTGAAGGCGCGGGTTCCGCCGATACCGCCGTGCGGGACGCCATTAACAAGGGGCTGATTCCCGGACCACGGCTGCGCATCAGCGGCAATGCAGTTGACATTCTCGGCGGACATGAGGACGCAAATCGGTTCAACCCCGAACAGCATGTACTTTCCAATGCAACGCGAGCGAACGGGGTCGCCGAACTGATCGCCGTAATGCGCGAGCAGTTCAAGGAAGGTGCCGACTTCGTTAAGATCTATGAGACGGGGAGCGACTCTTTGGAGAAGGGCAAATTCTCGACCCCTTATCAATACACTCAGGCAGAACTCAGCGCGGCCGTAGAGGAAGCAAAACGCGTCGGCAAGCGCGTCGCCGTTCACGCCACGGGCGAGCCGGGCACTCTGTATGCGGCACAAGCGGGCGTGGCATCGGTCGATCATGCTGACCAGTTGAGCGACGAAACAATGCGGATTCTGCGCGAACGGCAGATTTTCGCGGTGCCGACTTTCACGATTTCCGAGTATTTCGCGCAACATGCCGCTACTCCTGCCCAGGCAAAGAGTTTGCAGGAAGGTCTAGAACTGCATGCCCGTGAGTTCCGTAAGCAACTGGAAGCCGGAGTGCCCATGGCGGTTGGCTCCGATGTAGGGCCTTTTCCTCACGGCACGCAAGCGCGCGAGTTCGAGTTGATGGTTCAATACGGAATGACGCCTGTCAGCGTGCTGCAGGCGGACCTGATTAATGGAGCAAAACTGCTTGATTGGGACGGGCAGATCGGGCAATTGAAGCCGGGTTTTTTCGCGGATATTATTGCCGTAACCGGTAATCCCTTGACAAACATCAGCGCGCTGAGGCAGGTGACGTTTGTCATGAAGGACGGCGCGGTTTATAAAAGGTGAAGTAACCTGCGAATGGGCGGTACGTCAAGGTGGATAAAGGAAATATAGCGAGGTTGGCGCACCAGAACCCGGAGGGGAGCGAATCAAAACTAAGCGGCAACGTCATCATTGGAGAGTTGATTCGGAACATGGAGACCGGCCGGTTCGAGATGGCGTACACTGTGCTGCTTCCCTGCGTGTTTACGGTTTACCTCCATCCGGAAGACCACGCCGCGCTGAGCGGTATTTTCGACCACATCGCCGAAGATGCCAAACGAGCCTTGCGCGCTCGGGTGGTCGAGTTAAATACGAGCCGTTCTTCTTTCCTCAAGCGCGACAAAGCTAAAACTGCCAAGGAGCATAAAATTGCCTGCCGGGACTGGAGCATCGAGTTTTTCCCGGAAGCGGAAGTTCCCCGGAGCGATGTGGAGATCCACTCGGAACTGAACGAGATTGTTCAGCCGGGGTATCGGGGAACCAAAACAACTCTTCTGGGGCGCGATCCGTCGGCGGTAGCCACACGCAGAACTTCCCCCACAGACGAGTTTGCCGGCAGACGCCCCGCCGAGAGTGTTTATGCGGAGATTCGATACCAGGACGAATCAGGACTGCGAGTTTATGCGGTTTCGCAGAATCAGGTAACGATTGGACGCGGCGGGGACAATGCGCCGGTCGATCTTCCGATTACGGGCAGCGACGAGGTGTCACGGGAACACGCCATTATCACGCGCGATGCGGCTACCGACATTTTCTTTATCAGCGATTGCAGCACAAACGGCACATGGCTGAACGGGAAACGGCTTCGGAGGGGGGTCAAGGAAAAACTTCCGCCCAAAGCCGAGATCAATGTGGGAGAAGTTCTGATCTTGCAGTTTGAGTCACGGCGATGAACACGTTGACGGCTTTACACGTCGGATCTGCCAGTCACCCTGGACTGCAGCGGACGGTCAACGAGGACCGCGTTTGCATCGATGAAGCCCACGGCATTTTCCTGGTTATTGACGGTCTGGGAGGTCATCTCGCCGGTGAAACGGCAGCCGAGACGGCGGCGCAGGTGATTGGAGAGCGCCTTCTTTCCCTCGACATGGCGACTGAGGCAGAGGAGCAGATTAACGGAGCCGTTGTCGCGGCGAATAACCGCATCTTCGAATTGGCGCAAAGCCGCGAAGAGTGGACGGGCATGGCTTGCGTGCTGACGTTGGCCTTTCTGCGGGATGAACAGATCATTGTGGGGCATGTCGGTGATTCCCGTTTGTATCTGACCAGGAACAGGACCATGCAAAAGATGACCTCCGACCATTCACCGGTCGGCGAGTTGGAGGAAAGTGGAGAACTGACCGAAGCCGAAGCTATGCGACACCCGCGACGGCATGAGGTGTTTCGCGACGTCGGCTCGGAACTGCGGCAGCCGGATGATCCGGAGTTTGTTCAGATCAAGAGATTTCCTTTTCCGCCCGATGCCGCTCTGCTGCTCTGCACGGATGGTTTAACTGACTCTTTGACGGCAGCCGGAATCTATCAAATCCTCCGCAGTTATCGGGGGAATGCCGAAGAGATTGCAAACGAGTTGGTGGAAGCGGCAAATGGAGCGGGCGGGAAAGACAACGTCAGCGTCGTCTTTGTCGCCGGTCCGGATTTCAGGCCGGAGCAGCAGGCCGTTTCCCAAACCGGCGAGCGTCATTCGATCACGCGCATGCGCCGCCCGCAGAGCCGATGGACGATTGTTTGGCAAAGATTGCCGTTTCTGCTCGCCGGAATCCTGATGGGCATTCTTCTTTGGGCCGCTGCGGAGAAGCTGATACTGCATATGGCGGAACCCGGAGGGAATCCTTCGCCGGTGAGGCTGCCGGTTCACATTGCGGTGAATGCAGCCGACCCGCGCGGCATCGCCGCAGCGCTCCGCAGCGCATTGCCGGGAGATATTATTGACGTTCCTCCCGGCGAATATCTTGGTCCGCTCCTGCTCAAAGACGAAGTCAGCATTGTCGGTTCCCTGCCCCGCCGACCTGTTCTTCGCAGCGATCCGGCTTCCGCCGCCAACCAGGGGGTAGCGCTTGTTGCAACGGGAGTTCACAATGCGCGGGTTGAAAATCTGGAAATTGCAAGCGATCAGACGCACCCGTTACGGATCGGCATGTCCATCGCCCATTCAACGGTTAACGTCACCAATTGCAAGGTGTCCGGCGCTATCGATACAGGTATTCGCATGGAAGACAAATCGGAAGCAACCCTGATGGCGAACGCTCTTTCCGAGAACCCAGGCGCGGGATTGACGGCCCAGGAGCAAAGTTTTGTGCGCCTGATCAGCAACTGGATTACCGACAACGGCAGAACGCCCGGAATGCCGAGAGCCGGCCTAGAAGTTGCGACGACCGTAGAATTGGAAGCGGCGAACAATCTTTTTCTGCGCAACGGCCTTTCTGATTTCAATGCCCTGCCGCGAAATCTTAGACCGCAGCTTCGGGACAACAACATCTTTGAAGGGAGTTCCAGGGTTCCCGGTAAGCCATGAGTTCTCTCCAACAGTTCGGCAAGTACAAAATCATCCGCAAACTAAGCCGGAGCATGACGGATGTTTACCTGGCGCTCGACAACGATCTCGACCGGACTGTTGTATTGAAACTCATTGAACACTCACGGGACGATTTTACGCAACTGATTATTGAAGCCGAAGCCCGAGGCGCGCAACTGCAAAAACAATTGCACGCGGCGGACCCTCGGATTTTAGAAGTGTACGAGTGGGGCGAGGGTGATGGCTGCTTTTTCGTCGCTCTGGAGTATTTCGAAGGACGGACGCTCGCTGAAATGGTCAGAGCGGAAGGCGCAATCGGCCCTTATCGCGCAGCGGGCTATGCTGCGGAAATCTGCAATCAGCTTCGAACGCTGCATACGTTTACGTCACATCTGAACAGCCATCTCACGGCAGTGGTGCATGGTGACGTGAAGCCGTCGAACATTCAATTGAACGCCCAAGGCGTCCTGCGGCTGCTCGATTTCGGCATCGCGAAAGTGATCACGTCCACGCATCGTTTAACGAAGCACAACTTAGGCAGCCCGAGCTACTGTTCGCCGGAGCGGATCAGGAATTCGCAGGTAGACCCGCATGCGGACCTATGGGCTGTCGGTGTGAGCCTGTATGAGATCCTGGCCGGAACTCCGCCTTACCAGGCGCAGGAAACGCGGGTGCTGGAAGCGTTGATTCAGTCCCGCAAGCCGCCTCGAGCCTTGCCGGAGAGTTGCCCCGCGCCCTTAAAAGCGGTTGTTGCCAAGGCGCTGGCCCCCGACATCCGGCGACGTTATCAATCCGCTGAAGAATTCGAAAGCGATCTGCAATGCTTTCTCCGCAGCCATGAAACTGTCGCGGAAACCGAACTAAAAGCCAAGGACAGCACGGCAGACAAAACCGTTGGAAGGCCGCAAGCCGTCCTGAACTCCCAGAAGCCGCCCCCTTCCGATACAAATAAGCCTCTTGCCATTCCCAAAGTCAGACTTCGCCGTCGAAAGGCTTGGGACCACTGGACAAACCTGGCGATTGCGCTGCTGGCCGGCGCTCTCACAGGACTTTTGTTGTTTATTCCGCTCAGCTACTCTTATCGATTCGCCCGCTTAACCCGGCAGCTTCAAGCCAATCGGGACTACGCGCATGAGGA
>CAXTWT010000224.1:6169-8151 GCA_964247955.1 uncultured Bryobacteraceae bacterium
GAGCCGCTTCTCTTTCCGCATCCGCTGAACGGCAAAGGTGGCTGCAACTGGCCAACGATGATTTCGAGCGCGCGGCCAAGCTGTATCAACCGATTGCCGGATTTTCGGACGTTGACGCGAATCTGCAACAGTTGCAGCAGGACCGGCTCGAAGGGGAAAAGCTGCACCCCCAACCTGTTCGCTCAACCGTTGTACGGGCGCGCTGGACCAAACACTATTCTTTTTCGCGCCGATGGCAGTAACCAGGACATGGGAAAGCGGCGAAGCCCTGAAGCCGCTGATCCACGAGGAAAGAAAGGCAGGCAAACGACGAAGGGAGTTTGTGCTTTTGTGCGGTGCATCACTGCTTGCGCTGTACGGACTGCTGCTGGTATACGGAGCCAAAACGCAGAGTTTCCGCCTGGACGCAGAGCGACTACAGCGCCGGGAGCTTGTCAATACCAACACCGTCAGCAAGCCGGATGAGCTGCTGCCTGCCTTGCGCAGCTTCGCTACAGACCGAGACAAACAGGCTGCTCTGGCCGCGCCCGTTTTCGAGTTTATCCAGGCGCGCAAACCGCTGCCGAACGTGGGCGCGCTTTCCCGCCTGCGTGATGCGGAGCGAAAGCATTCCCTTCTTCCGCTGGCGCGAGTTAAACCCTTTCTCGTGGTGCGGACGCCGCAGGAATTCGCTCAGGAAGTTGTAAAGTGGTGCGGTGCCTATCTGCTGTCGTTCTGGCTGGTTCACTTTTTATATCGTTGGCGTCGCATTCAATGCGACGAGACGATTCTTCCGGCCGTTCATCTTCTGACTGCCTTGGGGCTGATTGCCATGCTCAGCCTTCGCGACCCGCTGCGCGACACCCTGGAATTCAAAAAGTTCGCCCTGGGAGTGGCGCTCGGCTGCGGCATTCTTCTCCTGCCGCTTTTCAAGCCTCTGGACTATCGGCAATTCTCACATCTGGTTTACACTCCGCTTTTTGGCGCGCTCCTATTATTCCTTGCGGTCTGGCAGTTCGGCTCCGGCCCTTCCGGCAGCGACGCCAAAGTGAACCTGGGACCGTTTCAGCCGGTTGAAATCATCAAGCTGCTGCTGGTGTTTTTCATGGCCGGTTACTTCGCCCGCGAATGGGAAAAGCTGCGGGACCTGCATCAGCGCGCATTCGTGCCGCGTTTCCTGCGCTTCCTCGAACTGCCCCGACCACGCCATGCCTTTCCGGTGATGAGCGCTGTCACATGCGCGCTCCTGTTTTTCTTCTTATTGAAAGACATGGGACCGGCCCTGGTGACCGGTTTTCTGTTTCTGATTACCTTCGCAGTGGCGCGCGGAAGGAGCGGTCTGGCCCTGACTGGGCTGGCGCTGCTGATTGCCGGAGTCACTATCGGGTATCACATCGGAACGCCGCACACCGTTGCCGACCGCGTTTCCATGTGGCTTTCTCCCTGGGACAACAGCGTGCGGGGCGGCGATCAACTAGCGCAATCCTTGTGGGCCTTCGCCACAGGAGGTTCATCTGGATCAGGCCCCGGTTATGGAGATCCGGGTGTGATTCCTGCCGGACATACCGACCTGATCCTAGCGTCGATTGCGGAAGAGTGGGGCATCGGCGGCGTTCTTGCGATTGCCGTTTTATTTACGTTCTTGGTCCGCAAAGCCTGGCGCATTGCATTGGGAGCGCCCGACGAGTACGGGTTCTTTCTTGCTCTGGGCCTGGGAGTGCTTCTTGCGCTTGAAATGCTGCTGATTTCAGGAGGAGCGCTGGGCGCTATTCCGTTGTCGGGAGTGGTATCACCTTTTCTCTCCTCCGGCAATACCGCCATGCTGGCGAACTTTGCGATCTGCGCTCTTCTGCTGAATATCTCGCAGCAAACATCGAAAGCTCGCGTATGGGACGACGAAGAAGCGACCCCCATCGGCGTCGTCTTCCGCGTGCCCACTCGTGTGACGGCCTTTGCTCTGGGCCTATGCGCGTTGGCGCTGGTTTGGCGCGCCGTTCTCGTAC
>CAXTWT010000225.1:0-1062 GCA_964247955.1 uncultured Bryobacteraceae bacterium
TCGGCTATATCCCGTTTGAGGGCGGTCGAGATCACGCCTGTGCCGATTTTTTTGGTAAACACCAGAGCATCACCCGCTTGCGCGCCCGCGTTGGTCCAAATACGCTGCGGGTCAATTAGCCCGGTTACCGCATAACCGAACTTTACTTCTTCTTCGGAGATGCTGTGACCGCCCAGGATCACGCACCCGGCCTCATGAATCTTATCCGCGCCGCCCTTCAGAATGGCTTCCAAATCCCCAATGTCGCCCTTGCCCGGAAAGACAACGAGCGAAAGCGCAGTCACCGGGCGTCCGCCCATAGCGTAGATATCGCTCAGAGCATTTGCGGCGGCAATGCCTCCAAAAGCATAAGGATCGTCCACAATCGGGGTAAAGAAGTCCACCGTTTGCACCATCGCCAACGGCTTTCCCGCCGCTCCGGTTAGATTGTAGACTCCGGCGTCGTCCGCCGTGTCATAGCCCACCAGCACGTTTTCATCGGGAAGGCGCGGCACAGTCCGCAGCGCCCGATCCAGAATTTTGGGACTCAGTTTAGAAGCGCATCCGCCCGCCTTGACGTTGGCGGTGAGTTTCGTTGCCATTCTTTCCAGTTTAGTGAGAAGCAACCGTTATTTCTTCCGCAAACTCCCATTCGCGCCAGGCGCCGAGCAGCGGAAAGTACAAGCCGAGCCAGATCGGCCCTCGTGTCAGGCTCGAAAGAAGGGCTGCGTAGTTCTCCATCTGGGGACGATACCGGCGCTGCTCCGCCGTTATGAAGCCTTCGAGATCGCCGCCAAGATGCTCGCTTACTTTAAAATCAATTACCCAAAAGCGCCCGTCTTCGTCGCGAAAGGTCCGGTCGACCGTTCCCGAAACCAGCTTGCCGCCAACCCGCCCGCTGATCGGCCAGGCCCATCGCTCTTCGGCATGCCTTTCGAAAATCCAGCGGCCCCGCTCGCTTGACAAGGCGTTCTTCACGGCTCGCTCCACTTGCTCCGCCGCTTGCGCCTCTTCGGCGGACGCCACGCCTAAGCGCCGCAGTTCCGACCGAATCATCGGCGTGAGTTCTGTCCCGTTCGGAAG
>CAXTWT010000225.1:1162-8137 GCA_964247955.1 uncultured Bryobacteraceae bacterium
AAAAGAAACAGCCGGTTCTTCGCGCGGGTGCAGGCCACGTAGAACAGGCGCTTCGCTTCATTTTTATTCTTTTCCTTGAGTTCTTCCCGGATGCTCGCGTAATCGGGATCTTCTTCGCCGCGCCGGGGCAGCGCGGCAATGCGGAGGATCGGCATTCCGTCTTCTCCGACACTTTCGTTGCAGATTAACAGATCCGCGTCGTCAGCGCGCGGCCAACGGGCCAGTTGCGGAAGAATCACCGTGTCAAACTCCAGACCCTTCGCCTGATGAATCGTCATCACCTGGACGCAGCCCTCCGCCCGGTTCGGTTTGGCATAAAGACTGCTCAAGCGCTCAGATAAAAGGCTAAGGTCCCGAATCGTGCCGCCTTCCTCAAACGTTTGAAGCAATCCCAAAAAGATTTCTGCGTCTTCTCCCTGATTCGCTCCCTTCAACACCGCAGGTCCGCCGAGCAGCAGCCACGCCTGCTCAATCAGATCCCGCAGCGGCATACGCCCTACCCGCTGCACCGCCGCCGATAGAATTTCTCCCACGCGAAGGGCCCGCGCCCGTCCATCCGACGATAATCTGCCGATAACTTCGGGATCGGAGAGCAGATCGAGAACCGTTCGTTCCGGCTCTTTTTCCGCCAGCGCAGCTAAGTCCGAAAGAGTTAATCCGCACCAGGGCGCGCGCAAACACGCCAGCCATGCGGTTCGATCCGCCCCATGCAAAACGGCGCGTGTCAGCGCGAACAGATCCAGAATGTGCTGCTGGTCTTTCAACGCATCAATCTCAATCGCCTGGTAAGGAATCCCCGCGTCCCGCAGTGCGGGAAGAATGGCAAGAATGTGCGGACGGCTTCGGACCAGGACCGCGATTTCACCCCCATCGGAATGTTCTTTCACGATTCGAACGATTTCCTGCGCTTCCGCTTCGCCGCCTTTGTCTTCGAGGGAAGGGATCAGTTGCGGATCGGCTCCGGTTTCCGCTCGGGCCGCCACGCAGGCGGCAAACTTGACGGCTCCCCTCCCAATGTCGTTGTCACCCATTGCGGGCGCGAGAGCCGAACAGGTCCAGTTGACAATTTCCGGGGTGGATCGAAAGTTGACTTTCAAGCGGAGCGGCTGCAGGCGGATTGATCCTAAATGCTCTTCTTCCCAGGCCCGCAGAAACAGCGCCACTTCCGCCGCGCGAAAGCGATAAATGCTTTGCATGGGATCACCGACTAAAAACAAAGTGCGTCCATCGCCTTCCGACCATTGGCCTGTTAAGCCTTCGAGCAGTCGGTACTGCGCCCGCGAAGTGTCTTGAAACTCGTCCACCAGCAGATGCTCAATGCGATAGTCGAGCGAGTACAGAAGATCGCTGGGCGCTTCCGGTTCTCCCAACGCCGCAATCGCCGCTTGCGTAATCTCTGCAAAATCGACTTCGTTTTCTTCCCGGAAAATCTGCTTCAACTCTTCTTCGGCCCGTCCGAGCAGGCGGCAAAGATCGCCGACCATCGACGGGTCTTCCGCAAAGTATCGAATGCACCACTGGTCGCGCTTTCGAAGCATGCTGACCATGTGGCGCTCCAGCCGGGCGATGTCGTTATCGAAATACGATGCAACCCGCCGAAAGAGCGCGCGGTTGGCATCGCCCGTTTCCGCTAAGCCTCGCAGCGTCCGGCGGGCCGCCGATTGGTAAAGCTCGCTTGGATCTTCCACGACGCTTCCGAAACCGCCGGATTCGGAAACAATCGGCATCTGTCGGACCAAGGCGGCGCATAGCGCATCAATCGTTTGTATCTGCAAACGGCTCGGATCGGTCAGCAGACCCCAGCCCTCTTCGCGATCCCGCTCCAAGGCTCGGAGAGCTAACTGTCGAGTGCGCCGTCCGAAGTCGTCCGTTATCGACACATCATCGGCTGCATCTTGTAAGGCGCTCAGCACGCGTTCGCGCATCTCTCCCGCCGCCTTGACCGTAAACGTCATGGCGACAATCGACTCCGGGCGGCTCACTACGCTCAGCAACCGGAGAATGCGCTGGACCAGCAATCCCGTTTTCCCCGATCCCGCCGGGGCCTGCACGATATAAGAGCAGTCCGGGGTGAGCGCTTCTTCGCGCTCCCGCACATCGCTCCTCGTCAGATCAATCGGAGCTGCCGTCGTTCTCATCCGTCTTGGCTCCTTCGAGGATTCGGCACAGCGCCGTTAAGTCGCAGTAGTCGCAAGCTCCTTTTTCCGGTTTGATCGCCGCATACCCTCGGACAAACTCAGCGGCAATGGAGCGAAGGCTTTCGCGGGATTCGTCCCGTATCTGCGCCCACGCCTTTTTCTTTCTCACCGGCTTGGCAGGAGAAAAATGCTCGTTGTGAGCAAATCCAACCGGCTCGGCCGCGCGCGGGCGCACTTTTGCGATGTAAACGCCTTCCACCTCTTCTTCTTTCACCGCCGCCGCATAGATTAACAACTGCGGCTCGGAGGGGCGGCTTCCTTCCAGATCCTTTCCTTTCAGATCACTGGTTTTGTAGTCAATCAGGACCACGCTGCCGTCCGGGAGCCGGTCGATCCGGTCCACTCGCACATGCAAAAGGAGGCCGTTTAGGTCGACTAGTTTCTCTTCTTCCAGGTGTTCAACATGGAACGGCGTTTTGCGTTCTCTTTCCACGGCGAGCCACTGTAGGATGACTTCTTCCAACCGCTCGCGTTCCGTTTGGTTCGTCAACTGGTGAAAGGGATGATTCTGCCGATCCTGGATCGCTTCGGTAACTGCTGCGCTGACCAAACTCCGCAACTCATCGGCGGCGATGGCCTGCAAATGTTGAAGACTTTCGAGATTCTTCCAGACATGCTCCAGCGCTTTGTGCAGGAAGCTGCCGCGATCCCGCGCATCAATTCCGAAGCTGGCAGCTTCCGGGCTTTGCGCGTGCAAGCGATACTGGGCAAAGGCGCGAAACGGGCAAAGCGACTGCGCTTTGATAATATCGACTCCGCCGACGGCGACCTCATCCGATTGAAACGCCGGGCCAACGGTATCTTCGGTCGATTCCAAAACTGCAAATGGATACGACTGCGCCGGAAGACGGCCCTGCCAGACAGCAGGTTCTTCGCCCCCGATTTCAACACAACTCCGGACCAGCGGCACCAAGCGGCCCGAGTAAGTTACCACGATTGTCGGCGCGGATTGCAGCAGAGATTGCGTCCGGCGTTGGCGCTCCTCTTGGGTGCTCTGCGGATCACTGCCGGGAACTCCCGCCGCGCGGCGCAGCTTGGACGGAACAAAAGGCCAACTCTTTTCCGGCGTGGGCCAGTTCTCGTCCGACATTCCGACCGCAGCGGCGCAATCGAAAGACAATCCGGCAGCGTCGTTGGCGTCCAGTATTTGAACGGGCGACAGCCAATCACCGACGGGCGGTTCGCACGCCGACCCGACAATCCGGCGAAGCTGGGAAAAGGCCGTTTCCCAGGTAACCGGCGCTGACACCAATCCTACGCCCGCAAGCTCCAAAAGGGCGTGTCTCCAAGTTTCCACGACTTCCTGTTCCGTACCGCTCAGGTCCTCATCGCCCGGCCAGCCGACGGCCCGGAGCAGATCCGTAATAAACTCAGCCCACCGGGAAAGTTCGAGCGTCCAGGAGCGAATACGGAGCACATGATGCAGGGCGTCCCAAACGGGCGCGAGCAGCGAACACTTTTCCGCGCTGGCCTGCATTCCCGCAAGCGTTACCTCCAGATCGCGCCTTTTCCGCAATTTAATATCGGCAAGCGCGCGGGGACCGTCCTCAGCCTTAGCGCCCGTGATGAACGGGCATCGCAGAATGGCGCCGGCGTCCGCAATGGCAATCTGCGGACGCGCCAGCTCGAGCAACAAAAGAGCATTCGCAATCAGCGGATGCGCGCTGAGCGGTTTCGACCCGTTGATGTGAAAGGGGGATGCCTGTTCCGGCGTGTCATCCCGCCTCTGCTTCGTAAATTGCAAAGCGCGTGACGGATAGAACACTTGCCGGAAGGTCCGCTCCACGGCTTCGTGATGCTTGAGGATCTCCGGCACGAAAACAGCAACCGTTCCGTTCGGTCCGTCTTCCACCTGTTGACGCGCCCATCTTGCCGCGTACTCCAGTTCCGCCGCAAAATCCGGGCAAGCCGTCGCAAATACTGATTGAGGAGCTTCCGGCGCGTCCAACGAAACCGTTTCCGCCCTGTCGCCTAAAGCATCTCGAATGCCCTCCAGGGCAGGGCTGAAGCGGGTAAAGCCTGCAAAGGCAATTCTTCCCGGATCGATCTGCCCGTCTGCGATCCACTCGGGAACGAGCCGCCAAAGATCGGAGCAGATAATCCAGTTATTACGTTTGCAAAGCCCGCGAAAGCGCCGGAACAGGTCCCCGAAGCGCTGTGCGTCCTTGTAGTCATCCCAAGCTTCGCCTTCAAGCGGGATGCGCCACTCGGCCATGAGACGCGCCGCATCGATAGCGAGCCGCGCTGTGCCCGCCGGATGGAACAGGTTCGGATACTGCTGTCCGATGATGCGCTGCCAAAGCGCCTGTTCCTGCGCAGACGACAGCAGAGTTGGGGTGTCGGCCCGGCTGTAGCGCAGGGTCCGCCAACAATCGCTAAGCCAAGCGCTGATGCCAAAAATCTCGGGTCGCGTCCAGGCATTTTTCCCATTATCAAGGTGCAGATTGACGAGTTGCTCGCTCACGACGGAAGCAAGCAAAGGCGAAGAGGTAACAATTGTGGAGCGGAACTCCGCCAGGAAGCTCAGGTCTGAGTAGGAGAACTGCATTGGATAGGAGCCAAGGCCATTACCAATTATTGTAAAAAAGCACTGGCAAACGGAGGTCGGTTTGACTTCAGGGAGAAGTTCAATATAATTGCTAACAACTATGAGAGTTCTCCGTTTGGCGTGCGCCCTGTGCGCGCTCGCGTGTTTTGCTTCGTTCTCTGCTTGGGCACAGGCAGTCACAGGTACAGTTTTAGGCACTGTGACGGATTCCACCGGCGCTGTGGTTGCCAGCGCCAAGGTGACGTTGACTGAGGTCAACACAGGCGTTTCCCGAAACTCGGAAACAAACAACAGCGGCAACTATACATTTCCCGATGTGCCGGAAGGCGCCTATTCCGTGACAGTCGAGGCGCCAGGCTTCCGTCGGGAAGTTCGCGCGAACATCAGCGTGGCTGTCAATACCAGCACGCGTGTGGATTCGCAGTTGCAGCCGGGCGAGTTGAACCAGCAGATTGAAGTGACAGCGGCTCCCCCGCCTTTGCAAACGGATCGCGCGGATACTTCGGTCAGCCTGACCGTGGCGCAAACGGCGAACTTGCCGACCGGCACAAACCGGAACTTTCAAGGCTTGCTCAATCTGGTGCCGGGCACGACTCGCGCCTCGTTTCAGCATTCGCAGTTCTTTAACGCCCAAAGCTCTCTGCAAACGGAGACCAACGGCCAGATGCGAATGGGCAACAACTATCAGATTGAGGGCATTGACGACAACGAGCGCACCGGGCTGCTTCAGATTCTCGTCCCGCCGATTGAGGCGATTCAAACCGTGGATGCCTCTACCAGTAATTTTGAAGCGGAACTGGGACGCGCCAGCGGAGCGGTGGTCAACGTCATTCTGAAATCCGGAACCAATCAGATCCACGGCTCCGCCTATGAGTTCCTGCAGAACAGCGAGTTCAATGCGCGAAACTTTTTTAACCCCGGCGTCGGGCACCTGGTTTACAACTATTTCGGCGGAAACGTGGGCGGCCCCGTGATTAAGAACAAGCTGTTCTATTTCGGCGACATCCTGCGCGTCACCGATCATGAGGCGAACACGAATCTGCTCACCATTCCGACGCCAGCTCAGATTGGAGGCAATCTGGGCGCGTCGACCACCGCCATCTACGATCCGGCGACCGGCAACGCGGACGGCACCGGGCGCACCGCGTTTCCCGGCAACGTGATTCCGACAAATCGTATCAATCCGATCTCGCGTGCTTTACTGGCCTTGCTGCCCGCTCCGAACGTCGCCAGCGCCAGCGGAAGCAATAACTACTTCGGGCTGCTGCCTTATCACAAAGACACGACTTCTTACGACGTGAAGGTCGATTACGTGCCGACAGAAAAAGATCGCCTGAGCGTGCGTTTAAGCTATCAGCGCCCTGATGTATTCCAGGCTCCGGTTTTCGGATTGGCGGGAGGGCCGGGCGGCGTCAGCACGGCTTTCGAGGGCACTTCCGTACAGCGCACCTACAGCGGCGGAATCAACTACGACCATGTGTTTTCCCCAACCCTCGTAGCGGAGTTTCGAGCAGGCGTCGCTTACTACAACAATGTTGCGACCCAGGCCGATTACGGAACAAATCAATCTTCCGCGCTCGGCATTCCCGGCATCAACCTGGACCAGATCACCAGCGGCATCGTCGGCATCGATATCGGGTCGTTTTATTCCAGTCCGATTATCGGCTACTCGGCCTCTCTGCCCTGGGTACGTGCGGAAGCAAACATTGATTTGGTGAATACCTGGACAAAAATCTTCGGCAATCACACCATCAAATGGGGCGGCGATTTCCGGCGCGTGCGTGACTCTTTGCTGCAGGAGCAAACCTACAGCCCGCGAGGCTTGTATTCGTTTGCCTCTGGTCAGACGGCGCTGAAAGGCGCAAACGGCAGCGCGTCCGTCACCAGCTACTACAACAACTTCGCCAGCCTTCTCCTGGACGTTCCGAACCAGGCAGGCCGTGATCTGGCCACTTACTTTCCGTCCCTCCGCGCCTGGCAGTTATTCGCCTTTGCCCAGGATAAATGGGTAGTCACGCCGAAGCTGACCGTTGATCTCGGGTTGCGCTGGGAGTTTTATCCGCCCTTTCATCCGCAATTCAATGGCGGGTTTTCCAACTATAATCCCGTAGACAATACGCTCCGAATCGCCGGGGTCGGCGGCGTGCCTCAGGATCTCGGAATTCAGACACGCTACAAGTATTTTGCTCCACGCATTGGACTGGCTTACCGCGTGACGGACTCGACCGT
>CAXTWT010000226.1:0-8105 GCA_964247955.1 uncultured Bryobacteraceae bacterium
CATTAAAGCTCCGCGCCCGAGTTCACGGCGTGCGCTACCCGGATGCCGCCAAAACGGAACTGGCCGAAGCCGGTATCGATTATGAAGGCTGGCTTCCTAACTTCCTGGTTCCCGAAGTCTTTGGGAAGTTCCGCGTGACCGTGCATGTTCCGCGCCGTCCTTATGTGGAGAAGCTGGTCGGCATTCCTACTATCCGTCCTTTTGAAGCGCTCGCTTGCGGGATTCCGCTGGTCTCGGCCCCTTGGACGGACACGGAAAATCTATTCCGGGTCGGACAGGATTTCTTGATAGCTCAAAATGGGGAAGAGATGCAGTCGCACTTACACAATGTGCTGAGCGATCCGGCCCTGGCGCGAAGCCTGTGCGAGAGCGGTTTGGAGACGATCCGCAAGCGTCATACCTGCGGACATCGCGTGGATGAACTGCTCGGAATCTATGAGGAATTGAAGCATTGACAATCGCCTTCTGGGGTTCAAGTCTCGTATCCGCGTATTGGAATGGAGCCGCCACATATTACCGGGGCATCCTTCGCGCCTTGGCGCAATCCGGCCACGCTATCACTTTTTTTGAACCGGATGCTTATGACCGCCAGAAGCATCGCGATATTCCCGATCCGGAATGGGCGCGCATTGTCGTCTACCAGGCCGATAATCCTGAAGAAGTCACGCGACATCTTCTGTGGTCGGCTGCCTGTGATGTAGTGGTGAAGGCAAGCGGAGTCGGCGTGCTGGACCGGGAACTGGAAGCCCGCGTTTCCGCCATGCCTCCGCCGGTCTGTAAGGTTTTCTGGGATGTGGATGCGCCCGCCACCCTGGACCGTCTCGCGGCTGATGCAAACGATTCTTTTCACCAGGCGCTCAAGAAGTTTGACCTTGTTCTGACCTATGGCGGCGGTAAGCGCGTCACCAATGAATACAAACGCCTCGGCGCGCGCGATTGTTGTGCTATTTACAATGCGTTTGATCCCGACGTTCATTTCCCGGTGGAGCCGGATGAAAAGTTTGCTTGCGATCTTTCTTTTCTAGGGAACCGCCTGCCGGATCGCGAAGCGCGGGTGAATGAATACTTTCTGAAAGCGGCCGCGCTGGCTCCGTCCAAACGCTTTGTGTTGGGAGGAAGCGGCTGGGCGGACAAGCCCATCCCGGAAAACGTTGCCTACATTGGGCACGTTTACACGAAGGATCACAATGTGTTTAACTGTTCCGCGCTGGCCGTACTGAATATCAGCCGTGACAGCATGGCCCGCTATGGTTTCTCTCCCGCGACGCGGGTCTTTGAAGCTGCCGGAGCCGCTGCCTGCCTGATTACCGACCATTGGGAAGGCATTGATTCTTTTCTTCAGCCGGGAAAGGAGATCTTGGTCGCTCATAACGGCGAGGAGGTAGCCAGTCTTTTGTCGGACCTCGATATTGGCCGGGCCAGATCCATTGGAGAAGCCGCACGAAGACGTGTGCTGCAGGATCACACTTACCAGCAGCGCGGAAAACTGGTGGAAGCTGTTTTGCAAAACGCCCTGTCTTCGATTGCGCCGCACCTGGAGATGAAGGTTTGACACCACGCCAACTCGACTGCGTTTTCCTGGGGTTGTCCATTACGTCCACTTGGGGCAACGGGCACGCGACCACCTATCGAGCCTTGTTGAAGGAGTTCGCCGCGCGTGGTCACCGCATCACTTTCCTGGAGCGGGATGTTCCCTGGTACTCCTCCAACCGCGAATTTGACGGTGCGCCGTACTGTCAGATCAGTTTGTACTCCAGCGTGGAGGAACTGCGGGACCGTTACACGAACGCGATCCGTAAAGCGGATCTGGTCGTTGTCGGCTCGTATGTTCCCCAAGGCATTGCGGTAGGGGAATGGGTCAATTCGACAGCCACAAACGTGTGTGCGTTCTACGACATCGATACTCCGGTTACGCTGGCCAATCTGCAAGGGGGCAAATGCGACTACATCGCTCCTGATCTGTACCGCCGTTATCATCTGTACCTTTCATTCACCGGCGGTCCAACCCTCCGTTACATTGAGGAAACACTCGGCTCGCCTTGCGCCGAGGCCCTGTACTGCTCAGTTGATCCCTCCTTGTACTTCCCCCAGCCCCGGCAGCCGGAATGGGATATTGCCTACCTGGGAACCTACGCGCCTGACCGTCAACCGGCTCTCGAAAAACTGTTGCTGGACGTGGCCCGCGCGCACCCGCAACAGTGCTTTGCGGTAGCCGGTCCCCAATACCCGGAAATGATTGAGTGGCCCCGAAATGTCCAGCGCATCCATCATCTGCCTGCCCACGATCATGTCGAGTTCTACAACTCGCAAAGGTTTACCCTGAACCTGACCCGCCAGGACATGGTCAGAGCCGGGTATTCCCCGAGCGTTCGGTTGTTTGAAGCCGCTGCCTGCGGCGTGCCGATTATCACGGATGAATGGCCGGGGCTCGATACGATTTTCACGCCCGGCTCTGAAATACTCCCAGTACGGAAAGGGAATGACGTTTCGTCCTATTTACAGATGCCGTCAGAGCAGCGCTTGCAGGTAGCGGAAAGAGCGCGGGAGCGTACCTTGCGCTTTCATACCGCCGCTGTCCGCGCAGGGGAGCTGGAACAATACGTACTTGCATCCTCCGAACGTTTGAGCCGATCCAATAAGAGGAGAAAGGCGGCTTTCCGCCGCTCCGAAACTGCTGCATTGATCTAGGCAGCCATACTGTTATGAAATACTCGAAGTTTTTGGTTGGCGCGGCCTTGGCTTGCGCCGCGTCTTTTGTTTGCGTGGGCCAAGATAGAAATACCCCCGGCGTGCCGGTAAGCATAGTGGTTACGCTCGAAGCGAAGCACCATAAAGAGATTCCGCCGATTGAGCCGCAGGATATTACAGTTTCTCAAGGACGTAATGATAAGCGACTGGTCACTGCGCTGATTCCTGCCGGTCAGAACGGCAAAGGCATGCAGCTCCTGTTGTTGATTGACGATTCTGCCCGTGAGAGTTTCGGTACGGAAATCAGCACGCTGAAGCAGTTTGTCACGTCGCTGCCTGCCGCAACGGAAATCGGAATCGGTTATATGCGGAACGGCACCAACCAGATGGTCGCAAATTTTACCCGCGACCATGCCGCTGCCGCCAATTCGATACGACTGCCGTTGGGAACGGGCGGAGTTGATGTCAGCCCTTACGATTCTCTTTCCGAGGCAATCAAGAGTTGGCCCAATACAGGTGCTGAGCGAAAAATAGTCATTATGATCAGCAGCGGCATTGAAGGCTTGGGCGGTGGATTTACACCGGACAACCCATATGTGAACCGAGGCATCGAAGACGCGCAAAAGGTCGGAGTCGTTGTTTACACCATCTACAATCCAAGTGCTGATCACTATGGCCATTCGTTCTGGCGCTCCAACTGGGGGCAGAACTTTCTGTCGCAGTTATCCGATGAGACCGGGGGCGAATCTTACATGGTCGGCTTTGGCTCGCCAGTCTCGTTCCAGCCTTTTCTGCAGCAGATTACGGAGCAGTTGCAGCACCAATACATTCTGACCTTTAACGCCAAGCCGGAAAACAAGTCAGGTCTCCAGCCGATTAAAGTAAGCGTGACCGAAAAAGACGCGAGCATTGCTGCTGCTGACAAAGTATACGTCAAAGCTGGAATGTAGATTTGCAGATTGATAGCCGTGATGAACCTCCTACGCTGGTGGGCAGTGGCGTGCGACTAGAGCCGCTTACGCTGGAACACCACGGAGCGCTTTGTCGCGTGGCGCTCCATCCGGAGCTGTGGCGCTGGACAACTTCGGAGGTTCTGACGCCGGAAGCAATGCAGCGCTACATCGAAACAGCTCTGAAAGAACGTGAAGCGGGAACGGCGCTGCCGTTTGCTACCGTCGATATTCAGACCGGCACTGCCGTGGGCAGTACCCGGTTTGGCAACATTGATAGGACAAACCGGCGCGTGGAGATCGGCTGGACATTCATTGCTCCCGCCTGGCAGCGCACCCGCATCAATACCGAAGCGAAGTATTTGATGCTGCGGTATGCGTTTGAAACTCTCGGCTGTATTCGGGTTGAACTGAAGACTGATTCCTTGAATGCAAAATCCCGCGCGGCCATTCTACGAATCGGAGCCAAGGAAGAGGGCACGTTGCGCAATCACATGATTGTCGCCGGGGGGCGCATCCGCCATACCGTGTACTTCAGCATTATCGAGAGCGAATGGCCCGGCGTAAAGGCGTCCTTGGAAAGAAGATTACAGTAAATTCGTAATTCGTCACTGCGATTTGTGGTCGCTGTGTGCGTCTTTGTTGCTTCCGTCTTTGTGTTCGGGCGGATGGTCTTGGTGCTGCTCCCCGTGGTTCGCTGGCGGCGTAGGAGGTTGAGCGTGCGGCGGCGGTAGCGGCTGGTTATGCTGCGCTTCCGGCATCGGACGGTTTTCAGGGCGAGGTGTGGGGCGGTCCACGTTTGGATGCTCGTGCTGAGGTTGCGCTGGTTGAGAAACTGTGCGTTCAGTCGGACCCTCATACTGAGGCTGCGGCGGTTGCGGAGCAACGCGCTCGACAGGTCTACTCTGTTGAACCTGCGGTTGAGGCCGCTCGGGGAAGTGCGCGTTCTGGTTTGCTTCGGTATTGGGCTTTCCCCCTATATTTGGAGGAACGCCGTGCTGCGCTGGCTGTTGCGGAGCCGGATGAACTGTCGGCTGTGCCGAAGGGGTTTGGATACGAGGCTGCGCTGAGAAGGCGGGCTGCTGAGATGTCACGTTATTTTGCTGTCGGGACATCTCCGGACGACCGAAGTGCTGGCCGGGTTGAGCCTGCACGGGCTGTACCGGAGCAACCGGCCGAACTGCTTGCGCCATGGGAGCCGGTGCGGCAACTTGCTGGTGCATGGCGGCAAAGTTATGAATCTCACCGGCATGAGCTTGCAAATACTGCTGACGGGCGGCGAAGGGGGCCGGAGCGGCGGCCGGAGTGTGTAAGGCCACTACTTGCCGATTGATGATTCGTGGTTGCGGACGCACGGCTGGACCTGCCGAGTTTGCGAGCAGCGCTCCCCGCGTAGGGGCAATGCCGGGCGAAGTAACAGCAGCTCCGCCAATCTGCCGGAAATCGGCTTGCTTAACCGCGAAGCCGGTTTGATGCACGGGTCGGCCGCTGGCAAAAGCGGACTGCTGCATGGCATATACCGCGTTAGGAGCGTGAACGTTGACGTACTGCTGGTTGTAAACGGTTTTATTCACATATACCGTGTTGTACACGTTGGTGATGTTTACGGTTTTGACAATCCTCGTGTTGTAAACGTTGACATTGTTGAAATAGGGACGGCTGCAAGAATAAGACGGCGTAAATACTTCGCCGAAGCCGAGCGGCACCCAGCCGAGACTCGGGCCGGTGGAGATCGAAACGCCCCAGTGCGCGCCGCCGAACCACGCAACCAGGGCGGGCGCGTAGTACGGACGAATGACCGGGCCATGATAACCGACTACCGCAATGGGGCCGGGACACCAGCCCCAGCGATTGCCGATATAAGCCCAACGCCCGTAGTGAAAAGGCGCAAAGCCCCAGGGCGCGGCGTCCACCCAGGTCCATCCCCAGGGCTCGACCCAGGCCCAATGTCCGTAATGGTAAGGCGCCCAGTCAGCAGCGACTTGACGGGGATACCAGACCGGGCCGTATTCCCCTTCCTGCTGCCATGCGCCGTATTGATCGAGATCTTCGTAGCCAATCACGGTAGGCGGCAAATAGCGGGCTGAAGCCAAGCGCGCTTCCCGCGCGTCACGCTCCGCGCACCAACTATCGAAATCGTCGGGCGCAGGCGCTCCTTCCACATCAAACGATGGTTGATCCGCGCCGGAAATCATCGCGCTGTTGCCCGGATTGAGAGTAAATGCCTGACTGCCGCTGGTAATCTCCGCTTGGCCTTCGCGCACAACGACAAAACTCATCGCTCCATTTGGATCTACGCGGAAACGGTAGAGGCCGTCACGCAGCAGTTGAACCGCCGCGTTCGGAGTATCCACTTCGAAGACCTGATTGGGGCCAAAATGATGAAGGCGGAAGGACATGTCGCCTTCGGCCAGCTTGATCTGGACAGTTCCGTCATCAAGGTTCAAAAAACCAAAGCTGGTCTGCGGGCCCATGCGTATGGCGGCAATATCCAGGTGCAGTTCGGAACGCGCGCCGGCATCCGTATAAAGATAATCGCCAATGGTAAAGGGATGGTTGACTTCAGCCGGCGCCCAGTCATTGACGCCCGCCGGTTCCATCGACACATTGCCGCTCAGGTAATTGAGCCGCGCCACGCGCGAGGGTGGGTCCTGTTGGGCTCGAACTCCCAACACGAATACACCCCCTAAAGTTGCGATAAGAGCTAACTTTTTACTAAATCCAACAAGTGCTTGCACCATAACTCGGTGCCTCCCTGTGGCGATAGATGTGCCGGAAGAATGGAGAGTTTCCCAAAGTCACGTCAGCCACAACATCCTGAAACAAATTTAACTGCCGAAGCAGCGGAAGTAAATTGCCTTCGGGATTTGCTGAGAGATAGTACTGGAATTAACTTTGACTTTACGTTTCACTGCTTAGGCGTTCGGCCAATGGAATCAAGAGCGGCGACCACTTCGGGAGGAAGTTGCAGCGTGGCAGCTTGGAGATTCTCGTGAAGATGTTCGAGGGAAGATGTTCCGGGGATCAGCAGGATGTTGGGCGAGCGTTGCAGCAGCCATGCTAATGCAACCTGCATGGGCGTAGCCTGCAATGATGCCGCTGCTGCGTCCAGCGCCGACGACTGTAAGGAACTGAACCCACCCAGCGGGAAGAACGGCACATACGCGATGCCTTGCGCCGCAAGGTCATCAATGAAGTCGTCATCATTCCGGTTCGCCACGTTGTACAAATTCTGCACGCAGACAATCTCTGTAATGGTTTGAGCCTCCATTAACTGCCTGGGTGTGATGTTACTTAAGCCGAGATGACGGATCAGCCCCTGGCGCTTGAGTTCGGCGAGCGCCGTCACCTGCTCGGCGATGGACCCCTCCTCGGGACCGTGGCCCGCTCCCATCACGCGGTAATTAACGATGTCGAGCGCATCCAGTCCGAGGTTCCGCAGGTTGTTATGAACGGCCTCGGTCAGTTGCTCGCGCGAAATAGCCGGCTTCCACGATTTCGCGTCAGGGCGGTAAGCGCCTACCTTGGTTACGATCACTAAGCCATCCGGGTAGGGATGAAGCGCCTGCTTAATGATCTGATTGGTCACATGCGGGCCGTAAAAGTCGCTGGTATCGATGTGGTTCACGCCGGCCGCCACCGCCTCGCGCAGAACGGCAACCGCGCCGTCCACATCACGCGGCGGTCCCCACACGCCGGGACCGGCCAGTTGCATCGCGCCATAGCCCATGCGATGAATGGTCATCGAGGCGCCGGGAAGGGTAAAGCTGCCGCCCAGGTCCGTCGAATTCGTCATTTGTTTTTCTTCTATTGTGTTCGCCATCCGTGTTAAATCGTCCTTACGCATGGTTAGATGAAGAAAGCTTCGGAAAGGAGTTTCGCATTTGCCCCAACGTTCACAGGTCCTCTTAAATCCCCGCAAATCGCCCATGCAAGCACGTTCGGCTGCCAGCGTGGATGCGATTCTCGAGGCCACGATTCAGGTTTTGCTGAAGGTGGGAAAGGAGCGGCTGACGACAACGGGGGTGGCATTGCGGGCCGGTGTGTCGGTCGGGACCCTGTATCAGTACTTCCCAAACAAGAGCGCGCTGCTGCAGGCTGCCTTGAGACGTCATCTTAACGAAGTGGCAGAGGCTGTAGAGCGAGTCTGCCGGGAGCAGAAAGCGAACCCTCTCCCGCAGATGGCGACGGCTCTCATCACCGCCTTCCTCCAAGCCAAGCTGAGGGATGTGAAGACGAGCGTTGCTCTCTACTCGGTCAGTTCCGATGTGGACGGAGCGACGATTGTGCAGCAGATGGGAGAACGATCCAACAAGGCCATTGTGGAAATGTTGGCGACTGCCTGCGAACCGCTGGTGAAAGACCCGCAGCTCGTGGCTTCGATGCTGCAGGGCGCCATGGCCGGGGTCAGCCGGAGATTGCTCGAATCCGATGCTCCCGAGAAGCAGTTCGCCCCGTTGCGGCAGG
>CAXTWT010000227.1:0-5444 GCA_964247955.1 uncultured Bryobacteraceae bacterium
ATCTCCTGCCCTCCTCCCAGGTGTTCGGTTTCCACCGCTTCTTCCACTTTGGGAAACGGCTCAGCGGTAAAAGCCGATGGTGAGTTGGCCCACCAAAAGGTATCGTAATAACGCCACCCATTACGGCGAAAGGGCGGCCAGACTTCCAGCACCGGCATCTGCGTGAGCGAAGTCTGCTCGCTTCGGGTGTAGGTGCGGCTGACTTCCACAAAGCGCGCATTTTTGAGCGGCAGCCGAAGTTTCACCGTAATGTCTCCGCCGGTTTCGGAGAATTCAACGCAATTATTGATCGTGCGTCCAGGCAGCAGTTCGGTGATGCGCGGCGTAAGCGGCAGAACCGGAAACTCCCCGATGTCTTCGGCGATATGGCGCTGGCCTCGGGCTTGCAGCAGCCCGGCCCGTTGTTGCGTGCCTTTCAGGAGAAACAGGCGGTCAAGAAACAGGGATTTGGGATCGAGCCATTCGGCATCGGGAGGCAAGGGTCTGCCTGCCAGGATGCGCCGGCTGTCGCCCCATGCGCCGATGTTGATATCAAGTAAGGACGTGCCGCGCACCACGCAGAGCGTGCTGGGATCTTGCTCCGGTTTGATGGCGGCATACTGATCGTTCACGCGAACAGGAAGCAGAACTGTATTAGAGAGCGGGAGCGGAGTATCGAGAATGATGTCGGACGCTTCCAGCGTCGGCTCTTCCGCTTTAATGGGCGCGGAAAGATAAGAGTAAGCGGACGTTCCCAGCCGGAGTTGGTTTTGGACGTCGGTCACATAAGCGTTTGATTGCGGGTGGAGATCTGCCGAGAAAAGCTGTAGTTGCCGGAGTAATTTGCTATGTCCGAAATTCCAGCGCAGCTTCGACTTGTCCAGCCCGTGCTTTGCAATATCTTCGTACAAATGGTTGATCCAGCCTGCAAGCTGGTTGCGGTCTTCCTGATTGAGCACGCCTTCGGCGGAAGGGTCCTGAAAGGTAGCGCCGTTAAACCAGGAACTGGGAAGAACGCTTAAACCAGTGAGAAACGTTCCCTCAGCCGGGCATATTAGCGTCAAGGGAGACGTGATGCCGATCGGAGCGCCGTTATCAATTCTGAATAGATAGTTGTCGTTCCAATTGGTATCGATATACAACTGGCGCAAACCGTGATGGAGAGACTGGTCTTCCGGTGCAGGCTGACGAACGGCGGCGGCAAACGCCCAAGTATTATCTGGTTTCAGGTGAACAGGCTCAATGCTGATGTTCAGCCCTTTACGGACGCGGAGCGCCAACAACGCTAAAAAGCCGCGAAAAGCGGAACGCGCAATTTTGTGAAGCGTGTGGTCTTCGTCATGGAGAGCCTTGGCGAAAAGAATGACGCGCGCCCAAACGTCGGGAATCAAGTCCACTTCAATGCGGGACCGCCGACTGGCGGGGTAGTCGGTTCGGTCCGCGATGTTCGCCAGGTCGCCCCAATCGCGCCGGTCCCATTGTCCGGGCGTGCCGACGGCAAAGTTATCTTTTTTCGGGTTGGCTGCTGGCAGCATGGGGGGCATGATGCGGTATCTCCTCTTGCTTTTGCGTTACGAACGCTCGCGGCTGACTGCGTCAAGCGCATGAACGAAGTGGCCGAAGCCTGTCAGATTAGGCAGATTGATGTAGGGCCTTTTAGCCACATCCACGACTACGTCCTTGGCGGATCGGTGGTGCTTTTCGCCGGAAATCAGGTGCGGGAAACGATCCTCGCGATAGTGGCCGCCGCTGAAAGCCGCAATGTCGATCAGGTCGGGAGCAACACCCGCGCTGCCGTGCAACTCGGTCCACCATTGCAGGAACTTGTTGCAGAACTTCGCTAGAGCAACAATGCGGCCGTGTATCTGCGCGTCGTGAACATCAACGTTTGCCCGTTCAATCAAGTTGCGGTACCAGGCGGAGCGGCGAATGTCCTTGCTGGTTTCCGCTTTGCGCAGCGCCTCGAAAAACTCGCTCAGGTACAAAAAGCTGAAACGGGTGAACGCGGCAAGCGGACCTTTAATGCGGCTGTGTTCGGGAACGTCATCCCAGGTAAACGTATTGGCGTGAGCGCGATGCGCGACATACAGGGCCGGACTTTTCCCGTTCGCTCCGGCTTCGTCCGGCTGCCAGGTGACATAAAAGTTCGAAGCGGCGATCGCCGCCAGAAACTCCGTCAGATCCGAAGGATTTCTTTGCTCGGCTTTGCCCACGGCGGACACCGGCTGATGACGCCACTTGTCGGAACCGATGGCGTACACGCACTGATAACGGCTCGGGTTGAGCGTGTAGTAATCGAGCGCGTCCTTCATCATCAGAACAAAATCTTCGGGGTTGGCGTGAGCGCCCTGGCCGTTGAGCGCACTGCTGTCGAATTGAAAGTAGGGCAGCAGGAAAGCTCCTCCGCACAGCACGTATTCGTTGCCTTGTTCCATGCCGTTAATGAGCGTGCTGGGAATGGTCGGCAAGCCCGCCGCTCCCGTGCCGCCGAAGATGGAGCCGATCGCGAACAGGCGAACGAACTGCCCGGTGCCGGTCTCGCTCACCATGCGCTTCCGCATGCGGCTGAGCAGATCATCCGAGTCGGATCGGTTGGACGCGGCGCGATACGCGGCAGCGCCGATAGAAGGCCGTCCCCGGAATCCTTCATTGACGGAGAGTTCCCGCTTGCCCTTGTCATACAAGAACTCATACAGATCGGCCAACTCCTTGTTGTTGGCCCGCATCACGTCGTAGTGGAAGTAGCTGTTGAGCGTCGGTTCAGGATCATCCGGCTCGAACGGAGACCAAGGCTTGCGGTCGATCAACTCCAGTTTCGGAGTGAATAAAGGCGAGTCTCCCAGCCAGCGTTCGGGGCCGCGTATCGCGTTATACGTGTCGATCAGGTCCAGCGTTTCTGCTAGATTGCCGTTGGTGGCGTCGTTATCGATGCACAGAATACGAAGATCGGTATTATCGAGAGCGCCCGCCGCAGCCAGAAATACAAGCGACTTGAGAGAGCGATGACCGGCGCCGCCAATCGAAAGCAGATAGCGGCTCATGCGCGCCTCTTTCCAAAAAGCGCCCAGGCAAACCAGGGCGTGTAGCGGTAATGATCCGGCGCTGTGAAAAGCGTGGAAAGCCAGTAGCCGATGCCGCTTAACAGCACAACGGTTCCCATGGGATAAAGCAGCCCTTCCCGCAAATTGGGCGGAATGAGCCAGACAAGAAGAGCGGAGATGAGCATCGTAAGGCCGAGCAGCAAAACCCACTCTCCGGTTTTCGTGCCGTGGCCTCGTCCGCCGTGCGCGAACACGAGCCACAAGATCGACAAAAAAGCGCAAGCCCCTGCCGAACAGCCGACAGCGACCAGAAACTTACTGCGCCAAAGATCCAGGCTGGTATTCGGATCAAGCGGGTTGACGTAGCTGGATAAGGGCGCCGCAAGAACAAACCCAAGTGCTCCGACAACGGCAGCGGCAATGAGCGCCGCAGAAAGCATGGAAGAGGCCGGATGATTTCGCATAACGTGCTAGGTTTTTGACAGGAAAAAGTACGATGTCCCGACCGTGGCCCCGTCGACCGCCGTTACCGCCAGTTCCCGCAACAGCGGAAGCAGATTAATGGTCTTATTACCCCACTGCGGATCGTGCTTCTGAAAGCTGCTGCTAAGTTGAGACGCATTCACGCTTGTAGCTGTAACCCAGGACGGAAAGGCAAGGTCGCCCGCGCTGCCGACACGTCGAATTCGCAGCAGGTACAAGCCGTTGCCGGGAAAAGCGGAACACTGCACGACAACACTGAGTTTAGTCGGTGAGTTTTCCTGCACAACTGCTGAAGATAACGGATTGACGGCGGGCTTTGTTCCGTTTTGTTTAATCGAAAACAGGTCCGCGCTGTAGGCGGACGGACGCGCCGGAAAGGCGGGAATTTCCGTGTTCTCGACAGGGTGCAAATTTTCTTCCGCGTCGATCTGCACCGTTGCGCAGCCGGAAGGAACCCGGTACTCAGAGTAAGGGATTCCGGCGCTGCCCGGCGAATTTCTAAGCAGGGCCATGTGCTGCGTCTGCTTCACAGTGAACCAGGAGTACGGATTGGTTGCCAGATGCCGTCCGAGCAGCAGGAAATTCGTGGAGCCTGCGCTGAGAGTTCGCGACAGGGACTCCTGCCACTTGCGCAACAACTCCTCCGGGCCAAGCGCCAGCATGTAAAGCGGACGAGGACCGGAGTACGGGTGGCCTCCCGTGGCTTGGAGTTCAATGTCGTAGATCTGGCCGTCAAACGGTATGGCCCACTGCCAGACACCGAGCGAAGCTTTCTCCGGGAAACCGGCGGACCGAAGAGATTCTCCTACGGAAGCAATATCAAGATCCTGTTCAAATAGATCGCTGAGAACCACCGTCAGGCCATTATGCGGACTGTTTTTAAATACAGTGTCGATTCGGGTGGTGGCGTATTTAGCCGTACCTTGAAAAAAACTCTGCCGTGACGCCGCAGCGTAGAAAGGATGCTGGGGGATGTCTTCAATCACGGAGCCGAACCGGTGATAGTGAATGCGGTCACGAGGGCCGAGGCTCGAAAGCGATAAATCCAGCTCCTGCAAAAGCTGTCCGAACTTGCCTTCGCTCGGGCGGGCAAATCCGCGCATGGAAAGCGTGCCGTCGAGATAAACATGGACGGGCTGATTCGGATCAAGCTTTCCGTCGCTGGGCGCAGAAGGAATTAGCTGCTCAATCGAGGGAACCGGCATGTTGACTGCCGGACAGCCGATAAGCAGAAGCAGACACGCGATAGATGAAAGCGATAACAGCAGTTGCCGCGAAATGGACAAGTGTTTTAGAAACCCTCAGCGCGAAATTGTGTCAGGCGATCTTCCAGCCTTTGCGAAGAACCGGCTTCAATAGAGCGTTAGCGTCGGAGTTGTTGGTGATCTTCATCTTTTCGCCGTCCCATTCGATCCGGCAATTGAGCTTGGTTGCGATTGCTCCCAGGGTGATCCATTCGGTAAAGGGCGCGGAAACGCTGAAGTTGGAGCAGGCGGGTGTTCCGCCTTTGCAGGCGCGAATCCAGTCGCGGTAATGGCCGGGGGAGCGGGGCAGGAACTCCGGCGGAAACTCGTAATCCCGCATTTTTTCAACAGGAATCAGGCGCGCCCACTCGCCATAGGTTCCGGCGGTAATCATGCCTTTGTCGCCCACAAACAGGCTGCCGTTGGTGCCGGTCCGGATCAGCTTCATCCACTCCGCTTCTTTTTGCGCGTGGGCATCTAAAGGTCGTTGCGGAGTTTGAGAAGACGGCATTGATGATGGAATTTCTTTCGGGTTGAAATAGTCATCCGTGAAGACTCCGCCCTGAATCTGGCGTTCTTTGGGTTTTAACGACGAAACCATATTGATGCGTCGGCTGCGGGGCAGGTCCCCTAAAATCTCGTCGTGAGGAGCGGCTGGGAAGGTGGGCTGATCTTCCCGCATGGCGTCGTACCAGAA
>CAXTWT010000227.1:5544-8093 GCA_964247955.1 uncultured Bryobacteraceae bacterium
CTGCCGTAAAAGAAGTATCGCCTGGAGATTCCGCTGCGTTTCGATGCCATTTGTTGCCCCTTTTAAATGATATCTCCGTGAGGGCTAGCAAAAGGCAAGGAAGGCGCTGCCTCAATCTGGTTGCAGCGCTTACTTAGCTCCTTGCGCTACCTCCTGCGCTTTCCGTTCCCGCTTGATGACTTGGAGCAAATCGATGAAGTTGGCGCTGCGAAGCGGGCGGAAGCGCTCCGGTTGACACGTCAGGAGGACTATTTGCAAACGCTCCGCCGAGCGCTCCAGCAGTTCGCAGATTCGCGCCATTCGACCGGCATCCGTAACCGTCAAAACGTCATCCAGAACTACCAACTGGCGTTCTCCATGCGCTAATTCTTCCGCCAGGGCCAAGCGAGTACACAGATAGATTTGCTCTCGTTCACCGCCTGACATGCAATCGATCTTTTTCTCCTGCTCCGCACAGCCGTTCGGGATGACTCCCACGGACTGAAACGAATGGCCTAAACGGATTCGAGCTAACGGCTTGCCGCACACGAACTCCAAATGATCTGATGCTCGGGCGGCTACGGGTTCGGCAACCGCCGAAAGCGACTCTTCCGTTACCTTGTTGAGAGTTTCATAAAGCAGAAGCGTAGCTTCATTTCTGCGTTTCTCTTTTTCCAGCTTTTGCTCCGTAACACTCAAATGTTCTTCTGCCGTACTCAACGCCGTATAGGGACTTTCCTGGACGAGTATTGACTGTTGCGCCTTCGCTGCGATGAGAGAATCACGATGGTTTCCCAAGCGCGCAACGAGATCCTTGAAGGCCCGTTCGAGCAAGGCCCATTCTTCTTCCAGGTTCTTCGGAAAGGCGCTTAACTCCTTCTCAAGTTTTTTGACTTCTTCGCCGTAGGCAATGACTGCCGCTGCCGCCCTGAGCCGATCGTTTTCCCGCTGCTCATCCGAAACGCTATCCCGCAAAGCTTCGGAAAGGCGCTGGCCTGCCGACTCGATGCCGCTTCTCGTGTTTCCTATATCGTTTTCTGTTCGTTCGAGCTTTCGGAAAGCGGTCTGATAGTCCTGCATGGCAACGTCAGCCGCGTTACGCGCCTGCCCCCATTGAACCTTGACTGTTTCTCCTTGCGTTTTGGCTGCCGTGCGCAAACCCGCCGCATCCGGTGGATTCGCGACCCATAGAGGGTATTGCTGTTCGAAAGTGTTGATTAGACTTTCCAGCGTATTGAGACGGCTGCTGATGGCGGCTTCGCTGCCGGACTGAAGCAAAGTCTGGACGCGAGTTTCGGTGCTGTTGGTGCGCTCCTTCGCTTCGTCGGCTTGCCTTCGCTTCCCTTCGAGTTCAGGAAGATCGCTGGTCCCAAAACGCTCCGCAAACCGGCGCAACCAGACCGATTCAGCATCGTAGGCTTTGGCAATCCCGTCATAATCTGTAACCGGACCGGAAACGTCCAAACGGCCAAGGGTCGGAACGGAAAAGCTCAAATGAGGAGTTCCGGCCAGGATAATCGTTTGACCGGCCTCAATGCTGTGCAGCCCCGGCAATTCACCGGCATGCACAGTAATGCAGGTTGCGCGCTCCGCAACAAAGGTGATATGGGCGCGAGCGCTTTGGAGATTGTTTTGGAGAAGAGCGGCTTTGGCTTCGTGCTTCCGCAACTCCGCTAATTCGCCGTAAGTGGGCGCTGCCATTCCTGCCGCTTGCTCACGGGCTTTGGAGAGGTCCGCTCTGGCTTGGTCGATCTGTGCTTTTCTGCTCCTCCCCTCTTCTCTTTCCCGAATTGCAGATGCATAGCGTTCCGCCGCTGCCGCAGTTTCAGCCGCCTTCTGAGCCGCTTCCTGCATGCCTTCACACTCAGATCGACGGTGTTGCGCTTTCTTTAACTGTTCCTGCGCGTGTCCGAGAGCAGATTGCTGGGTTTGCCGATCTGTCGACAGCTTCGCCATTCGCGCTTGCAAATCAGTCTCTTCTTTTCTGCACTGCCCAATCGTTTGAATGCGTTCCGAGACGCGCTGCAGCTTTGCCTCAGCCAGACGGCATTCCGCTCCCTTGTTATCGAAAGCCGCTTTGACATCCCGATACCGTTCCCGTTGGGCGCGCAATTCAATTATTCGCCCTTCAAGCTTGCTTTTTTCAACTTCGCCGGTATTGACGCGCTCCTGAAGCGTAGTAATCATCGTGGCGGCGTCTTCATAGGTGCGCACAAGCGCGCGAGTCATCTGTACGGAGTTTTCGAGCCGATCGCACTCATTTTGAAGCTGCAGTTGATGGCATATTTCTTTGCCAGTCTTCAATCTGCCTGTGGGCGTAAAAGTTTTCTCATAGTCGGCTGTGACTTTCCGCTTCAGGCTTTTCACGGAGGCAGACAGATGCTCTCCAACGGACTGCTGAATCGCCGATATCACGCTTTCACCGAGCGGCGGTAGTTGCAGATCGCCTTGCGAAGTCCACAACACTTCAGCAAAGCCTGCAAACTCGCGAGCGCCCGTTCTGCCCAAAGTTCCACCGGTCATCACTTCCAGAAAACGCTCCGCCCCATCCGCTTCCGCAAAGGAAGTCC
>CAXTWT010000228.1:0-8091 GCA_964247955.1 uncultured Bryobacteraceae bacterium
CTGCCGTTCGGGGCGGTGCCGAAATACGTGGAGTCCCGATTCGCGCGGAACTCCCCGCCAATCTTGACGGAATGTTTCTTTGTCGCCCACGAGAAGTTCTGACGGCCCTGGAACAGATTGCCGAAGGACCTGACGACCGAGCCTGCTGCTGAGTTGAAGGCATTGTAAAGCCCATCATTGAAGGTTAAGGCCGGATCAGTGCGGTTCGGGGTGGGAAAAGAAGGTGTGGTGCGCGTGAAGCTGATCGAGGATTCCCAAGAGAAGCGGGGAGAGACGGTGCGGTTATAGGTAATGACGGCATTACGTTGGCGGTCAATGTAAGTGATGCCGAAACTGGGGTCGATAGCGGTTTGATCGGGATTGGTGGTCGGTCCCGTCAAGTTGTCATAGGTAACACGCCCAAAGAGTTGGGACTTGTCGGACAGGCGATGGTCCATGCGAACAGAGAACTGATCGGCGTCCGTGCGGACTTTTGATGAGGTGGCGTAGGTGCGCGGGCCGTAAGGGCCTCCGGCATCGTTCGGCAGCGGGTAGCGATTGATCAGTTTTAAGACTCGCGTGTCAACGGGTACGAACAACGTATCACCGGGGAAGGCGGTGGTGTCGATGCCTGCCCGTTCCGCCCTCGTCGGCACGGGAAATACTTGAGTAGTGCCCAGCACTTGACGGAAGCCTTGATACTCGCCGAAGTAAAAGGTCTTGTTGCGACCGTTATACAGGCCGGGAATGACCACCGGACCACCGTTCGTAAATCCAAATTCGTTGCGGCGAAAAGGCGGAATACGTCCTGGGTTGGCGACTGATCGGCGGTCGAAAAAGTTGCGGGCGTCAAACGCGGAATTGCGCACAAACTCAAAAAGCGAACCGTGAAAGCCAGCCGCGCCCGAGCGCGTGAGGATGTTTGTAAAGCCTGCCGCACCGCGCCCGATTTCGGCGGGGGTCCAACCGGAGTTGGATTGAATCTCCTGGACAGCATCCACATTGAAATTCGAAAAAGTGGCTCCACCCATTTCGGGATCGCTGATGTCGGCTCCGTCCATGGCGAATACTGCTTCGACGCCGCGCTGACCGTTAACGGCAAATTGCTGCGTGAAATTGGTTGCGCCATTGGCGTCCGTCATGGTGCCTGCGGCTAACAAGAGAAGCTGGCTGAAATCACGCTTGTTCAGCGGCAGAGCGGAAACCGCAGCGCCGGATAACTGCTCGCCTCCCGACCGGGCAGATTGTTCCGTAGGAGAGGCCAGGGAGAGAACGCCTTTTGCGGAAAGGGTAAGCTTGGCTGTTGCGGCGATTACAGGGAGATCAAGAGCCTGCCCATAAGCCACTCGACGGCCCTTCCATTCAACCGAAAGTGTGTATCGTCCTCCCGGCAAACCATCGAAACGGAAGTTTCCTTTCGGACCCGTTTTTGCCGTTTTGGTGAGTGCGGGAGAAGCGAGTTGCACCGTAACATCGGTTAAAGCATTGCCCGCTTCATCGCTGAGTACCCCGCTCCAGGACTGGACGTTGCGGTCCTGCGCTAAAAGTGTTGCCGCCATAAGGAGAAGCCAGAACTGGCGCAAAAGTAGCATCCGCCCTTCAGCATATCCTGGATAACTGTCCATATACGGACACTGTTGTTCGGAAATGGACGACGCTGCTATTTGCCGAACGCTCGGCAAAGCTGTTAAACAGTTCATTTATATCAGCCATGCGAAGCACGAAATATGGCAAGCAGCGTGCGAGTATCTATCGACAGATTTATCATGCAGAACTTACTCAGCGATGCGCGCTACGCTTTGCGCCAGTTTCGCCTTTCACCAGTATTTACCTTCACGGCTATCTTGACTCTGGCAATCGGTATCGGCGGCACGACGGCAGTTTTCTCGTTAATTCATGCCGTAATACTCCGCTCCTTGCCGGTAGCTGATCCCGCCAGCCTTTACCGGATTGGCGACGGCGGCGATTGCTGCATGGAAGGCGGTCCGCAAGACAGATGGGGAATGTTTTCTTTTCCCTTATATCAACGGCTGCAGGCGGCAGCGCCTGAATTTGAAAAGATGGCAGCCTTTCAGGCGGGACCTGGACGGTTCAGCGTACGGCGCACTGCCGTGGATCAAGCTGCCAGACTGATGAACGGCGAGTACATAACCGGAAACTACTTCGCTACTTTCGGCATTCGCCCGCTTGCAGGGCGTTTGATTTCAACTAGCGACGACGCAGCTGCGGCCCCGCCGGTAGCCGTGCTGAGTTACCGGGCTTGGCAGGCCGACTATGGAGCAGATCCCTCCGTGATTGGTTCCAGTTACGTGGTTGAGGGTCACCCGTTTACCATAATTGGCATTGCTCCGCCCGGCTTTTTCGGTGAAACGTTGCGGAGCGATCCGCCCGATCTCTGGCTGCCCTTGCAGCAGGAGCCTGTTATTGCTGGCGGAGGTTCGCTTCTGCGCCAATCTATGTCGGCGTGGCTTCGCGTGATTGGCAGGCTGCGGCCCGGCGCGACCACAGCAGGCATCTCCGCACGGCTTACCGGCGTTCTGCGCCAATGGCTGCAAAACGACTCCGGGTATCCGGCTTCCTGGATGGCCGAAGTCCATCGTCTACTTCCGAGACAAAATATCAACATTGTTCCAGCAGGCGGGGGCGTAGCGGACATGAAAGAAGATTACAACCGCAGTCTCCAGATTTTACTCGGAGTGTGCGGCCTGGTGCTGCTGATTGCTTGCGCGAATATTGCAAATCTGCTGCTGGCTCGGGGCATGGCGCGACGCAACCAGACGAGCCTTCGCTTGGCGGTGGGAGCGTCCCGTGGGCGGATTGTTTCCCAATCGCTGGTGGAAAGCATTTTGCTGGCGATAGGAGGCGGCATTGCCGGTCTCCTTGTTGCGGACGGCGCCGGGCGTCTGCTCCTCGCCTTGGCATTTCGCAGTGCGCGCTTTGTTCCCCTTGATACGAATCCGTCGCTGCCGGTGCTGGCTTTTGCGTTTGCCTTGTCCCTTGTCACCGGCGTGCTTTTCGGCACTGCCCCGGCTTGGTTTGCTACGAGAACCGACCCTATAGAGGCGCTGCGCGGTGTAAACCGAAGCACAAGCGACCGTTCCGGGTTTTCGCGTCAAGCGTTGCTGGTGATGCAAGCGGCATTGTCCGTGGTCCTCGTTGCCGGAGCCGCCATGCTGACGCGCAGTTTGGGCAAACTCGAGCACCAGGATTTAGGATTTCAAACAGCCAACCGAATCTTCGTTAGTTTAAACCCACCGCCGGCGACTTATACACAGGAGCGCCTGGACCCTCTTTACCGTGATCTCCAAGACCGTCTGCGCCGATTACCGGGCGTGCAGCAGGCCAGCCTTGCATTCTACAATCCCTTTACCAATAACTGGGGTGAACTGATCTATGTTGCAGGACATCCCGCTCCTCCGTTGAATGACAATGCCGTTGCCTTTTGGGATCGCGTTAGCCCCGGCTACTTTCAAACCATCGGCCAGCCTCTTCTCCGGGGAAGGTCTTTTGTTGAGGCGGATGTCGGCACAACCGCTCCGGTTGCGATTGTGAATCAAGCATTTGTCCGGCAGTTCTTTCCGCAAGAAGATCCCATCGGCAAGAGTTTCGGCATTGATCTGCCGGAGAATGCCGGGACGTTCCGCATTGTCGGTATTGTGCGGGATGCAAAGTACACTCGGCCTAACAGACCCGCGCATTCCATGTTCTTTTTACCTTTGGTGCAACACGTTTCTTACAGCAACGATCTGCTGCGAAAGGGTGAATCCATCTCACATTTTATTAGCGGAGCGGTGCTGGTGACGCACAGCAATCCGGGCGCTCTGGAGCCGCTGCTGAAGAAAGCATTCAGCGAAGTAGATCCGAATCTGACGGTCGTCAGCGTTCGCACGATGCAGCAGCAAATTGAGTTGAACTTCAACCAGGAGCGGGCCGTGGCGAGCCTTGCCGGTTTGTTCGGCGTAGTCGCCTTGATTCTAGCGGCTGTAGGACTGTACGGCGTAACCGCGTATACTGTGGCGCAGCGCACGAGTGAGATTGGGGTCCGCATGGCATTGGGTGCTGACCGGGGCAACGTGATTCAACTCATTTTGCGCGGCGCGTTTCAAAAGGTCGCTTGGGGATTGGCGCTAGGGGTTCCATTAGCTATCGGCGCGGGAAAACTCATCTCCTCGCAGCTTTACGGAGTTGTCCATTGGGACCCGTTAGCTCTTTCGATTGCTATCGGTTCGCTTGGTATCTGCGCGTTTGCGTCTGCTATGATTCCTGCTGCCCGCGCTTCCGCTATTGATCCGATGAGGGCGCTCCACACGGAATAGCGCGCTTTTGCAGGCGATGGGCGTCAGGCGGACTTGTTCATCCGTGGACTACGGGAGATTCCGGACCCAGATGTTGCGGAAGCTGATCGGTTCGCTTTTGTCGCCGTGCGCCTGCAATTTGATCGGCGCGGCGTCATAGGCTTTGTAGAACGGCTTACCGATGTACCGCGTTTCGCCTTTCAACTCGTAGTGATTCTCGACCAGGACGCCGTTGAATAACACCGTAACGTAAGCCGGAGTTTTAAGCGAGCCGTCGGAGTTGAACGTGGGGGCTGTCCACACGACATCGTAGGTTTGCCACTCGCCGGGCTTGCGGCTTGGATTTGTCAATGGAATCGCCTGCTTGTACATGCTGCCTGCCTGGCCGTTGACGTAAGTCTTGTTGTTGTAGGAGTCGAGAATTTGCAACTCATAGCCGGCATCGCCAGGTCCGGTGGAGGCGAGAAACACGCCGCTGTTGCCGCGCGCCTGACCGGAGCCGGTAATGTTCTCGGGAACTTTCCATTCGATGTGGAACTGGTAATTTTTGAATGTCCGTTTGGTTTCAATATTGCCGGAGTTCTTCGCCTTGTTGACGGTCAGCACGCCGTCTGCAACGGTCCATTGGGCCGGTGACTTGTCACGGTTCGACACCCACTCGTCCAGGCTTTTGCCGTCAAACAGCACGATTGCATCGGAGGGAGGCGCGGTGTTATTAGCACCCGGAGTCACGACCGGGGGCACCGGTTCCCACACTTCCGTGTCTTCCGGCTTTGCTGCTCCGGGAGATCCCTGTTGTGCCGCGCTTTGCGGCGCAGCTGGCGGTTGCGCGAAAAGGGAAGCGGCTACGGCAAGCAGGCTTGCAAACGCGAAGATCTTTGAAGATGGAAGGCGCATGGTCTTAGATCAATATACACTTCATGCTTACTTGCTCTAAACCGCATACGACTCCAGGTACCCGCAATTTTCGCACCGGTACGATTGAACCTGAAACTGCCTTTTCCCGGAGGTCTTCACCCCAACCCAGAAGGACTTCTCAGGCTGCCCCTCATACCACTTGCTTGTTTGCCGTACATTGGCGTCTCCTACATCCGGGATAAAGCCCTGTTCCATTACGCCATGACATTTCGGACAGGATTTTTGTGATTCGGTCATGCTGTTCCTACGCTCAGATTTTGACACACGCTAAAGGGCCGGGAATCGCAATGGCCGCGTTCTTCCTATGCAGGCGATATCATCGTTCACCAGGAGGTCAGTAAACTATGGAAGTGACACGGCGGGTTTTTTCTGCCGCAGCAGTAGCGGCGGCTTGGGGGTCGTCGGGGAAGGCTAAGCCGCTTGAGCCGTTGTCTCCCGGCATCAAAATTTCGGTGCAGGTAGATGAGAACGTCAGCAATGAGGATCTCACCTGGATCAAGCAGATGGGCGTAGACTATCTGAATGTGCAGACCGGTAAAGGACGCGCCACGCTCGAAAATTTCCTCGCCATCAAACGGCGCGTCGAAGCGGCTGGCTTGAAGGTGTGGAACATCCCCAACAATGACAACCGCAACATTGAGGAGATCACGCTGAATCTGCCCGGACGCGACGCGAAAATTGAGTGGCTGAAGCAGTACATCCGAGATACCGGCAAGGCGGGTATCGGCTATATCACATATGCGCACATGGCGAACGGCATCTGGTCGAGTCCGTCCGAAACTACGCGTGGCGGCGGGACGTCACGGGCTTTCCATCTGGCGACGGCCAAAGGTTACTGGAACGGCAAAGTGTACGAAGGGCCGCTCACGCACGGGCGCAAGTATTCGCAGGAAGAACTTTGGGACAACTACACCTACTTCATCCGTCAAATTGCTCCCGTGGCCGAGGAAGCGGGCGTGCGGATCGGCATCCACCCCGATGATCCGCCTGTCCCGGAGTTGGGCGGCATTCCGCGACACATCTTCGGAACGTTTGACGGGTATATGAAGGCGCTCGAAATTGCCAACTCTCCCAACATCGGAGTCTGCCTATGCTGCGGCACTTGGGCCGAAGGAGGCGAACACACCGGCAAGAACGTGTATGAGGCCGTGCGCGCCTTCGCCCCAACGGGAAAGCTTTGGAAGATTCATTTCCGCAACGTGACTTCGCCCATTCCAGACTTCGTCGAAACGTACATTGATAATGGGTACACTGACATGGCGAAGCTGATGAAGACGCTCGTGGACGTGGACTTCCGGGGCAACCTGATTGCTGACCATGTGCCTGCCATGGCAGGCAGCCGTCAGGCGGCGTGGTCCTATAGTATGGGCTATATTCGCGCGCTGTATAACATGGCTCAGGAAGGGAAACGCTCCTCCTAATGAGCGGCGATCATCGCTTCCACGTCTTTTGTGAATGATGATTGGCTTCCCGGCCGCGTGTAGAACATGTGTCCGCCGGGGTACTCATGCACAGCCACGCGCTTGGGGTCGCCCATAAGCGGCATTTCATCCACTGTTAAAACCGAGCCCATAAAGGGGCAGCTCAGGTCATCCCACCCGTGCGCGATCAGCACGCGTAGTTTCGGGTCAGCGGCGGCCGCTTCGCGCAGATCGGCAGTGGAGCCGCGCTCCAGCGCTCGGTCCCGGTCCCACTGCATGTTCACGTCATAGGACAGCGCGTTGTAGCGGGCCGTCGTCTTCCAGCCCACTACGCGTGTCATCCAGTCCACCATGGCCGTGGTGGTCGGCGCGATGATCGCTTCCAGAATCGGATCGCTCGATTGTCGATCCGGGGAAAAAGGAAAAGGGTCCGGCGCGGTGACGTTGGAATCATACACTGAACCAATTTCGTTTTTTTCGCGGTGAACCTCCCGCAGATAGGCGCTGGTCTCAATGCGCCCTCCTGAATGCTTCACAAAGGCGGGATCGAGTCCGGTCAACTCCGTCACTTTTTTGACGAGGCGCGGTGTAGCTTCCGGGTCGGAGCGTCCGGCGAGCAGGTCGGTCACATACTGGCCGCGCGTGTAGGCGATCACCTCCGCCATGCGCGTCGGAGTGAGTTGGTCCTGACGCTCCAGGCGCGCCGCTGCAATGGCAGGCAGGGTCATCATCCAGGGAAGCGGCGAAATCTCGCCGTTGCCGCTGATCCACGGATTCAAGTACGGCGAAACGAGGACAACACCATTCATGGCGACGCCCAGTTGCGATTGCAGGTAATGCGTGATGCGCGGTCCACGGTAGCCGCCGTAGCTCTCGCCCACCAGGTATTTGCGTGACTGCAGTCGACCATTCTTCACCAGCCAGTCGTAAACAACGCGGGAAAGATATTCGATGTCGGGCGTAGTTGAGTAGAAGAGTTTTTTCGTCTCTGCCGTAGAGACCAGTGACCGTGAGAAGCCGGTTCCAATCGGATCAATGAAAACGAGGTCGGAAAACGGCAGCCAGGTTCCAGGGTTGTCCGTGAGCCGGGCCGGATCGGAAGGGCTGTCGCCTTGCTCGGCAAACCGGATGTGCTTCGGGCCGATTGCGCCGAAGTTGAGGTAAACGGAAGAAGCGCCGGGACCGCCGTTGAAGGCGAAAGTGACCGGACGATCCGCCTCGTTCGCCACGCCGTCCAAGGTGTACGAAGTAACGACCACTTCCCCGGTCTTGGTTTCCGGCTTGTTCGGGTCCGTGCGATGATACACCGGAACGGTGCCGACCGTCGCCTTGTAGCGCAGAGTCCTGCCGTTAACTGTTACCGTTTGCATCACCGACGCATCCGGGGGCAGCGGGAGCAAAGAGTCAGACTTCGCATCCGCCGGACCGGAAGGGGGCGCTTTCGCCGGCAAGGTGGCCGGAGGTTGCCCCGGCGTCGC
>CAXTWT010000229.1:0-8087 GCA_964247955.1 uncultured Bryobacteraceae bacterium
GTTAGAGCGCGGTGGTGCGTATCGTGGAAGAAGAGTTTTAGGCTTTGATGACGACTGCGGTAATCGCCGATACGCGCAATGAGATCGGGATCGTTCCACTCATGCACCAGGGCCAAGTCAACCTTGTCGAGCGCCTCATCTACCTTGAAACTGTCGAGTTGATAAAAGCGGCTTTTCAGGTTTGGAAAGGCGTGAGCGTAGCTGTTGAGAGCGTCTTCGCCGTAATCGCGCAGCAAGTTTACACGGCTCCAGCTATCCTCCGGCTCATAGATGAAAATTTCGTGACCACGCGCCTGCAGTTCCGATGCAATGCCACGCAGGAAGTGAGCGTTTCCGTGATTCCAATCGGAAACGAGCGAGTGGTAGAACAGGGCGATACGGAGTTTCATACCGTTACCTCTTTGCGGCTCCCTGGCGCTTGAAGAGTGCGGTAAAGGCTTCGATACGCCGCGATGGAGTTTTCCTCCGAGTAACGCACGGCGTACTTTCTAGCGGCATCACCCAGGCGGCTCACTTCTTGCGGGTCAGCGATCAATTTATTCACTTCCCTTACCCAATTTTCGGGCTTACGGGTATCAATAAGAACAGCGGATTCCGACCAAAGTTCGCGAAAGCTGGGAATGTCGGCAAGAACCAAGCAGCAGCCGCAGCGCGCCGCTTCCAGAACGGACAGGCCGAAAGGCTCATACAAAGCCGGATGAAGAAAGATACCGGCGCGCGCCATGTAGCCGAGCAGTTCTGCATGCGGCAGATGCCCGAGGACATGAAGAGCATGGGGAACCACGACCGGGGTTTCCGGCCCCCTTTGGTCTCCGGCAAGATAAATGGGCCAACGCAGATGCGGGGCTATTTGCGCCAGAACGGACAGATTCTTCGCTTCATCCCATAAGCGACCCGCAGCTAAGCAGAACGGTTCCTTTGCCGCAGCGGAAGCACAAGAAGCGGCGCTAAAGTTGTAAACCACTTGAATTTTTTCGCTCGGCACGCTGTACTCGCGTTCCAGTTCGTGGGCCATGAAGCGGGAAGGAGCGACTACAGCATTACTAAGCGACAGTCCGTTGGCGACACGGCGGTAGTATTCTTTCCATTGAGAATCGGGCGCACAGTGATGGACGGCACGCCACCAGGAATAAACACACGAGTGCGCCACTAACAGAACGGGCATTTCCCAGGGCAGCGCGGCGTGCGCATAGCCGTTGAGATGAATGACATCAGCATTAAATTCTGATTGGATGGAAAGCAGCCACTGGCCCGCAGCATCGACATCACGCCAAGGATCGCTCATCCACTCCAAGGCGTAGCCGCTTTCCCGAAGCTGGACGTGCCGACATGTTGCGAGTTGCCGTTTCTGCTCCTCCAACGGGCGAGGACCAAAGGTAACCAGCAGAACTTCAGCGCTGTCCCCCAGACCTCGGATCAAGTCTACCGAGTACTGCCAGACTCCACCGACGGCGTCGGCTGTCATTAAGATTTTGGTTGGCTTTTGGCTGTTCTCCGAAGCCCTAACGAACATGCCCTGCTACTTCCAACTCGACTAAGCGCTGCGGCCTTTGCTCTTGAATGTCGCTGAAAGCATTAAAGCCGTTGAGGTAAGCATCATGGGCGCGTTCCCAGGCAAAGTCGTCCGGCGCGCCCCAGGCGCGAGTGTATTCCGGCGATCCGGGATACGGAAACAGCGGCACGGGCTTATTGGCCCAAACGCCGTTGGCTTCCAGCTTTTGACGCCAAAGCTCGACCGTGTCCGCATCATCTTCCGTCATGGCAAGCAGGTTGGCTTGCACAAAAGGAACAGACTTTTTCGCGTAAACCAAGCGTTCGGTAAGGTCCTCAGTAGACATCTTGCATTTCTTATCCAGATACGCTCGTCCGGCTTCGGTAATGCTTTCTACGCCGGCCTCAATGGAAACGCAACCGGCGCGGGCCAGCGCGTCAATAGCTTCGTGGTTCCACAAATCGACACGGGTTTGCACGCCGATCTTGACCTTCCGTTCGGCAAGGGCCGCCAGGAGCGCCGCATCCGGCAGAAAGATTTCATCGATGAAGTAAAGATATTCGATGCCCTGCCCCAAAAGGCCGTCGAGTTCTTTCAACACAGCGGGAAGCGGACGCTTGCGGTAGTTGTTGCGGAAGTTGTCTTTCGCGCAGAACGTGCAGTGATACGGGCAGCCGCGCGAGGCTTCCATCTCCGCTCCGGGGCCGAGCGGCTCCGCGTCGAAACGGTGGTGGTGATGCTTGTGCCGTTTGACGCTTTCGTCCGGCCACTGCAAAGCAGGCAACCCCTTCATGTCGGCGGCACGGTTAGGGCCGCGAACAACCATTCGTTCACCGTCACGGAAAGCTACCGATGAAAAAGCATTGCGATCACCGGCCAGGGTCGGAAGAATTTCCTCGCACTCGCCGAGCACGACAAAGTCCGCGTCCATTTTCTTCAAAACGGCTTTTGGAGTAGTGGAACCGTGCGGACCGACCACCACCAGTTTGCCGACACCTCGCAGCCTGTTCGCCAACTCCAGCGGCACTCGGATTTCGGGCGGAGGACAGCGCCAGAACAGATAGCTCGGGGCCGTGGTGATAATCGTGAAGTCGGGTTGAAACGCCCGCACCTGTTCGACAATTTGCTCCTGACTCAGTCCGTCTAATTGGCCGTCGATCAGGACAGTTTCGTGACCGGCGGCTTCGAGGAGCGCCTTCGAGTAGCCGAACTCCAGCGGCAGATGCGGCTCCCGGCAGCCGAAATAAATGCTGCCCTCAAATGTCCAGGATGGATTGATTAAAGCGAAACGCATCAGGCTACCTGCACCTCGTTGGATTGCGCCACCAGCGCCGGTCGTTCGAGATACCAATCCCGGAGCGCCCGCACGCCTTCTCGAATGCTCACTTCAGGACTCCATTGCAGCGCCGCTTTGGCTTTAGATGGGTTCACCACGTACCATTTTTGATCGGCCAGGCGCTCCGGCCCCCATTCGATCTCAACCGGCGCGCCCAGGAGCGAGCGGATCTGGTCCAGCAGCGCCAACAGGCTCGTGCAGTTCTCGGGTCCACCGCCCACGTTGAAAGCCTTTCCGGCAACGGTGTCCATGTTTTCTCCCGCACGGCGCATGAGGCGCACTAAATCTTCCACAAAGAGCAGATCGCGAACCTGCCGGCCGTCGCCGAAGATAGTAACGGGTTCGCCTTTCATGGCTTGACGCACGAAGTGCGCCACCCAGCCCTGGTCTTCGGAACCAAGCTGATAAGGGCCGTAGATGCAGCTCATGCGAAACACAGCGGCTTTGACGCCATAGGAATGGGCATAATCCAGCACGTATTGATCGGCGCTGCCTTTCGAGCAGCCGTACGGCGACAAAAACTCCAGCGGCTGGTTTTCGCCGACGCCGCTTCGGGCCAGCGTTTCGTCCTCCGGCTCCCATCGCCCGGAGCGTTTGCAAAGCTCGATGTTACGGAGCTTGCCGTACACTTTGTTTGTCGAAGTAAACAACACGGGAGGACGCGCGGGAGCGCGGCGCACTGCTTCCAGCACGTTCAGCGTACCCAGGAGATTGGTTTCGAGATCGGCAATGGGATCTTGCAAACTGGTGGTGACGGCCACTTGCGCCGCTAGATGACAGACAGCCCTGGCCGACTTCACCGCGCTCTCGATTTCTTCTTTGTCGCGCACATCGGCTTGGGTGAAGCGAACGCGATGCGGAAACCGTTCCTGCAACTCGGCAATATTGCCTTCGACACCGGGACGGCTCAAATTGTCCAGAATGTGAACCAGTTGGTTTTCCTTTAGGTAACTTAAGGCGACATTGGTTCCGACAAAACCGGCGCCGCCCGTGATTAAAACGTAACGTCGTTCCACTCCGCCGCTCCCCGTTTAAACCACTAACCCGCGCGAAGCGAGCTCATTTCGCATTTCGTTGAAGCGGTCTTCCGCTGTTTGGCGCTCCAGCCAACCGGCCAGGTTGCGCATGCCGTCTTCCAATGTGACCTTTGGTTTATAGCCCAAAATTTGTTGCGCTTGGCTGATATCCGGGTAGCAGTGGCGGATGTCGCCGACGCGGTACTTGCCCGTGATCTCCGGTTCAAGGTTCTTGCCGAGGACCTTCGCCAACCGCGAGGCCACTTCACGCACTGTTACGGTTTCGCCGCTGCCGACGTTGAAGATCATGTCCTGCGCCGCTTCCACTTCCAGCGCCAGGCGGCAGGCTTGCGCCACGTCGTACACGCTGACAAAGTCGCGAAGTTGCCGGCCGTCCTCAAAGATGATGGGGCGCTTGTTATTCATCAAGCGGGACGCAAAGATAGCGAGCACGCCCGTGTACGGATTGGACAGCGACTGAAACGGCCCGTAAGCGTTGAAGAAGCGCAAGGCTACGGTGGGAATGCCGTAGGCGCGTCCCACCATCAGGCACATTTGCTCCTGATCGTACTTCGATAACGCATAAACGGAGGCTAGTGAAGGCTGCTTAGTTTCCGGTGTCGCCACCGGGCGCAGCGGCAAGCCTTTCGGGGTGCGCATCTCCCAGTCGTGCGCTTTCAGCTGCTTGGCAGTGCGCGCGGCGCTGGCGTAAGGCTTTCCGTCCGGCGTGAGATACAACCCTTCGCCATAGACGCTCATGCTGGAGGCTACGACCAGCTTGTTGACAGGCTGCTTGACGAGCCGTTCGAGCAAAACTGCCGTGCCCAGATTATTGACGCTCGTGTATTCAGCGACTTGGTACATGCTTTGGCCGACGCCGACCAGGGCGACAAAATGATACACGGCATCTACGCCCGAAAGCGCTTCATCCACAACTTCCGGATTGCGGACATCGCCCAAAATAAATTCCGCATCCTTGTGCAGATAAGCAGGGCGCTCCGGCGTTTCACCGTGGACCTGCGTCACGAGACTATCGAGCACGCGGACGGGATAGCCCGCATTGATCAACTCGGAAGCCACATGTGAACCAATGAATCCAGCACCGCCTGTGATGAGAACGGTTCCTCTCATTATGCGTATTGTCCTTTTTTCTCGGAGTATGTACTGCTGAGGAGGGGAGGGTTGATAACGGGAACTAGAAGAAATTGCAGGCGAAGACGAGTCCGCCGGTATTGTTCATCGCTCATAAGCGTTTCTGCACGTTCCTGCTACACACAACAATAGAATCCTGGTGAATTGTTATGTTACTACTTACCTGTAACGTTTTTGCCATAATCCACAGGGTTTTATCCAATGAAGTACTAAAGGGCGTACCTTTTTGTCATAGCGGCGCAAAACTCGGCGAATTCTTCCGGGCGTTGCGGAGGGCTGGTGTGATGCGGCTTTACGCCGCAACGCTCCGGCGTGTAACAGTAAGTGATGGTCACGTCAAACGGCTCCAGAAGCGTCATCTGCCGGTCGAACCATTTCTCCGCATCGGGCCGCTCGTAGTCGGCCCAGCTCAGCCCGGTGCGGAGCTTTTTCACGCCCAAATCTTTCAAAGCTTCAACAGCGCCTTGCAGCCGGTAATCTTCAAAATGAAACCATTGACAGATGCCCAGGGCCGGCGCGTGCCGATGAAATTGCCGCGCCGCCAGTTTCGGAGCGCCGTCTTCGCGGTACAGGCCCATGTAGAAATGCCGATAGTACGACGAGCCTTCGCTTTCGCGGTGGCGGGTTGTGGCCGGCCAGGCGCGCGGCAGATCAAACAGGCTGTACCAGTACACATGATCCAGGCGCGGCAGCAACAACTCGGCGGTTTTGTTCAGCCCGAACTCCTGCACTTCTTCGGCTCCGAAGGAGGAAGCGCCGACTTCCGAAACCCAGATCGGCTTGTCCGTAACGGCCCGTATTTCAGCGAGCTTGTCCGGCCACTCATGGATGGTCCAATGGTTCCAATCCAGCGGAAAGCCGTGAAGAGCCACAACATCCATCGCATCGAGAACGCCTTTGTCTTTCATGCGAACAATAAAGGCCGGATCAATCGGCGAGATGCCGCCCAGCACTTTAGGCATGCCCGGCATTTCGGCTTTGACGGCGGCAGCAGCGAGCTTCACCATTTCGGCATAGGCAGACCACTCGCGGTCAATCTCAAAGTCCCAGTGCGAAAGATTATTCGGCTCATTCCAGAGCATGACGGCTTCGATCATGTGAGTCGTTCAGTTTGATTTGGTCAAGGGGGCAAAGGAGAGAAAATTCAGGCGATACCTAGCGGCAGCGGGTGCAGTTCGGCCCTTTCGTCGCAGCGGCAGATAAAAACTTCCGCTTCCGGCATGCTTTCAATTTTAAAGCCCGCGCTGCGCAGCATGGCTCCGGCGCAGGCGCGATTCGGCGCCCACCAGTTCGTGGGATCTTGCGAGTAACTTTTTTCGATGAAATGCATTTTTGGATAACCGGGGTGATCGAAGATGCCCTTTTCCCAAAAAGGATAATCGTCGTCGATCTGAGGCCGCGCGCGGCTGCCGCGCAACATGGATTGAAACACGAGCCAATCTTTCGTCACATGCTGTCGTAGTATGTCCAGGGCCAGCAAAGGATGCCTGAGATGATACAGAACGCCCATAAACAACACCAGGTCAAAGCGCTGTCCTAATTTTGGCAGATCATATACCGACATTTGCCGGAACTCAATATCAAGATCCAAAACGGCGGCGGCAAAACGGGCCTGGTTCAAATAATCTTCGTCGTGATCGATGCCGAGAACATACTCCGCTCCGCGCTTCTTCATCTCGATGGCGTAGAAGCCGCCGTTGCAGCCGATATCGAGCACGCTCCAGCCATGCAGATCTTGCGGAACGGCATATTGAAAGTTCTGCCATTTGGTCGATGGATAGTCGCCCAGAAAATGGTCCGGCGCAGTTTGCACGCCCATCAAAGAGATGTTGTGAAACCATGGACCTAGCTGCGCCACTCGCCGCTCGACTTCGTCAGTTGTGAGGCTATCTGCCAAGCTTGTTTCTTTCTCCACTTTTATGATTCGTATTTTACTGATCCGCCACGGCGCAACCGAACTGACCGGACGCGTGCTGTACGGCCGCATGCCGGGGGTTCACATCAGCGCGGAAGGATGCAGGCAGGCGCAGGCGTTAAGCCGGGCGCTTAAAGAACGCTATCAGGTCAATGAGATTATAGCGAGTCCTCTGGAACGCGCTCTGGAAACAGCCCAGTACCTAGCGGATGCCTTGGAGTTGCCGATCTCAACCGATGAAGATATCGTTGAATTGGATTACGGCAGTTGGATGGGATTGACTTTCGAGGAGATTCGGCAGTCGGACGAGTGGCAGCACTACAACCGCCTGCGGTCCGTCAGCAGCCCGCCGGAGGGCGAGCTAATGATGCAAGTGCAGGCGCGCGCCTGGACGGCGATGAAAAAGATTCTTGCCCGGCATGCGGACCGCGAAGGGATAACCGTAGCTGTAATATCGCATGGGGATGTGATCCGGGCGCTGCTGATTCTGCTGCTCGGAATGCCGCTCGACCATATTCATCGATTTGAAGTGTCACTGGCGTCCTTGAGCGAAGTAGTGTTTGACGGCAGGTATGCGCGTGTTGTAAGAATTAATCAAATCTTTCATTGAAGAACTCCCCTTGCCGCTGCATCTATCACTTAAGCTAATGACGAGTTCACACCGATGCCCAGCGAGTTTTCACCCAACCTCAAAGATCTATTCGAACTGCTGATTTCTCAGCTTCACGAGTTTGTTGTTGCTTTAACGGACACCGACGGCGTTTTTACGTCCTGGAATCCCGGCGTCCAAAAAGTTTTTGGATATAGCGCTGATGAATTTATCGGGCAGTCTACCGAAATGCTCTTCCCGCTTTCTGATCGACTCACGGGCGCTCCCCGGCGCGAACTGGAGCATGCGGCGGAAACGGGGCGGTCTTCCGACACGACCTGGCTTCTTACCAAGCCTGGTGCGCAGATCCTTGTCGAGGGCGTAACGGTTGCCTTGCGGGGCAGTGAAGGAAAGCTGGCGGGATTCGGAAAAGTTCTTCGTGATGTAACGGAACGGAAGAATTCCGAAGACAGTCTCCAGGTGCTGGCGCGGGCGCTCGACCAATCCAACGTAATCGTGCGCAGCTGGGACGGCGCTATTGAACATTGGACAACCGGCTGCGAACGGCTGTATGGGTGGGCGGCGGA
>CAXTWT010000230.1:0-8045 GCA_964247955.1 uncultured Bryobacteraceae bacterium
TGGTGCTGCTGCTTGTCTGCGCCAACGTCGCGAACCTAGTGCAAGTGCGGGCGCAGGGCCGGCGTGACGAGTTTGCCATCCGAGCCGCGCTCGGTGCAGGTTGGGGGCGAATCGCGCGTCAACTGATAATCGAGAGCCTCGCCTTAGCGGCCCTGGGCGGTGCTGCCGGTCTGGGTTTCGCGTATGCCGGACTTCGACTGCTGGTGACCCATGGACCGGTCGATCTACCGAGGGTCGGGGAGATCTCGATGGATTCCATGAGCATCTTCTTTGCGCTGGCCTGCTCCTTGTTATCAGGACTCTTGTTTGGATCACTGGCGATCCTCCGATCGGGTCTTCGCAGCAGACTGCAAAACACGCGCGGCACCACACAGAATACGGAGCAGTCACGCGCGCAAAAGGCGTTGGTGGTCGCACAAGTAGCGCTCGCTCTGGTGTTGTTAATCGGAGCGGGATTACTGGTTCGCAGCTTTCTCGCCTTGAACGCGGTGAGACCGGGATTTACTCACCCCGAACAAGTGCAGACAATCCGGTTGTTTCTTCCCGAAGCGCAGATCCGAGAGCCGGAGCGAGTGGCTCAAAGGCAAGCCGATCTTCTCCACAATCTGGCCACGATTCCCGGTGTTTCGGCAGCGGCGTTCGCCACGGCTTTACCGCTCGAACTGGAGTACCGTAACGGCAATCCGGTCTCTGTTGAGGGCAAGACGCCCGTGGGCCGAATGCCTCCCAACCGGAGGATTAAACAGATTTCCCCCGGACTCTTTGCCGCGCTGGGTACACGGCTGGTCGCGGGCCGGGATTTCACCTGGGCCGATCTACAGAGCCGGCACCGCGTGGCGATCCTCTCGGAGAACATGGCTCGTGAATATTGGGGCGAGGTTCGGGAGGCGCTGGGGAAACGCATCCGAATCAACGGAGACCCGCAGTGGAGTGCTGTGGTGGGCGTTGCCGAAAATGTCTCTGACGATGGTGTCGATCAACCACCCCCGGGGTTGGTCTACTTTCCAGGTTCACGGCGTGGCGTCACCTTCGCGATCCGAAGCAGCCGGGCCGGAACGGAAAGTCTGCTGAAAGAAATAGCAGCGAAGATCCATGCGGTGGACCCAAGCTTGCCCCTGGCGCAAGTTCAAACCCTCAGCGATCTTTATCGGCTTACAATGGCGCGCCGATCCTTTGCTCTCGTTCTGCTGGGAATCGCCGGCGCGATGGCGATCACGCTTTCGATCATCGGAGTGTATGGCGTTCTTGCCGATGCTGTGGCGCAGCGTCGCAAAGAGATAGGCATTCGCCTCGCGGTAGGCGCCGAACCCCGGGCCATCCAAGCACTCTTTTTGCGGCAAGGGCTCCTCCTGATGTGCTTCGGCCTGGCGATCGGATTCGTTTTGGCGCGAGCACTATCTCCCGGGATGGCCAGTTTACTATTTGGTGTAACACCATTTGATCCGTTAACGTATGGTATAGCCAGTGTAGTTATTCTGGCGACCGCTTTGGCCGCTAGTTACGTACCAGCTCGAAGAGCCGCTTTCTTGCCTGCCATCGAGGCGCTGCGCAGCGATTGAGGAGGGCGCTCCACCCGTGGACTTGGCAGCTTGCTTGCGGTTCCGTGCCGTAACCAATTGAAATCGTGACCCGATACAGGCTCGACAATGCAATTTCCTTTTGTTGAAGCTGCTCTCCGAAGCCGTTCGCAACGAATGTGATTTGATTCTCAACCAATGTGAGCCGAAACCCTAGTCCATTCTCAACCAATGTGGTTCGAAACCGGGCCTTGTTCTCAAGCCGAAGCGATTACGTTATCAGTTCATTACACCCAGCCCTGATTTGGCCACTTCGGCTGCAAAGGTGTAGGTCGGCCCGAACATGTTGGAGCGGAAGATCACCCATTTCCTATCGGTCGAGAAGCGCACGTTCGGCTCCAGCCGGTAGTGATGCCTGGACATGTTCACCAGCTTTTCGGCGTGAAAGACGCCGGGCTGTACCATTTCGTTGTTGTTAATGCCGTCCACTTTTTTCAGTTCCGGACGGCCCGTGTCCGGGTCAACCCAGGATTTCGGCGGAGCCTGGTTTTGCGTGGAAACGGCAACCACGCCGTGCAGCAACAAAGCAGCGGAAAGAACAATACGGCAGAACCTTCCTTTGTTACACATCGTACGGGCTTACCCAATGCGGTAGACTGAGTCTTCTCAAATCCAAGTTGAATCGCCACTTCCTTTTCCTAACAACCGCCGTCGCTCTGACAACAGTAAGCGTGGTACCCGCCATACAGGGGCAGCCGGACAAAACAACCGGAGTCAATGAGGTGCGAAAAGCGTTCGCCACCCCGCCGGATGATGCCCGGATCATGATGCGCTGGTGGTGGTTCGGCTCCGCCGTGGAGGAAGCAGAACTGGAGCGCGAGTTAAACGTGATGAAGGCCGCCGGGATTGGCGGCGTGGAGATTCAGCCCGTTTACCCGTTGGAACTGGACCATCCGCAAACGGACTTCCGCAATCTTCCTTATTTGTCCGACGACTTTCTCAAAGCTGTACGCTTCACCTCTGAAAAGGCAAAACGGTTGGGCTTACGAGTAGACGTGACACTAGGAAGCGGTTGGCCTTACGGCGGTCCGCACACACCCGTGACCGAAGCAGCCGGACGGCTTCGCTGTGAGCGTGTGGCGGTTGCCGCCAATGAAAGCACGGTACCCGTTCCGGCTACCGAGAACGGCGAAAAACTGCTTGCTGTGTTTCTGGCGAACGGGGACCGGCGGCAATTCTCATCCGAAGGAGCGCAGCGCCTCACTGCCATCGAACATGGCCGCGTGCAATTGCCGGCTGTCTCTAACGGTTCGCATGTGCTCCTGTTTTTTATTGCCAGCCGCACCGGCCAACAGGTCAAACGCGCCGCCGTGGGAGCGGAAGGCTTCGTACTCGATCACTACAGTCGCACTGCCGTGGAACACCATCTTCATGCCGTGGCGGACCGTCTTTTAGAAAGCTTCGGCTCCACGCCGCCCCATTCCGTTTTTAGCGACAGCCTGGAAGTATTCGGCTCCGATTGGACCAATGACCTGCTGACAGAGTTCCAAAAACGAAGAGGCTACGACTTGGAACCACACTTGCCGGAACTCGTGGCGGATAGCGCCGAAAGCGCGTCCGTTCGCCATGACTGGGGCAAAACTTTAACCGAACTCGCCGAAGAGCAGTATCTGACGCCCATTCGCAACTGGGCGCACGCGCACAACACTCTTTTTCGTTCGCAGACTTACGGTGAGCCGCCCGTGATCCTTTCCAGCAACGATCTGGTGGATCTTCCCGAAGGCGAAGCCGGACCGAAATGGCGAACCTTCAGCCCGGCGCGGTGGGCTTCTTCGGCCAGCCATATTTACAATCGGCCCATCACCTCTACCGAGACCTGGACGTGGCTCCACTCGCCCGCTTTTCGCGCGACGCCGCTTGACATGAAAACCGAAGCGGATCTCCACTTCATTCAGGGGATCAATCAGTTCATTGGACACGGCTGGCCTTACTCGCCTTCATCTGCCGGTGAACCCGGATGGCGTTTCTATGCCGCTGCTGCGTTTAACGAGCATAACCCGTGGTTCCAGGTAATGCCGGATATTACGAGCTATCTACAGCGCCTGAGTTATCTTCTGCGCCAGGGCAAGCCCGCGAACGACGTTGCCGTCTACTTGCCCACCGACGATGCCTGGGCCGGTTTTAAGCTGGGCAAAACTTCCGTGGATCGATCCATGGAAGCGATTCTCGGCCCCACGTTGATACCGCAAATTCTCAACGCCGGTTACAACTTCGATTTTGTCGATGACCGCGCCATTGAAAAAGCCGGACTACCGTGGAAACTTGTCATCGTACCGGGAGCCGAGCGGATGCCTCTCGCCACTCTGAAGAAGCTGCAAGAATATGAGCGCAACGGCGGACTGCTGGTCGCTACGCGCAAACTGCCGTCACGCGCTCCCGGCTTGGCTGAAGACAAAAGCGATACGCCGCAAGTTGCCTCCCTCGCCCGCGATCTTTTCAAAAATTCGTTTGTCAGGGATGAAAGCACTCTCGGCGCAACCTTAAGGAGTCTTCTTCAGCCGGATCTCGCCGTAGACCCCGCAGCCGCTCCTGCTGTCGGTTTCATTCACCGCAAGCTTTCCGATGCGGACGTTTACTTTATCGCTAACACGTCAAACCACGCTGTGAGGGCGGAACCCAAATTTCGCATGAAAGCACTCGGCGCAGAGGTTTGGGACCCATTCATTGGAGAAACACATCCCTACGATCCCCGGCTCTTACTTACCCTAGCGCCCTACGAATCACAGGTGATTGTGTTCAGTAATGCGTTTAAGGCGATCAGGCACGAGTTCATGAATCGTTCCTTCAGTGGGCCTATCGTCTACGAAATTGCGAATCCTGCTTGGAAAGCAACTTTCATGAGAACCGGCCATACCACCCAGATAGCAAAGCTCCACTCCTGGGCTGACGACGAAGATACGAAATACTACTCCGGGGAAGTTGCTTACGAAAATACGGTCAAGATACTTAGATCGCCCCAAGAGTTCATCATCGACTTCGGTGAAGGCCAAACCGTAGAGCCAACCGGACCACCCGGCGCACCCGGCATGCGTGCCTTACTCGAAAGTCCTGTCCGTGAATCTGCCGTTATCTTCGTGAACGGTCAGCGCGCCGGAACTGTCTGGCATCCGCCTTATCAACTGAACCTCACACGCTTTATCCACACCGGCGAGAATCAGTTACGTATCGTCGTTGCTAATACCGCCGTTAATGAAATCGCCGGAAAGCCGCTGCCCAACTACCGACTGCTGAATCTCCGTTACGGCGAACGCTTCACGCCGCAAGGATTTGAACACATCGCGCCGCTGCCTTCCGGGATTCTTGGTCCGGTTCAGTTTCTCGTGAAGTAACAATGAAAGCGCTGCCAAACAATTCTCTTGCCCCGTACCTCAAGAAATGATTCAGATACGCCCAGATCTCACGCCCGAATCGCTCGAAACGAAAATCCGCGCCCTCTTTCAGCACTCGGCGGCTAAAATCGACTCCCTTGCAAAAACGTGGAAGTCGGAAGCGGGCGCGCCCGTGTTCACAATCAATGGCCGCTACACCAGCCGGGGCTGGACGGAATGGACGCAGGGTTTTCAATTCGGCTCCGAAATTCTGCAATTCGATGCTACCGGCGATACCGGCTTTCTCGAAGCGGGACGCAACCACACTGTGACTTACATGGCCCCGCACATCTCGCATATCGGGGTACACGACCACGGCTTTAACAACATCAGCACCTATGGCAACCTGCTGCGCCTGATGAACGAAGACCGCTTGCCCGAAAACAGGTGGGAGCGGAATTTCTACGAACTCGCCTTGAAATGTTCCGGCGCGATCCAGGCATCCCGCTGGTCCCGCACCGCATCAGGCGGCTATATCTACTCCTTTAACGGCCCTCATTCGCTTTTTGTTGACACCATCCGTTCTTTGCGCGCCTTGGCTGTCAGCCACAAACTAGGCCACGCACTCATGGGGGAAAACGACCTTCGCATCTCTCTGCTGGCGCGTGTCATCGAGCACGCCCAATCCACCGCCCAGTATTCGGTCTATTACGGCAATGGCCGCGACTTTTACGATGTGCGCGGGCGCACGGCGCATGAAAGCATCTTTAATGTGAACGACGGCAACTATCGCTGCCCGAACTCGCAGCAGGGCTATTCTCCTTTCAGCACCTGGACGCGTGGACTCGCCTGGGCCATGTGCGGCTTTGCCGAGCAACTGGAATTTTTCGCCTCGCCCCACGCTGCGGAACTGGAAAAGTGGGGCGGACACGAACCCGTCGAAAGCACCCTCCGTAAAGCTGCCGAAGCTACCTGCGACTTCTACATCGACCACTCGCCCACGGATGGTGTTCCCTATTGGGACACTGGCGCGCCGAATCTATGCAAACTCGGCGATTGGGAAAACAAACGATCCGATCCCTTCAACGAACATGAACCAATCGACAGTTCCGCCGCCGCCATCGCCGCCCAGGGTCTCCTGCGTCTCGGCAAGTATTTGAACAACGACCGTTATTGGAAAGCGGGCCTGGCCGTCTGCAATACGCTGTTTGACGAGCCGTATCTCAGCATCGATCCCAATCACCAGGGCTTGCTTTTGCATTCCGTCTACCACCGCCCGAACGGTTGGGACGCAACGCCTGGAGAAAGTAAAGTTCCGCGCGGCGAAGCCTGTATGTGGGGCGATTACCACCTGCGGGAAGTCGCTCTTTATCTGCTGCGCCTGATTGAGAACAGACCGTACTTGACTTTTTTTGGAGGAATCTCTCACAAACGATGATCATTGCTGATCTAAAACAAATTGCCGGTCGCACTTATCCGGCACGCCGCCTTACGCAAAACCTGGTCGGAGGCGCAAGTCCCATTCAAGCCACGAACTTTTCACTGGGCAATGTCACGCTCGAACCGAACGGCGGCCAGGTGCCCTGGCACAACCAGGACCAGGAAGAGATTTATTTCATCGTGGAAGGCACGGGCGAAATGTGCCTGGGCGAAGAACGGCAAACGGTTACAACCGGGCAAGCCGTCTACATCCCTTCGGGAGTCTTTCATCAATTGACCAATATCGGCTCCACGCCGCTGCGCATGATTTACTGCTACGGACCTGCCGGCGATGTTGCGCATTGGAGGCAGGAACTGGACGGCACTCTGCCCCGCGCCGGAATGGAAGCGCCTCTGCTGCCCGCAGGCGCACAACGGCAATGCACAAAAAAGCCGGGAGAGAATCAATAGTTATGTCAACGATCCACACCGTCGGCATCATTATGAACGGCGTCACCGGGCGCATGGGTTTGAACCAGCACTTGCGCCGTTCGGTTTACGCCATTATGCAAGCGGGCGGAATAAAATTAAACGATTCCGAAAGGATCATGCCGAAGCCGCTGCTCGTGGGCCGCAACGCAGCCAAGCTTCAGGCCATTTCACAAGAATGCGGCGGCCTGGACTACTCCACCGATCTCGATTCCGCCCTTGCCGATGAGCAGTACACGGTCTACTTCGACGCCCAAACCACCGACCGCCGCGCTGAGGCCGTGCGAAAAGCGATAGCAGCCAGCAAAAACATCTACTGCGAAAAGCCCATCGCCGACCATCTCGAAACGGCGCTGGAACTCTATCATCTGGCCCAGTCCGCCGGGCTGAAGAACGGGGTGGTGCAGGACAAGCTCTGGCTTCCCGGCTTATTAAAGCTGCAAACCTTGCGCGACCTCGGCTTTTTCGGGCGCATGTTTTCTGTGCGCGGCGAGTTCGGTTATTGGGTGTTTGAAGGAGATACTGTACCGGCCCAGCGGCCCTCCTGGAATTACCGTAAGGAGGACGGCGGCGGCATCATTATGGACATGCTTTGCCACTGGCGCTACGTGCTGGATAACCTGTTCGGCGCTGTGAAAGCCGTTTCCTGCCTTGGCGCTACGCACATCCCGGAGCGTTGGGATGAAAACGGCAAACCGTACGCCTGCACTGCCGACGATGCGGCTTTTGCCACGTTCGAGCTGGAAGGCGGCATTATCGCCCAGTTCAACTCTTCCTGGGCCGTGCGCGTCCGCCGCGACGATCTTCTCACGCTCCAAGTAGACGGAACCAAAGGCACCGCCATTGCCGGTCTGCGCGATTGCTGGATTCAACACTACGGCGCAACGCCCCGCCCCATTTGGAATCCCGACATTCCGCAGCCCATCAACTTCTTCGACGGCTGGCAAAAAGTTCCCGAGCAGGACACTTTTGATAACGCCTTCAAGCGGCAATGGGAACTGTTCCTGCGTCACATAGTAAAAAATGAGCCATTCCGCTGGAATCTGCTCGAAGGAGCAAAGGGCGTACAACTGGCCGAAGCCGGTATTCAATCCTGGACGAGTCGCTGCTGGGTACCAATTGAACCGATGGAAGCATGATAAGAGACGATGTAAAATCCTACGGCACTATTTTTTCTGCGGCTGCCAATCATCGCGGCCCCCTAGGAATTCTTCACCTTCACCCCGGCTTTAAAGGTAATCACGGTACCGGG
>CAXTWT010000231.1:0-2528 GCA_964247955.1 uncultured Bryobacteraceae bacterium
GCGTTGTTGCAAAGCTTGCCAAATTAAGCAAGATCTCTGAACAGCGCGGCGAGCGGGAAGTTCATTTCATGCATCACGTGGAGCGCCATCTCCACAAGGTGGAAATTACCATGAACTTCTATGATCATCCCCTGGTGGGAGAGGGCGCGGATGCGGACATTGCCGTGGCTTTGACGCAAGCCGCTGAAAAGCTGGAAAAACAGCTCATCAAACATCGTGATCGCTGGCGGGACACGCACCGGGCTGCCAAGGCCGTGCGATCTGATAAAGAAAACTGGGATGCAGCCCCCATGAGCGCTGACAGCGGCATCGAAAAGCCGGGAAACCTCCATGCGAACGGCGCTGCGCGCAAACCTAAAATCTTTCGAGTCGATTACGACGATGACCGCAAGCCGATGACCCTGGAGGAAGCTCTTCTGGAGATGGACGGGACGACGGATTATGTCGTCTACCGGAACTCCCAGAAAAACTGTTTGTCTGTTCTCGTGAAACGCGCTGACGGCAACTTTGATTTAATCGAATCTTAGCCGCCGTTTTCGCACGCTTGGTCTCTGTTCTGGCCTGTCTTGTCGAACAGTTCGCTCTCAACTTGTATGCCGAAGTTAAATAACAACGGGGCCGGTGCGCCGCAACCAAAAACGCCTGCTACTGGCGCGGATCTGGTGATTATTACCGGTACGAGCGGCTCCGGCAAGCTCACCGCTTTGAAAGCCTTCGAGGATCTTGGCTTCTACGCCGTCGACAACCTACCGATCGCGCTCGTTCCGAAGTTCGCTGACCTGACGCTCGACTCGAAAACACAGAAGCGTTCTGCCGTAACCATCGACATCCGGGAAGGCGATGCGCTCAAGAATTTCCCGAAGATTCACGCCGCACTGAAAAGCCGGATTCACTCCACCATCGTCTTTCTCGATGCTGACGACGAAGTCCTGCAGCGGAGGTTTAGCGAAACCCGAAGACCTCACCCGCTGGGATCTGCTTCCACGGTGCTAAACAGCATTGCGGATGAGCGGAAGGAATTGAAGGCCATCCGCGCTCTTGCGGACTTGTATATTGACACGTCAAAACTCAACGTACACGATCTTCGACGGGAGATTTCAGAAAAGTTCAAGGATCTGGATGACCCTGCCAACATTACGGTTTACATCAACAGCTTCGGCTTTCGTTACGGCGTGCCCTCCGACAGCGATCTGGTGTTCGATGTCCGTTTTCTGCCCAACCCCAATTACATCCCTGAGTTCAAACACCTGACCGGGCGGCATCCGAGCGTTGCCCGCTATATCCGTTCCTTTCCGCAAACCACGGAGTTTATCAATCGTATCTCGGATCTGCTGATCTATCTTCTGCCGCACTATATCCGCGAGGGCAAAAGTTATCTCACCATTTCCTTTGGATGCACCGGCGGCCATCACCGCTCGGTTCTGATCGCGCACGAGATCAACAAGCACTTGAAAAAAGCGGGATTTTCCGTAAAAGAACGTCACCGTGACGCCGAACGACAGTAGGTTTCATGCGGCAGCGTTTTAGCAAGCTTCGCCGGACCTGGGAAACGCGAGCGGGTCGCGTTCTTCGGGCGGCCCGTCCGTGCATTCCAGATCCTTTTCAATGGCTACTTTGAGGAAAGATCCGTCGGCGGGAAGGTTGAAATACAGGCCGATGGCTTCGCTGTCGGCCCACTGCTTTACATCATTGCCGGGGGCCGATACACGGATCACCCCGCTCTCAAACGAGGCCGCTGCCGTACTCTGCCCGTACGGCTCCAGAATGTATTGCATACGGGCATTGCCCGGAAAACTTACTTGTTCCTGCAGTGCTACCCCTGCGGCCAATTCCTCCACCTCGCGCTGGTTCACGCGAAGACGAAGGCTGTTCTGACGAAAGCGTAGTTTCATCTATTACAATCTTATCCGCCAGTCTCCCGAGTAAATATTAAATCGCCTTTCGCGGGCAAAACCGACCAGCGTAATGCCGAATTCACGCGCAGTTTCAATTGCTAAGCTCGACGGCGCTCCCACAGTGACAAGCACCGAACTGCCCGCCATGGCAGTCTTTTGCACCAGCTCAAAGCTGCTCCGGCTGCTCAGAAATAGGACGCGGTTATTCAAAGGCAAACGGTTCTGCAACAGGCAATGGCCGATCAATTTGTCCAGCGCGTTATGACGGCCAATATCTTCAAACACTTGTTCGATCTCTCCGCCCGCGCCCACCAGGGCAGCGGCATGCAATCCGCCGGTTTGCGAAAAAGTTTTCTGCCGCTCGGCCAGCAGAGTTGGTAATTGATAGATCAGCGCCGCGTCTATCTGCAAGCTGTCATGGTTCGCCCGGTAATCGGGCCGTGCGATCAGGTCCCGGCTGCGCTTCCCGCAAACGCCGCAACTGGAGTTCACCACGGTATTCCGCTGAAGCTTCCAGGAATCAAAATCGACCTCGCGGGACAACTCCGCCGCCATCTCATTGAACGGCTCCGTGCCTAACGGCCGCAAATCAATCAAATCTGCGGAACGACGAATCACGCCTTCGGACAAAAG
>CAXTWT010000231.1:2628-8035 GCA_964247955.1 uncultured Bryobacteraceae bacterium
GAGCGCGCGCCGAAAACGTTGTGCGCCACCGCCACAGCGAAATACAGAAACATGCAGAACAGCCCCATCCAGGTTAGAAACTGCACCAAGGCGAGCTGTCGCATGGTAACCGGCATCTCCCGAACAGCCTTGACGATCTCCCCGAAATCGAAGTGCTTAGCCGTCTTTAAGCGCTCGCGCTCCTGCGCGGAAGGCGGGTACTCTTTGGTGGTGAAAACTGTCAACAGGACCGCGCTGATAAAAGCAACCGCGCCGACCGTGAAAGACACTCGCACCAATTCCGGTATGGCCCTGCCGCTTCCTGCGCCGCCGGGAGGCAGTACCCGTTGCAACAGCAAGGGAAGATACGAGGCCGCCACGCTTCCCACCCCGATAAAGAAGCTTTGCATGGTGAACCCTCGCGCCCGCTGCTCATCGGGGAGCATGTCCGCGACGAAAGCCCGGAACGGCTCCATGCTGATATTGATGGAAGCGTCCAGAATCCAGAGAAGGCCCGCCGCCATCCACAACGCCGAACTCAACGGCATGAGAACAAGAGCGCATGAACTCAGAATCGCGCCGGTCAGAAAGAAGGGACGCCGCCTGCCCAAAGGTCCCCAGGTGTTATCGCTCCAGTGCCCGATAATCGGCTGCACCAGCAAACCCGTCAGCGGCGCGGCCAGCCAGAGCAGCGGCAACTGGTCCGGTTGAGCGCCCAGATACTCGTAGATTGGACTCATAGTATTCATCTGCAAAGTCCAGCCGAACTGTATTCCCAGAAAGCCGAAACTCATATTCCAGATCTGCCAAAAACTTAAACGGGGTTTTTCCATAAGGATGAGCTATCGACTGGAAGTTAACTTATCAAAGTTTGCTGTAGATCGTTTTCCAGTAACGTCACATCTCCAGCAGAATGTGCTTGGCTAGGGTGAGGATCGGCAGATGTATGACCGACGCTCGTGACCTGATTTGCATAGGAGCAGTACTCAACTTCCTGTCGGTATAATCCCGCAGTTCTCCGCCATCAACATAGTCGTTCGCTGGACGGCGCGTGTGCGATGCACCGTTCCTTTCGGGACGACAAAGCCCTGTCGCGGCGAAAGCTCAATCGTGCGATCTTCGAGGTCGATGAGCAACTGACCATCAATAACATAAAAGAACTCGTCGTCCTCATCGTGTTTATGCCAGTGATACTCGCCCTTCACTACGCCGAGGCGGATCACGGAATCGTTCACTTTGCAAAGAGTCTGGTTATACCAGTCATGCTCGCAAGCATCAGCAAGAGCTTTTTCATCAATGATTTCCAAAGGTCCGTGCAGAATGTTCAGGCGTGTCTCATAAGGAAAAGTCGAATTTCCGGGCATGGCGAAACCTTCCTGCTACATCATACGATCTTTATTGCCTCGGGCGTGTGAAACGGCTGAACATGCCGAGCGGAAACCGTCGCAAATAAGAGTTTTGAATCACCCTGCGCTATCTTGTCGTCAAGACTGCCTATGCAAGCAGCCGGAATCAGTCATGTCGAGCTTGTCATTCTTGCTCTGCTTTTGCTTGTCGCCGCCTTAGCGGCCTTGGCGAAGCGGGTCGGCATCCCTTATCCCATTGTTCTCGTCATCGGCGGCCTATGCCTGAGCTTGGTGCCGCATGCGCCTATTATCACTCTGAACCCAAATGTGGTCTTTCTTATCATCCTGCCGCCGCTGGTCTTTTTTGCGGCATTCCATACCTCCTGGCGTGAGTTCCGGCGCAACTTGTTCAGCATTTTCATGCTCGCCTTCGGGTTGGTGGGCTTTACGGTGTTCGGGGTCGCTCTAGTTGTACGCTCGATGCTGCCGGGCTTTGACTGGCGGCTTGGATTAGTGCTAGGGGCGGTCGTCGCCACTACCGATCCGATCTCCGCGACAGCGACCGCCCGGCGGCTCGGCATACCGCGCCGCTTGACCGATTTGCTGGAAGCAGAAAGCCTGGTGAACGACGGCAGCGGATTGGTGGCCTTGAAGTTCACCGCCGCTCTCGTCGTTACCGGCGTGACCCCGACCTTTCTCGAAGGAACATGGCAGCTCTTTTACCTGATCACAGCCGGTGTCGCCATCGGCGTCATTGTCGGCATTGTTTTTGAATGGGTGGGGCGGAAGATTTCGGAAGCGCCGATTGAAATTACCCTCAGCGTCGTGACTCCCTATATCGCTTACTTGACCGCAGAGGCTGCGGGCTGCTCGGGCGTGATGGCAACCATTGCCTGCGGCCTCTTTCTGGGCCGTCGCAGTTCCGGTTATTACTCCCTGCACGCCCGTCTTGAATCTTCCGCTGTCTGGCGAACGGTGGATTTCGCTCTGAACGGCATCGTGTTCCTGGTTCTCGGCTTACAGCTTCCTGTGATCCTTTCCGACATCCGACCTTTCAGCTTTGCCCGCCTGCTTGCCTATGCTGCCTTGTTCTGCGCCGTGGTGGTCCTGCTTCGCCTCATTTGGGTGTTTCCCAGCGCCTGGCTGATCTCCCGCCTTCATTCCCGTTTCCGTTCCGGGATTGCCGAGCCGTTTTCAAAGCGGGCCGCCTTTGTTGTCGGCTGGGCCGGAATGCGCGGCGTTTTAGCCTTGGCCGCCGCTGTCTCGCTGCCGGAAAAATTGAACAACGGGGAAGCCTTTCCGCAAAGAAACATGCTGATTTTCCTAACGTTCTGCGTTATTTTCACCACTTTGGTTTTGCAAGGACTGAGCCTTCCGCCGATTATTCGGAAGCTCGGCTTAAGCGGCTCAGCAAATACCGGGGAGGAAGAAATGGTGCGCCGCGAGATGATCTCCGCCGCCCTGACATCGCTCGAACAAATGCGTCAGAACCACGCAGCGGAGGGAGACGGCATTCTCGATCAACTCCAGCTTCACTACCAACGCCGTTGGGCGTTGCTCGAAGAAGAAAGCGACCTGCCTAGTGACTCTCCTAACGGCGCAATCACCCGGGAGCAGGTTCAGCAGTACGACGCTGTTGCGCGGCAACTCCGCGAAGTAGAGCGTTCCGTCGCGCTGCGATTGCGCCAACAAAACAAAGTTCACGATGAGGTTCTCAGAGACTTGGAGCGTGAACTGGACCTGCTTGACGCGCACTACAGCGCGTAAGCCCGGCTGCTTTTGTTTTAGCTCGGCAACACCACTGCGGTTGATCGCGCTTGGTTTTGATGTCTTGCTTGAACGACGTCCGGAGCAACGCCGGTAAAAGGCCACATTGCCGCGCCTACTGCCAGACCTGCCAGTAGATCGACAATGTAATGCTGGCCGAGTACTACAGTGCTGCAAACAATTACGGCATTGATCGGCATAAATGCCCAGAACAAAACAGAAGACCTTCGCAGGAATCCTTGCAGGATTACGCTCGCTAACACGTGCAAGCTAGGCACTGCGACAAAATACCCAAGCCCATTAATCGCCTTTGCCTGCATCAAAGCCTGAAACTCAGCCCATTCACCGCTCATGATGTGGTAAGTAACGGTGTTGTGAAAATCGGATGCTAACGAACGGGGGAACGCAATGGGAGGGCCGACTGCCGGAAATACGGCAAATGTCACTAAGCCAATTGCATACGCTGCGCCGAGCACGGCAAAGAAACGAAACAGATCGCGACGGGAGTTGGAGACGGCAATAAGCAATCCGGTAAGCATAATTTCGGCAAACAAGATGATGTACCCGCTTTCAAAGAGGCTGAATACGCCATGATTTCGGAAAAGCGGGAAAATGCCCTCATACGAGGCCGTGTGGCCCACAATCAGGCTATATAGCTGACAGTCGATAGCCGCGAGTTCTGCATCGTGTCTCCGGTGTACGATGAATTTCGCCAACAGATAATTGCAGTTGAAAATCGTCGCATAAAGGAGCAGCATGCCTGTTGCCGTTACTGCTGTCGCAACAACCCTGGATCGAGTCAGCGATTTTCGATTGGAGCAAAGAAAGAACAAAGCGCCCAAACCCCAGATAGCATACTGCTGATACAAATACAATCCGAAAAGGCCGCCAGCTATACAGGCCGCGTTTGCAAGCGCTCCGGACCAGTACTTCGCCCACATAGCGATCCAAACCGCACAGCAGGCAAAGGGCATGGCTGTAACCACCAAACTTGCAAAGAGAGTCCATGGAATCCTGGGATGGATTCCAGCGATTGCCAAGCAGCCGAGCGTAGCGAGATAACAACCGCCGAGGCCGAGCAGCAGCCAAAGCGTTCGATCCTTGGCTGAAACGGCACAAGCCCAAATCGTTCCGCTGTTCATGCAGTGAGTGTTGACGTGAAGAACGTCATGACTTCTGATAAGTGGAAATCGGCTGGAGAATTTCGCCTGTTATTTGCCAGGACTCACGTCCAATACATTTGCACGTCCGACATAAACGAAAATTTGGTGGAGAACGTTACGACTGCTATGTAGCATTTTGCCTATTCTTCTGTGGCACAATGTAGCAGGGAGCAGCTTATGATTGCCACTAAAGCACAGATCGGTGACTGGCTAGGCGTCCAGCCTCCCGCCACAGAGAGCGAGATGCTTCGTATCGTGGAAGGACGGCTTCCTCCGTCAGTAATTAAACGGCTGGCCACCCTTGGGTTGGAGCGACGCGAGATTGATGCCGTGGTGATCCCGTCCCGGACGCTCCAGCATCGCCGTTCCCGCCGGGAAAAGCTGACAGTGGAGGAATCTGACCGTGTGATGCGAGTCATCCGGGTTCTTTCGCTGACAGAATCCGTTTACGGAAGCCGCGAACGGGCTCTCGCTTGGCTGCGCAAGCCTCACGCCCGACTCGACGAACGCACGCCGCTCTCACTGCTGAACACCGATACGGGTAGCCGGATTGTCGAGGAAATGCTCATTCAGATCGACGAAGGCATGTTCGTTTAAATGATTCTGTGGCGGATCAGCCGTCATCGCGACCTTAGCGGAGCAGGTGGCCGGAAAGCTGCCGGACGCTGGCATTACGCGGGCCATCCAGTGGTATATCTGGCGGAGAATCCAGCAGCGGCGCTCCTGGAAGTCTGTGTGCATACCAGCGCCAATGATGTTCCGCCGGAGTTCACGCTACTAAAGATTGAAGGACCGGATATGGATTTTCCGGCTATCAAGATCAGTAACATGCCTCAGGATTGGCGGGTGCGACTTGAGGTAACGCGTGACCTTGGAACGGCATGGCTCGAAAAGAATGAGTCCGTCCTGCTGAAAGTTCCGAGTGTTATTGTGCCGGCGACGGCAAACTTTCTCCTTAATCCCAATCATTCCGACGCCAAGCAGTTCCGCATCGTGGAGGACTTCTTATACCCGTTTGGTGCTCGTCTTAAAAGCTAAACGTAATGTGGAGACTTACTATGCGCAGGATCGAACTATTTAGATAATTTGGGGAGAGACTTTTGGTTGCGGGGGCAAGATTTGAACTTGCGACCTTTGGGTTATGAGCCCAAC
>CAXTWT010000232.1:0-7986 GCA_964247955.1 uncultured Bryobacteraceae bacterium
ACCTCCAGCCCCATCTTGCTCAAATCGTCAGCGCAGGTGGCCCGCATGCGGTCGCCTACCATTTCCGGTTCTTTCACGATCTGTTCCACGGAAAGCTGCCCGATAATGCCGCGCAGGTGGCCTTCCAGAACGAGCCGGATCAAGCCTTCGCGCGCCTGATCAGTCTTTGTTAGGAACTGCTCAGCGGCAGTTTGAATAGATTCGGGATCGCTTTTTACTTTGATTTGCGCTACCGCTTCCACCGTGACGGCCACGCCCTGCTTTGTATAAAGGTCCTGCTGCGGCGCGACATCAAACGACATCAGTTGCAGGGAAAGCTGGCGGTAGTTTTCCACCATGGGAAAGATCACAGTTCCCTGCCCTTTGATGATGCGGGTTCCGCGCATGCCGTACACAATAAGAGCTTCGTGCGGCCCTGCTTTCCGATACAACGTCGCCATGGTCGTCATCAAGCTGAGCAGAATCAGCACAACAATCACTGCCACAATCACAACTTCACCGAACATCTCGATTCTCCTTTTGCAATGTTTCTGAACTCAACGATGAGTTGTTCAACCGGGTCATTGCTTCCCAGGTGCGTACGTACGCAATTCCCTTTTCATAGCGCGTGACAATCACTTCCTGTCCACGGCCGATATCAATGTCTTCTTCGCTGCGCGCAGGCACCATCTTTCTGCCTCCGTCGCGAAGGTAAATTACTTCGCCCACTCCGCCGGAACGGATGGGGCTGGAAACCTGGCCGAGCACTCCGGTCATCTCGTAATCGGCAGGATCGAGCGGACGCTCGCGTTCCTGCAGAAGGCGCAAAAAGCTGGACAGAAGCCAGGCTCCCAGCAATCCGACTGCCGCCGCAAATCCAAAATCAATCCAAAGCTCGAACCCGGAATGGCGCGTGAGCAGATAACCGATGCCGCCGAACCAGGCCAGGAACACGGCAAGGGAGCTTGGGTTCAGCATGTCGGACATATGCGAATGACCGCCGCTGTGGGCCGAGCCGCCGTGTCCTGCCCCGCCATGCCCATGGTGATGAAAATGGAAGTGGCCGTGGCCGATGTGCATGCCGCCCAGAAGCGAAATCACACTCCACAAACCACCCACAATTAGACAGAACAGGTAAATATTAGGCCACGTCATGTTCCCTTTCCTCCTTGAGTTGCAACACTTCCCATAAGCGGCTGACCAGATCCGGCGTATCCAAAATCGCGGCCAGCAGCAAAAGGCACTTGCGCGTATCCTGATGCCGCGAAATTTGGAGCAAGGCTTCTGCCAATTGCGGATCACGGTGGAACCGTTCGGCTCCGGCAATCAGCCAAAGATCCAGCTTGTCCTCGGTATCGCGCAGATCCGTAATCAGCTCGGTTTGAAAACCTTCCGGGTCATCCACCAGATAGCCGGGATGAACGCGGAAGAACTTAGCCAGCAGCAGGCGCGTGGTGTTGGTCAAGTGCTTACGGCGTCCGCTCTCCAATTGAGAAAGGTAAGGCTGGCTCACTGTGCGCTGGAATTCATTACGAATCGCGGTGACTACCTCCTTCTGCGTCATCTCACGGTTAAGACCCCGAAGATGCCCCTCCACGACCCGGAGATACCGAATTTTCTCGGCCACGCTCATATAACAATCTGCTAATTGAATATCACAAATTGCAATCTGCTACAAGAGGGAAAGTACTGGAGCTGTTACGGCACTTAGCTTATTTAAGTCAAAAGCCGATGTAAGTTCTTTAGAATGTATTTGGCAAAATGATCAACTCGTTCCAGCCAAACGCATATCCGACAGCCCGTTTTACCTCGTTTATTCTACGTTGCGGGAGTTTGGAGATGCGCTCAGAAAGCCACTGCTTGGCTACAGTTCGCAGATTGTCACAATTGACTACACAAGGCTTTGATAGCCCTTCATGTGTGCCCAGCGGCACTTCCACTGGAATGTGGCGAATTGTGGTTGTAATCTCTGCAACAACAAACTTATTCAGATAAGCATAAGAATCATCACGGCTTAAAAGAAGTACTGGACGACGGCCAGCAGGTTGAGGCAGATTGGCCCACCAAATTTCAAATTGCTTCACTCCGTAAACTCTTCCGCTGTTGACCAGTTATCTGCTTCGTTAGCCGTATCAGGCTGTTGACGATATGCTTCGCGCATCCTCGCAAATTCCTGTTTCCGAATCGCTTCTCGAACAGCTTGCCGGATAAACTCTGCCCGCTCCCTTTTGGCTGCCGGGGCGACCCGGTCAAGCGCCTGCAAAGTGGCCTCGTCAAACTGAACCAGAATAGAAGGCATTCTATATAGACTTATTATATGTTCCTTCTACATTTTCAATTTGTAGTTGCGCTCCAGGCACACTTTTTTGGCGTCATTTAAGACATAATCAAGGCATGTCAGCCCGCATGATTGACATTCCTGAACCACTGCGTGACAAGCTTCGCCATAGAGCGGAGCAGTCCGGCACATCCATTCGATCCCTAATTATTCATGCTATCGAGCAAACTTATAGCGAATCTGAAAAGGGCGCTTATTTAACAGGTCCTCTCATTACAAGCAAGGGCAAGCTTGGACCGTCGTTCCCTGTTGACGAAAACCCGCACGAATTTGTTTTTTCCTGATTCAAATGTATAGCTGGCGCTTTCCGTGGAATTTGCGCTTTCTTTGTCCGCGCATGGTAGCATAAACCGTCGAGATGGCACTTATTGAATTAAGCACCGGCGCGGTTTTCTCATCAGAACAAGTTCTTCAGGTTTCCCGCTTGCGCGAACCGGTTCAGCCGGCGGAACCCAATGCCGAAGGCGGCACCGATCAGCTTACCGAACGCGAAATTCTGTTGATTGAAATGAAGCAAGGTCCAGCCGAGCGCGTCGAAGGAGAGCACGCGGCCGTTGACGCCGCCAAGCTGAAAGCAGCCGGTTTCACCATTGCCGGGGAGTAAACCGGCATCCGGTCAGAATAAAGGGTTCTGCCCCGGAAACTGGGTCCGCCTCGGAATCTGAAAATAATCAAAGGCACGGTCCGTTGCGATCCGCCCGCGTGGTGTTCGGTCCAGGAAGCCGAGCTGCATCAGGTAAGGCTCATATACTTCCTCAATGGTGTCCGCCTGCTCGTCTACGGATGCCGCGATGGTGTTCAGCCCTACCGGGCCGCCGCCGAAGTTGACGGCAATGGTTGTCATGATCTTGCGGTCCAGTTCGTCCAAACCATAGCGGTCTACCTTAAGCAAGTCCAGTGCTGCCTCCGCTACTCCGTGGTCGATGAACCCATTGGCCCGAACTTGCGCGTAGTCGCGAACCCTTCGCAGTAAACGGTTGGCAATGCGCGGCGTGCCGCGTCCGCGTCGGGCAATCTCGCGCGCCGCATCGTAGGTAATGCCGATCTCCAGCAAACGGGCCGAACGCTCCACGATCTTCGCCAGCGTTTCTTCGTCATATGGGTCCAGGCGTAGAACGATACCGAAACGTCCCCGCAGCGGCGCGCTTAATAAGCCTTGGCGCGTGGTTGCTCCAATAGCCGTGAAGCGGGGCAGTGAAAGGGAATGCGTGCGCGCGCCCGGTCCCGTTCCGATGAGAATGTCCAGCCGGAAGTCCTCAAGCGCCGAGTACAAAAGCTCCTCAATATCCGGCATCAGGCGATGGATTTCATCAACAAAAAAGACCTGCTTGGGACGGACATTGCTGAGGATGCCGGTCAGATCGAGCTTCTTCTGCAACACCGGCCCGGCAGTCTGGTCCATCGCCACGGCCAGTTCCTGCGCCACGATTCCCGCCAGGGTTGTTTTGCCTAGCCCCGGAGGGCCGCACAGCAGCACGTGGTCCATGGCTTCGCCGCGCGCCTTCGCCGCTTCTATGGCAATCGATAACTGCTCGCGCACATGCGGCTGTCCTGCGAAGTCGCTGAGCGTCGTGGGACGCAGCGCGGCCTCAATCTGCTTTTCATCTTCTTGCATGGTCGGAGAAACAGTATCTTGTGCGCGCACCAAATTTTAACCTTAGCGCATGGGAAAGGATCTTATCGGATCAGCCCCATCGCGGCCCGGAAGAACGGCTCAAACTCTTCCGGCGATCCACGCTCCCGCACCTTTCGCACGGCTTCTTCGGCGGCGGGACGCGAACACCCCAAGTTTTGCAGCGCGGAAAGCACATCCCGCTCCAGCACGGTCATAGACGGTCCAGTTACAGGGGCGCCGTCGCGGCCCGGCATCGCCGCTTCCACCGCCGCCAGTTTGTCCTTCAGCTCTAAAACCATCCGTTCCGCCGTCTTTTTGCCGACGCCCGGAATACGCACCAGCCGGGGAACATCTCCCGTCCGAATCGCCGCAATCAGGTCAGCGGTTGCCAAACCGGACAGCACTGTAACGGCCAGTTTGGGGCCAATGCCGCTGACCGAGATCAGGCGCTCGAATACCGCTTTCTCTTCCGCCGTCGCAAACCCGAACAAGGTCAGCGCGTCTTCGCGAACATGCGTGTAGATGCGCAGTGATACCGGCGCGCCGGTGTTGGGCAATACCGTATAAGTCGAAATCGGGATGACTACTTCGTAGCCGACGCCCGCCGCTTCCACAATGACTTCGTTTGGGTTTTTCTCGAAAACCGTTCCCCGCAAATGGCCGATCATACTGGATTAATCATTACCAGCATCACATCCACTTACACTGAAAGTGCTGATGAAATTACAACAAGCACCTGCAAGTCTGCTGCTCTGCTGCCTGTTCAGCGTGCCGTTCTCCGGTTTTGGGCAGACTGCGAAGACGACAACACCCGGTAAACCTGCGTCTGCACCCGCTCCTGATCCGAAGAAGGCTGCCGCTATTGAAGAAATTTTCCGTTTGACCAAGCCGGAATCTATGATGCAGGGAGCGCTGGATCAATATAAAATGGCCTTTCACCAGGCGGCAACGCAGGGGTTTACGCAAGAGGTCCGTAAATTTGATGATCCGACTAAGTATCAGGGCGATTTCAACCGTTTTCAAGAACGGATCTTCGCTCTGCTGGCCCAGCGCCTGAACTGGCAGAAGGTAAAGCCGCAATTTGCGCAAGCCTATGCGGATACTTTCAGCGCCGATGAGCTCAACGGAATTCTGGCTTTTTACCGCTCTCCTGCCGGACAGGCTTACATGAGCAAGTTACCAACCTTGATGGCAAAGTTTAACGCTATCGGCCAGGGGCAGATGGCCGGGGCCGGTCCGGAAATCAACAAGATGATGGTTGACTTCATAGCCGACATCAAAAAGCGGAGCGATGCCAGTCATGCTGCTGCTCCGCCTGCTAAAAAGTAAATGGCTCGACGTCGTTTTTTCGTCTCGGAAGTTCGCCGGGGGGTAGCGGAACTGACCGGAACGGATGCGGAACATCTCGTGCGCGTGCTGCGGGTTGAACCGGGCCAACGCTTCGAAATTTCAGATAACAAAAACGTGTATCTGGCGGAAGTGGAAACGGCTCGCAAATCTTTAGTCGCGTTTCGCACTGTGGAAACCATCGAAGCAAAGCCGTCGCTCCTGCAAACCACGCTGGTTGCGTCGCTCTTCAAGTTTGACCATTTCGAATGGATGATTGAGAAGGCAACGGAGCTGGGCGTTTCAACGGTTCAGCCTGCCGAAGCCGTTCGTACCGAGCGCGGTCTGGCGCAGGCGTCAGCAAAACGCCTGGAGCGCTGGGAAAGAATTGCGTTGGAGGCCAGCCAGCAATCCCGGCGCGACTACCTGCCCCGCATTGAACCGACGGTACGCGCAGCGAAAGCTCTGTCAATTGAGGCCGATGTCCGACTGTTGTTGGATGAATCGTCCAGCACTCCGGTGCTGCAACGCCTGCCGCAGGACCGGAAATCCTGCCCTCATGTGGCCCTGCTTTTAGGGCCGGAAGGCGGCTGGACGGACGAGGAACGGGAAGCAGCCCTCCTTGCCGGTTGGCGTTCGTGTTCCCTCGGCGCAACGGTTTTGCGGGCTGAAACTGCTGCCTTGGCTGCGCTGGCGGTCGTTGGCGCTTGGGCAGCCGGCTAAACGGCTTGCGGCACCACGACCGCCTGTACTGGCTTGGCGCCGACAGGCAGCATGGTGAACAACGATGCTCCTGATTTGAAACGCCCGGCTACGCCGTTCGACCGTATCGCCGTGATATGAATGACCGCTAGATTGCCGGACTGTTCATCGAGTATAAGAGCGTACTGGCTGTCGGGCGTGGTCGTGATAAATGCCGGCCGCTGCGTGATGTCGACAATACCAATCTCCTTGCGATTGTACACGTTTAAAACACAAACGTCCGTGCCGCTGGCGCTGCCGACAAAGAGATAAGCCGGATTTTCGGAGCAGGCCATCACGCCTGGGTTCCGGCCCGCCAGCACGGTTTGTTCCACTTCCAGCATTTGATACGGGAAAACAATCGCCACCCCGTCGGCGCCTTCGCCGGAAACAAACAATTGCCCTCCACCAGCGCCGAAACAAAGATTGCTTGGCGTCATAGACAACGGCAGTTCAGCGATGGTTTCCAGCTTTGGAACCGACAGCACCATCAGCGATTTGCCTTCCGGGTTAGCGGCGAGAAGAAGCTGCCCATCAGCCCGGAACCGTATAGCGCCCATTGACCCCGGCAGTTGACAACTCCAGCGTCGGCCCGAACTCAATTGAATCAACTCGGCAATGCCGTGAGCGCCAGTTGACACCGCCGCATAGTCCGGTATCCCGAGATCCATGTGGAGCGGTTCCGCCTTCAGCTTGTAGCGGCGACGAACTTTCAAGGAGTGCGGGTCCGCATCGATTAGTTCCTTTGCCTCCTCCGAGATGGCAAGGAGGCGCTTGCCGTCCGGCGTCAAACGTACTTCCGACAAGGTATCGGCAAACCGGCCCGAACCGGCCAGCCGCAGTTCTCCATCGAGCGCATGAACGCTTCCAAGCAAAGGTGTCAGAACATAAGCGCGATGAGATGATCCGCCGGAAAGAACTGCCGTGGGCTCCGCAGGAAGCGGGGTTGTTTTCCACAGCCGGAACAGGGTCAGGTCCAGGGCGGCGACGGATTTTTCTCCCGAAGTGGCAATCAGCGCGTACCCCGGATAACCGGCGCTTCTCTTAGGCAGGCAAGCGCCGGCGAGGGAAAAGCCGCCCGCCGCCAACCATTGGCGGCGCGTTGTGGGCGCTACGCTGCAATTACCTGAAAACAATGCTTTTGCTCAATGAGGCTTAGGAGTACACCTTATGTTACCCTGGGGATTCTTTCCACATCATTTATAAGTTTTTTCATGAACTTTCGGTCCGTCTTCAGCCTCATCTCTTCAGACCTCGCCATCGACCTGGGAACCGCCAACACACTTGTATTTGCTAAGGGAAAGGGCGTTGTCGTCAACGAACCGTCTATTGTCGCCATCAATAAAACAACGGGCGACATCGAAGCTGTCGGCAAGGATGCAAAGGAAATGGTGGGCCGTACGCCCGGCAATATCGTAGCCATCCGGCCTATGAAAGACGGTGTGATTGCAGACTTCAAAGTCACCGAGCGCATGTTGAACCATTTCATCCAGAAGGCGCACGGTCGCAAGATGCTGGTCCATCCGCGCATCGTCATCGGCGTTCCCAGCGAGATTACGCAAGTCGAGAAGCGGGCGGTCAGCGAATCGGCCTATCGCGCCAAAGCCAGCGAGGTTCATCTGGTGGAACAGGCCATGGTGGCGGCTATCGGCGCAGGTCTGCCGATTACCGAGCCTTCCGGCAACATGGTTGTGGACATCGGCGGAGGCACCACCGATGTCGCCGTGATTTCCTTATCAGGCATTGTCTACTCCCGCTCCGTCCGCGTCGCCGGCAACGAGATGGACGACGCGATCATGAACTACCTGAAGCGCAAGTACAATCTTTTGATTGGCGAGCGCACGGCAGAGCAGATCAAGATCACGATTGGCTCCGCTTACCCGCTGGATAACCCGATGAGGATGGAGATCAAGGGCCGTAACCTGATTGAAGGCGTGCCGAAGACCATCACCATTGAGGACGGGGAGATTCGTGAAGCTCTTTCCGA
>CAXTWT010000233.1:0-7969 GCA_964247955.1 uncultured Bryobacteraceae bacterium
GCCGCTCGCCATCCCGTTGCCGATTACTTCGGCGAAGTTAAAAGACTTAGCTCCCGCGTCGGTACGAGTCACAAAGATGCGGGTTAAAGCGTAAACGGTCCGCTTTTTCTTTGATCCTTCCGCCATTCGGAAGTATCTTGGGTCTTCGCGGAAAAGAATGGGCAGGAGCCCTTCCGTGAACATATTCCCTTGCACCTGGTCCGCGTAGGAAGTGCCCAGTCGCGAGGCATATCCCTTGACTCCCTGGCCGAACTCCGGATGGCTGTTTTCGAGTTGGTAGAGACCTGCGTAAGCTGCCGAAAGGCCTACCAGTGGATAGTCGAACGAGTCTTTTAAAGCGATGGTTAGTTTCTGCTTCGCGGTGAGCGGGTGGGCAGATTGAAACATCTCCGCTGTTCGGTAATTGGGTAGAACACCGAGAATGCGCTTGTCCACTGCGGGCCTAGCTGGCACACCGTTAGGGTCGTTAGGGGTTGTTTGGCCCGGTTGCGGGGGTTTGGGGCCGTCCTCTTGCACCGCATGGCCGTCAGCATTTTGGCCCAAGCCGGAAAGCGGCAGGGAAAAGATCATAAAAAGAAGAAATATTACACGGGAGAAGTTGAGGTGACTTTGGTTGTTGTCCATTAGATAGTTCTGGCTGTTAGCGGGGAGAAATGTTCGGCAGCTTCCGTGAGAAGGAGAGATTCGAACCCCAAAGCAGAGATTGAAGAGAGGGAACTCACGATGTTCATCGTGGCAAAACTTTCGCGTAGATAGACTCAGGAACGGCCTAGCAGGTAGTGTCTCACTCGGGCCAGGGCCAATCCTTCTTCCATCTTCTGAATGTCATCATTAAAGAATACGTCACGAAACGTTCCATCGTTACCATTCACAACAAAGACTTCGTTTTGAGAGTTCGATTGAGGCACCAGTAAAAGAGTAGCCGCTTTTACAACAGAACCATTTAAATGCATGCTGGCGCTGTTATTAATGATGACGCTGGGTGATACCGGCACATCCTCCACAACGGGAAAGCTTAACCTGTTGCGCTACCGTGAATGTGCATTGCTTGTGACGTTATAAAAGTTATTTGCACATTCAGGTCCAGTCTTTTCATGTACGTGATAAGCGTGCGGTCCAGGAATGATTGCCCTAACGATTCCCGGAAGGCGCGAACCGCATGTTGAGCGACAAGCTTTAGATAGGTAGAGAAGCGGTTGCGGTAGTTCTGACCCTGTGACTCCTCTGCCGTGACCGACACGGAGCTTCATGTCGAGATTCCTCTCTTACTGTCATTTGCGCGGCCTGGATCTCGGCAAATTCGCTGTGTTCACGAAAGATTAAGTCGTGTCCTAAACGGAGGAGCGGTGAACGCCCAATAATGATAGCTCGCCTCAATGTTAACTGACTTCAGTCTTGATGCTGCCGGCAAATTCCTCTAGGTGACTGCAAAACACTGATTCCACGTACCTCCAACTCGGAGGAAGACACCGGAAATCAATGACCCGACGAATTTGCCGGCAGCAAGACTGAGGTTGAGCTAATCTGATCAGACATTTTCGAGGGATTATCAAAACGCCGAAGATCTCAATTCCAGTAACTCACTTATGGCTGCCACACCCGAACATAGTCTACTTGCAGGTTTATTTGCACTGCAGATACACCGCTCAGGCTACCTAGACTCCAGTTCGCTCCCTCTTGCATACCTAGCACCAGGAAATAATTCTGCTGATCGAAGATCAAAGGAAGATTGGTAGAGTGCAGCAGTTGACCGTCCAAGTACCAGGAGATCATTCCTGGTTGCCATAGCGCTCCGTATGTGTGCCACTGACTAAAGTCTGTATTCGAGCCTACTGGGTAATAGTTGGGGCTATTAGTCCACAAAGATGTGCTGCCTTGCCATTCGTGCGCTGTACCAAAAAATGTATGCGGATCGGACCCCTGGCCTTCAAAAAAATCCAATTCGCCCGTATGCTGTTGCCCTTGGGCAGCCTGAATGGGAAGAGCCCAAAAAGCCGGCCACGCGCCATTGACTACATCCCACTTCATTCGTGCCTCGAAGTAGCCATAACGGAAACTGCTGCCCGCGCTCGTATCATGGGCGAAAGTCGAAATGCTCGTATCCGGTCCGCCCTGCCCTTGTGTCCATTGTAAATTGAGGATGCCGTTAGACACGGTGATGTTTTGCGCTGGTGGAATGTAAGGGTCCCACCAATAGCTCTTGTACCAGTTATAGGCACCACTGCCCGTAGGACTTAGGTTTAACGAATTAAACTCGTCATTCCAAGCTAAGTGGTAATTAGGGACAGCCGCAGGAGGCGTCAACCCCGTGGGATTGGGAGTCGGGGCAGGTGAGGGTGGATTGCCGCCAGAGGTCTGGATGATCCATTTCTGGTTCATGCCGCCCCAGTAGTCCCACTGCTCTAATAGGCCGCCGGGAGCTGTGGACAAGCCGGTGACATCGAGACTTTTGCCGCTGTTGACCGCCGTTAGAAAGTAAGTTCCGTCATCGTTAGAGACAATTCGCCAGATTTCATTTGTACCGCCCCAGTACGGCCATTGGCCTACGGGGTTGCCGTTGGACAGGGCACTAGGTCCCCCGAGCACATCAATGCTCTGGCCGCTCAGTTTATTGATAATTTGGTAGCCGCCGTTGACGGGAGTGAACTGCCATTGCTGCATATCGCCTCCATTGCAAGTCCATTGCTGGAGAATGAGGCCGGGCGTGTTGCCCCAATTCGATCCGCTCCAGGTAGGTACGTCGAGACACAAGCCGCTGTTTTGAGAAATGATGCTCACCCAACCGGAAGGTGGAACAGTTGCGGAAGCTGAGATGGGTAGAGTTTGGGCAAGAGCAACGAAATTGGGGGTTAAGAATAGAAGTGATAACAGAGAAGTTTTCATAACTCTCGTTTATCCTAAAATAAAAATTCCTAATTGAATAGTTAATTAAAGTAAACGAGTTATAGAAAACACATGATAACTGAATGCTGGCAAGAGTGGATAGTGTTTCTGCATTGAATGCTTTGCACCGGTTCCTTGCACATGGTCAAAATACAAGAGTAAGCCGAAATACTTAAGCACCACACACGGTGGGCGCACCAATTAGTTGGGCTAGACCCTGGCTTGGCAACCACGAAAGCGTCGACGTGTGCAAAACCGGCCGTACCAACCATGGAAACATTTGGCTTAGCAGCACGCTCACCGAATGCGATTGAGCAGCTTCCAGCCAAAAAATTTAACGCTGCAAGCTGCCTGCTTCCGCCTGAATCCACGATGCGGAGGGAAGTTTACACTCGTCGCCCTCCGGCCTTCGGTTGCTCCGCATCGCTTATCACATACTTTTGTGCTTACAGCCTTGCTCCGAGAACAGGTCTTCCTACTTCTGCATCACAACCTGAACGGAATGACCGGCTATTCGATCCGGGCACACTCGACGGAAGCCTGCGCCTCCTCAGGAACCGTTTCCGGACAGACATGTTGTGTCTGTGAATGAACGCTCATGGCAGAAAGCAGTGACGAACTAAATGCGGCCGCCTCCAGCGAGTGATGCTCGACCCGCTCAATGCCTCCTAAAGGCGTATTTCCGGTACTAAGCGAACTATCGACAGCAGGGAAAATAGCATCAATCTCATTTTCGAAACGTCGCAATTTGGCGCGAGCATCCGCTACACCCACAAACGCAATGGTCAAGAAAGTTATAAACGCAAGCCCTCCGGCTGCAAAAAGCATTCTAGCTCCTCCTACTCAACTTTTCCCGGCTCTGTCACGTTACGGCCGGTAGATGTAGCCCGATCTCTTCCTTTTTGAAGGATCTCCACACCAACTTATCGGAAATCTACAGTTCGCTTTCGAGAAAAATTTGACTTCGAACAGAGTCAAGCCAGTTCCGATGAGATTGCTGCTAAACAATGATGCGGCAGCGAGCCTGTAGTCAACTTCGAGTAAGTGCCGCTACCTCGCTCTTCGTCGCTGACATCGCAAGCGTAGATCTGGCGGACAGATGGTAGGGACAAATTTTGTGTGTCAAAACTGTCTGCAGCCTCAAGTGGGTTCCAATTGTCTTTTGAATCATTTCATAACTTCCGTCACAGCGAAAAAGTTTGGAACTGACTATCGAAGTGGAGTTTTTTTGTCGACATGAGTAGTAAGACGGGCGCGCAATGTGCGCCTGCAAACAGGAACCATCAGTTGGGACTAAAAGGGACGAAGTCTGCCCAAACCCTAGCAATTTGCACTCAGCTTACTCATGGTTAAGGTTCAATCGTTCCGTAGTAGGAGTTGGGTCACATTAGACTTTTTAAATTGAGTTCGTGGCTGAAGGAAGGAACGGGAAAGATGACCCGAAAGCAGAATAATGTGAAAGGACGAACTCGGAAATAGGGGCGGAGGAAGACGGGACTTGCTGATTTGGATGTGCTTAGTCCCGTACTTCGTACGGGCAGTTGGGGCTGTGTTTGTTCTGGTACACACGAATGTTTGCAACTGTTGACCGATGTATACGTAGCAGCTACACTCGATTTCATCCGAAGCAAACAGCGGACTGAGAAGCTCACCGCTGAGGCCCAGGCAGAACGGATTTACTCCTCAGCCCCTATTAGTTTCTTCCTGAAAACGACGATGTGACAAGTATGGGCGAAGCCTGCCCAATTGGCGGAGAAATAAAAATGACAGGACTCGATTGGTATGCACTCAAGATTCGAACACGTTCCGAAGCCGTGGCGCTGGCTTCACTAGATTATTACGGTTTTGAGTCGTATTGTCCGCAAGTGAAAACCCGGCGCAAGTATTCTGACCGGCTCAAGTCGGTGACTGAGCCGATTTTCCCTGGCTACCTGTTCTGCCGCTTCGATCTATCAAACAAGTCAAAGGTGCTTTCCAGCAGCGCGGTGGAGCGTGTTGTGGGCTTTGGTTCGCAAGCCGCCGCAATATCAGCGTCCGAGATCGAGGCCATTCGTCGGACAGTCGAGGCAGGCGGCGCGGCTGCTCCTGTTCCGAGAATCGGGGACCGTGTTCGAGTGATCGCCGGCTCCCTTCGGGGGATTGAAGGCGTTCTCGTACGAGACGCTGCTGCAGCGAGTTTCGTTGTTTCGGTTCAGCTTCTTCAGAGATCCGTTTCGCTGAGCATTGAACCGTCAGCCGTGGAAATTATTTAAATTGCACTGCCCGTGTTGTTACTGCAGAACTCTCCATGTCTATCCGCGACCCAAAAAATAAAACCATAAGCTTTCGCTTGTCTGAACAGGAGTACGCCGCCGCCGACCATATTCGCCAGGAACGCAATTTCGAGAGCATGTCCATCTTTGCTCGCTGTGCCGTGCTTGCATTTAGCAGCCATCCTCCAGAAACGGCAGAAGCGGTACTCGAAAGCATGAAACAGCGCTTAGATGCCGTTGTTCAGCAGGTGGCAGATCTTGCCAAACGATTCACGGAAAGCTGAATGCGTGATTTTCACTAAAACCCGAAAGCTCATATAAAAACTACAATGAACCGAACCAGACCATTAAGCATACTACTAGCTCTGCACGCCCTTGTTCTATCTGCGTCAGGCCAAACCCCAGACCTTCGTAACCGGCCTCCGCTCGAAAGCAATCTCCCGATTGAAGCAGTGGGCCCGGATGACTTGCTGGCGCTCTCCGTAGCCGACTGTGCGGAACTGACCAGGACGTTCCGGGTAGCGAAAGATGGCCAATTGACTCTACCGCTACTCAAACAAGCGGTATCAGTCAATGGCTTAACGCCCCCGGCAATCGCTGACGCAGTGACCCAGGAGCTGGTGAAGGAGCAAATCCTAGTTCAACCTGTTGTTTCCGTTCAGGTTGTTGAATACCGAAGCCATATGGTTACGGTTGCCGGAGCAGTGAAACGTCCTGGACAGGTGCAAGTGGCCGGTCATATGACGCTGCTGGATGTTCTTTCAGCAGCGGAAGGCGTATCTCCCGAAGCGGGCGCCGTCGTTATTCTGACAGCGCCCAACACTCATACACGTCAAACCATTCCATTGAAGAAGCTCCTGGAATCTCCCACTGCGGATATTAATCCCGTGCTCGCCGGCGGCGAGGAAGTGAGGGTGCCGGAAGCGGCGAAAGTGTACGTGATGGGAAACGTCAAGAAACCTGGGGCTTTCCCGCTGCACGATGGTCAGAGCACCACTGTTCTCAAGATTATGGCCGAGTGCGAAGGCACACTGCCGTATTCAAAAGCAACGGCCTACATCTATCGTCAGGACGAGAATGGGCAACGAACGGAAGTTCCAGTCCAGCTCAATGCGCTGCTCACGCGCAAATCACCGGACGTTCCACTCTATGGCTCGGACGTCCTCTATGTTCCCGACAGCAAGGGTAAGCACATAGGAGCTGGAATTTTAAATAGCGTTACTCAGCTCGGAACCAGAGCAGTGATGATTCCATAAGTATCGACATCAGCACAAGGAAAAGGAATAAAAAATGGAAAAACAATTAATGCCGCTCCGACCAGAGCCAGTCGCTCCAGTTTCGTTGATTTCACCGGTCTCGATGGCTCTCACGGATGAGGAGACTGCCAATACTTCTGTTAGCTCATTCTTTGCTCTACTCGGCCGTCAGAAATGGAAGATTCTGTCTTTCGTTTTAGTCATTGTAGCTGCTACCACCTTCTTCGTAATGCAGATGCGTCCGCTCTATGAAGCCACAGCCAAAATCGAGATCGATCATCCTGGAGGCGCCGGTGTCATCGGGCCGGAATCTGCTCCTAACAACAACCCTATTAATGACATGGATCAGATCCTGACCACTACTTTAGAATCCATTACATCCGATGCTGTTCTACGCCCGGTCGTGCAAAAGTATCAACTTCTCGAAGAAGAAGGACAACTGAAGGGGAAATCCGCTCAGCAGATTACCAATCTGCGCGACGGAGCCGTCACTTTAAAGCGTCTTCAGATTAAACGTCCACCGAACAGCTACGTAATTGATGTTTCATACCGCGCACACAATCCGCAGCTTGCTGCTGACGTAGCGAACGCGATTGCAACTGCCTACGCAGACCGCTCAGCCGACCTGCAAGCTCAATCTGCTACAGACCGTGCGGCGGTTATGGAACGGCAGGTCGCAGAACTCAAGACCAAGATGGTGGGTTCTGAAAAGGCACTGGCTGCTTTCGAAACGCAACTCGGCATTCTCGATCCCGATCAGCGAACCAGCCTACTGACAGCACGTCTCAGTCAACTAACTACGGAGCTGACTACGGCTCAAAGTGAACGCGCCAGGAAAGAAGCTGCCGTACAAGCAGTGCAAGCGAAAACGGTCGCTGCCGCACAATCGACGGCACAAGGAGAAACACTGACACGGCTCACCGAAAAGCTTAACGATGCACGCCAGAAGTTTGCACAAATCAAGACCATTTACGGTCCGAACCACGCCGAATACCGAAAAGCGGCCAATGAAGTGGAGGAACTCAGCGCTCAGCTGAATGAGGATCGGACTAACGCAGAGGAGCGAGTTCAATCTGTTTACCAACAAAGCGTCGGACATGAAAAGAGCTTGGCAGCAATGATTAACAGGACGAAAGGTGAAATGGATGGCTTGAGCGGCGTTCGTCACCGTTACGAACAATTAAAACGCGATGCCGAGGGCGATAAACAACTTTACGGCGAAATGACGCGCCGCATTAAAGAGTATGAGATTAACGGCGCCTTCCGTCACAACGTTGCGCGCGTGATTGACCCAGCGCTGCCCTCGGCAACCGCAGTCTTTCCCCAAAAACCAGTTTTCATTGGGGCTGCTTTGCTGATTTCTCTCGTATTAGGGATACTCGGTGCTCTGATCATCGACACATTCGATCACACTTTGGTTGAACCGGAACAGGCGGCTCGCACGTTGAAGATCGAGGTTCTTGGCGCACTACCGGATATTAAAAGGGAAGTCGCTGAGGCGCTTGTTACACCGGGCTTAGTTTTAAAGAAGGATTCCGCTATGCGGTCCTTCTCGCAATACGAGCAAGCAATCCGAAC
>CAXTWT010000234.1:0-267 GCA_964247955.1 uncultured Bryobacteraceae bacterium
TTCCACCTTCTTAGATTGACTCCCAGCGAGTCTTTTCGGCTTTCAGTTTCGGATGGGATACGAGCAGATGCCAGATAATGCCCTGAAACGCTTCGGAATGGGGAGTGACATGGGCGGGGTTGACGGTTGGGATAATGACGCAGACATCGGCAACTTGCGCCGTAAAGCCGCCGTCCCGACCCACAATCCCAATGATCTTAGCGCCGATTGAGCGCGCATACTCCAGCGCAGCTACCAGATTAGGACTTACCTGTTTTTGGAGATTGC
>CAXTWT010000234.1:277-7950 GCA_964247955.1 uncultured Bryobacteraceae bacterium
AACCAGGACGGCATCCGTTTTATTTAAGCGACTCACCCGCAGCCATCTTTCAAAAACTGTGGCCCAGCCTTCGTCATTGGTGCGGGCAGTCAGCTCAGAAACATTGTCGGTGGGAGCGTAAGTTTCAAGGCCCACAATTTTGCGAAAGTCATTTACGGCATGCGACGCGTTAGCTGCGCTGCCGCCGACGCCGAGAATAAAAAGCCTGCCGCCATTTTCTTTCACTTCGGCCAGCGCCGTTGCCATCCCCTCGATTGCTTGCGTATCTAATTGGCTGGCGATTTCCCGCACTTCGGCAAGGAATGTCTCGGAAAATTTCATCGCTGCCTACGATTTTGTGAAACCTGTTTCACGCTTAAAAGATTCCAACGAGTTATAAACGATCGGGCAGTATACGGCGCGATCCGGCATCTCCCACATGCGGCTAACGAAAGACCCAGGACCCTTGACCAGATGCGGAAAGAGTTGGCAAGTATGCGGACGTGCTTCGTACACCGAGCAAAGATTATTCACGAGGAACACGCAGCCGCTCTCGTCGCGCTTGAGAATGCGTCCTTCGTCCGCTGACTCCTGCGTGTAATCCCGCAAAAACTCGCTGATCTTCATTCCGAGAAAGTGGGCCAGACCCTCAATGTCCCGATCGTTAATCCGCGTAGTCGCCACGCGGCAGCAGTTCGCGCATTGCGTACAATCAATCTCGTCTTCCACTTCCTGCGCCATCGCCTTCAAGCGACGTTCCACAAAATTATGCCGCTTCAACCAAGCACGGAAGCGCCCATTTTCCTCGCGCGCCTTCTCCCCATAGCGCTTGATCTGTATCAGATCAGTTACCACGCTTAAGCACCTGTGACTACCATTTGTTGGGGATTCCAGCCGACGATCTTCTTTTTGAAATAGCTCTCATTCGTCAGCAAAGCAGGACCGGCAGCGCGTAATCCGAAAACGGCATCCTCCACGGAAGGCTGACTTTGGCGAATGGACTCGTAGAAGTGTTTGTGATGATCAAGGTGAGCGTTCTGGCTGCCGGCGTCGAAGACCTGCGTGGCGTCCGGTTTCAGGCTGCTGATCGTAGCAGCCGGATGCTTCGCCATCCAGTTTTGAGCCAGCTGCTTCTGTGTCGCTTCGGCAAAGCTGCTAATGGTATAGTCGAACTCTTCCGTGCGCGGAGTACGCACTACCTGCAATTTTGTGAAGCTGCTGGTAGTCATCACGCCCTCGCTTCCAATAAACTTTAATCCGAACGACTCTTCCGGCAAACTGCTCTTGAAATTCACTTTCAGCAGAACGTTGAAAGCAGGATGCGCGTCTGTTGCCGGGTAGTCAAGGGTCGCCAGCATGACGTCGGGCACATCGCGATCAGTCCAATAACGGATGCCGCCCGTTGCGTAAACGCGCTTAGGTCCTAGAGAACCGGTAACAGTATGAACGCCGGTTAATAGGTGAACAAACAGATCGCCCGCCACTCCGGTCCCGTAGTCCTGATAATTGCGCCAACGGAAAAAGCGGCACGGGTCCCAGGCACGTTTAGGCGCGGAGCCTTGGAATTGGTCCCAATCACAAGTTTGCGGACTGGCATCGGTGGGAATCGAATATTCCCACGCTCCGATGGCGGTGTTGCGGTCAAGCCACGCTTCTACTGCATTCAACTGACCGATGGCGTTAGCCTGGAAAAGTTCACGCGCTTTGAGGTAAACCAGAGAACTGCGGTACTGGCTGCCGACCTGAAACACCTTCCCGGATTTTGACTGCGCGTCAATAATCAGCTTGCCTTCTTCGATAGCATGCACCATGGGCTTCTCGCAGTACACATGCTTTCCGGCGTTCAGGCAATCGACCGAGATGCGGGTGTGCCAGTGGTCGGGCGTGGCCACAATTACCGCGTCAATATCTTTACGGGCGACAATTTCGCGGTAGTCCCTGGTGATGAAAGTATCGTTGCCGTACACTTCCTTCATATGTTGGAGGCGTCCGTCGTAGCAGTCGCAGGCGGCCACGAGTTTCACGCCCGGCAGGGAGGTTGCCATTCCAGCATCGCCCTGGCCCATGCCGCCCGCGCCGATCAACGCAATCTGGATTGTTTCGTTAGGAGAGAACATGGTTTACGCTTTCACCTTCAGGGTTTGGGGATTCCACTCGACCATCCGGTTCTCGAAGTAGCTGATGTTAGAAAGCACGGCAGGGGCCGCTGCACGGAAACCGAAAGCAGCATCTTCCACCACCGGCTTTCCGGAGCGAATCGCTGAAGCAAAGTTGCGATGGTGATCCAGATGCTCGTTGTACCGGGGCGGCGGAGCGAACGTTTGCTCCCGGCTGTTTCGCATGTTGGCCGGAGCAGCCGAGCTTTGCGAATACTCCTGCCGATATTTCTTCAAGAATGCTTCCTGCTGCGCTTTATCGAACGTGCTGATAGAGTAGCCGGGTTCCTTCGGCGCGCTTGCGGTTGTCAGCTTGACGCTATCGCCGACAGTCATCAACCCCTCGCTGCCCACAAACCGGAACCCGGAGCTTTCTTCCGCCCCGCTCACAAAGTTAACCCGCAAGACCAGATTGAAAGCCGGGTGGTTTGCCGTTTCAGGGTAATCATACAGGCCGAACAGAACATCCGGCACGTCCCGGCCATCTTTCCAGAAGCGCAGTCCGCCGGTAGAGAAAACACGCGTCGGGCCTTCCGCGCCGACAATGAAGTGAAGGCCGGAGAAAAGATGCACAAACAAGTCGCCGGCGACTCCCGTTCCGTAATCGCGATAACAGCGCCAACGGAAAAAGCGATGGGGGTCCCACTCCGTTTTGGGCGCTCGACCCTGGAAACGGCTCCAATCACAGGTAGCGGTGTCAGCATCCGGCGGAACGGTGTACTCCCAAGCGCCGACGGCTGAATTACGGTCCCACCAGGCTTCCACCAGATTCAGCTTGCCGATGGCCCCGCTTTTGTAAAGCTCCTGGGCTTTCTGGTAAACGACAGAACTGACCCGCTGACTGCCGACTTGCAGGATTTTCCCGCTGCGCTTCTCCGCTTCTATTACGGGAAGGCCATCTTCGACATGCTGCACCATCGGCTTTTCACAGTACACGTGCTTGCCTGCACTCAGCGCATCCACGGCTATCTTTCCGTGCCAGTGATCGGGAGCGCCGATAAGAACAGCATCGATATCCTTGCGCGCGAGCACTTCTTCATAGCGCTTCGTCGTAAAAGTATCGCTGCCGTACACTTCCTTCATGTGCTGGAGTCGCCCGTCGTAACAGTCACAGGCGGCTACCAGCTTTGTCAGGCCGGTCGCTACGGAGCTTTTGGCGTCACCTTGCCCCATGCCGCCGCAGCCAATCAAGGCAATCTGAATCTTGTCGTTGGGGGAAGAAGCTTGTGGGAGCGCCGGCAAGGGAAGCAAAGTTCCGGTTATGCCGACAGCAGCCGTGCTGAGGAAATCACGACGGGTTTTCACTCCTTCTTTGTATCAGAAGAGGAAGAGGTTTTTTCAGATGAGCCTGAAGAGCCAGCGCCGGAATCGGAGGAGCCGGACGTCGAGGAAGACGTATCCGACTTTTTCGCTCCGTCGTTATTCGCCGAAGAATTTGACCCACGAGCGTAGTCAGTAACGTACCAACCGCTGCCCTTAAACTGTAGCGCCGGGGCTGAAATCAGACGCTCAACCACGCCCCCGCACTTTTCATGTGTCTTCAGCGGCTCGTCCACAAACTTCTGGATCACTTCAAATCGTTCGCCGCAGGTCCCACATTGATATTCGTAAACAGGCATACGCACTCTCGAAAACAGATTCAGCGCTGCGGCTGCTTGGGGCTTTTTTCGATGATCGGATGTTGCCCAGCACTGATCGCAGGATCATTAGCACTATCCATCAGCCGCGCTACTGTAGTCTTCCCTGTCACTAGTTCAATGGATCGCTTCAGCAGATTGTCTTCTATATTTTTGGGAGCCGATCCCGGAATCGGATTGCCGTCCTGATCGAGTTCCGGCGTGCTGTCGTTTTCCGCCAGTTGGACACTAGGAACAACTCCCGTATCCTGAATCGCTTTCCCGGAAGGCGAGTAATATTTGGCAACGGACAGAATCACAGCGCCGCCGTCGTCCATTTGGATGGTTTTGCGCAAACTGGCATCACCGTAGCTGCGCTCGCCGACTACCTGCGCCCGTTTGTCATCCAGCAACGCAGCAGCGGCAATTTCCGCACCCCCGGCTGTAGCCCGATTAGTAATCACCACCAAAGGACCGCTCCAAACCTGGTCGCCCGCCTTGGCGGCGAAATCCTGTTTTGCGACTTTCTGGCCTTGCAGGTACGTGATTTCACCGCCATCTAAAAATAGATTGGCAAGCGCCACGCCTGTCTCCTGTTCGCCCGTGGAGCAGTGACGAAGGTCAAGAACCATATACTTTGCTCCCTGTTTTTTCAGGTCTTGCAACTTGGATTTCACTTCATTCAAACGGTTTGCGGCCAGACTCGTTACGTGAAGATAGCCAACCTCATCCGGCATCAGCTTGGCAGTGACAGGGGGATAAGGAACATTGACACGAGTCAGGAAGATTTTTTGCGGATCGGGGTTTCGCAGCCGTAAAACGGTGATGTCAACCTTTGAATTAGAATCGCCGCGCAGCAGTTGTTCGGCGTACGCAAGCGGCATGTCGCGAGTGGCAACATTATTGATGCTTTCGATCAGGTCGCCGGTGGAGATGTTGGCTTTTTCCGCCGGTGAGCCGGGAAGCGCATCTACCACCGCCACATAGCCGTATCGTTTGGCTAGAACTAGGCCCACTCCGGCTTTTGCGGTGTCCTGGCCTTTTTCATACTGACGGTATTGATCCGCATTCAAATAACTAGCAAATGGATCTACCGATTCGAGCAGCCCATTGATCGCACCGAGCGTGACATTTTTCATGTCAGGCTCTTCCACGTACTCCAGTTTAATGCGCTCCAAAACTTCGGTGTAGACCTTCAAATGGCCATACACGTCATCTGCGGCAACAGCCCCGCCTTTTTTGGCGCCAAGAAGCAACAGAATAACCACGCAGGTTGAACTACCCACGATGGTCCACTTAAATCGATTGTTCATTAGAGATCCGGAGCGAAGGAAGTCTGCTTAAAGTATAGCGAATTATGAAAGTTCACTTACCATCAACTTTCCCACTCCCAATAATGGACGTTCGGGCGGGGCGCCTGGTTAGCCTCAGTTTGTTCCATGTTTCAAGCAAGAACCAGCGCGGTCGATTCATTTCCCGCACCCGTTTCCTGCGTGCCGGAATCAATCGTGAAACGCGCGACGAAGTGGAACGTGCTTCCCACGCCCAATTGGCTGTTCACCCAAAGATTTCCACCCATCAGAATAGCAAGCTGATAAGAGATTGTCAGGCCGATGCCGGTACCGCCATAACGTCTTGTCAAGGAATTGTCGGCTTGCGAAAAAGCTTCAAAGATGGTTTTCTGTTTGTCTTCGGAGATACCGATACCGGTATCCTGCACCGTAAAGTGAAGGTCCGCCGTACCATCCTGCCTCCCGTCGAGAGAAGCGTTAAAGGTAATTCCGCCTTGGCTCGTAAATTTTACGGCATTCTCCAGTAAATTCATCAACACCTGACGAAGCCGGGCAGGATCGCCGATGAGATGACACGGTAAATCGTGAGAAACATGGCAGTTAAAAGTCAGCTTTTTCTCCCGCGCTTTCGCGCTGAAAGACTCGCTTAGTTCATCGATTATCGTTCGGAGTTGAAACGGAGCGTGGTCCAGTTTCAGTTTGCGTTCATCGATCTTTGAAAAATCGAGAGTGTCGTTCACAATGGTTAATAGCGAATCAGCCGAGAACTTTACCAGCCCGAGATATTCCTTTTGTTCATCATTAAGATCCGTGCTGAGAGTGATATCAGTCATGCCTAAGATGCCGTTCAGGGGAGTGCGGAGTTCATGACTGATGTTGGTCAGGAAGTCGCTTTTAGCGCGGCTGGCGGCTTCTGCCGCGTCTTTGGCGAGAATCAACTGTTGTTCCGCCCGGCGGCGTGTCTCGATTTCTTCGCCGAGAGCCCGATTGGCATGGGTTAGTTCCTGAGTGCGCTCCTGCACCCTGATCTCCAGCTCGTCCCGCGAACGGCGCAACTGGCGTTCGCTTTCGCGCAAAGCTGCCGTGCGCTCATCAACTAACGCTCTCAGCTTTTCCTCGCGCTGCTTTACCTGGTCCATGCGGATTCGGTAAGCAGCGCCGCAGATAGTGAAGATGCAGATCAGGACCAAAAGGTAAAAGGTTGTGGTCTCGTAAAAATGGGGCTGAAGCGTAATGGCGGCGGTAGAAGCCTCCGATTTCCAGTCGTTCTCATCGCCCGCCTCCACCCGGAAATGATACTCGCCGTGCGGAATGTTTGTGTAGTAGGCTGTTCTCTGGCTGCCTGCCTGTATCCAGTCTTTATCGAAGCCTTCCAGCATGTATTGAAATCGCAGCTTTTCCGGGGCGATAAAACTGGGAGCAGTGAACTCAAATTCAAGGCGCCCCTTGCCCGGAGGAACGCTAAGAGCCTTGTGGACGCCGTAGTCATGCCCATCAATCGAAATACGCTCCAGCACGGCTCCCAAGCGCGCGCGGTCCTTTGTGGCCGCGACTGGGTCAGTGAATGCAAGGCCGCCTGTTGTCGGAATGTAAAGACGCCCATCCTTGCCTTTGAATCCGGCAGGCTGGAAGCCGCCATTGCATTCACGGCTGCCCATTCCGTCGGCTGTGTCGTAATGCGCGGCGCTAATTGTCGTGGCGCGCCCTTCCGCAAAGTCGTTTAATTGCTTTTTGCTGTAACGGAATACGCCTTTATTGGATGTGATCCAAAGTTCACCCTCCGAACCTTCCAGGATTTTGAAGATTGAGTCCTTGTACATCTCCTCGGAAGCGGAGAAAGCATCGATCTTGCCCGCCTTTAAGCGGTTCAGACCTCCATTGTTGGTCGCCAGCCAAACGGTCCCGTCCCGGTCGCAGTAGATCGCGTTCACGACATCGCTGGACAGCCCGTTCCGTGTTGTATAAGAGTGAAATCTCCCATCCTGAAAACGATTAAGGCCGCCGCCAAACGTTCCAATCCAAAGCGCCCCGCTCTGGTCCTCCTGCATGCACAGCACAAAGTTGTTGGACAACCCGTCTTTCACCGTATAGGTTGTGAACTTTCCCCCGTCGAAGCGGCTCAAACCCGCTCTCGTGCCGATCCAGACAGTCCCTGCCTGGTCAACATAAGTGCAAAGAACAAAATCGCTTAGTAAGCCGTTTTCCGTTTTGAACGATGTAATTTTATTGGCTTTAATCTGCGCAAGGCCATGCCGAGTGCCCACCCAGATTGCACCGTTCCGATCCTGCGCCAAGGAGAGAACCAAATTATGAGGCAGCCCGTCTTTCGTTGTAATCACGGTTGTCCGGTTCTTTTCGCGCTTGGTGAGTCCCTGGTCCGAGCCGATCCACAAAGCGCCGTCAGCATCTTCTAGAACCGGAAGGATGCTGTTACTGGCTAGGCCGTCTTTCTCCGTGAGCGTTGTGAAGAGTCCTTGTTTTAAACACGTCAATCCACCGCCGCCTGTGCCGACCCAGAGGCTTCCTTCGCGGTCCTCGAAGATAGACCAAACATCCTTTTTGAGAAAACCGGAGTCATCAAAGCAGATCAGCTTGCCGTCGATCACGCGATACAGCCCGCCCGCTTCCGT
>CAXTWT010000235.1:0-3036 GCA_964247955.1 uncultured Bryobacteraceae bacterium
TTTCAAATATCCAGGTCGTTCGCCGGTTAATTCATAGTTGCCTTCGGGAATGCCTTCCAAATGAAAATGCCCTGAAGCGTCCGTCACGGCCATCTGTCCCGGCGCGGCGCCGGTTGCAGGAACTAATCGAATGGTGACTTTTCGTAGAGGCTCAGCCGTAGCAAAGTCCACAGCAGTTCCTTCGAGAAGGCATCGAGTTTGCGCATCGTCCGCCTTTTGCCGCGCCATAATCTGGGAGGCAAGAATCAGGCAAGCAGCAAATAATCGGCCTAGCATCACTAAGAGTAAAACGAATGGAGTACAAACTAAGTTTCAGGCTGTACATAATTGAGCGGTAAACTCGCTAAGGGAGCGCTCCGCAATGACTTTACGTCTCCTGCTCAGTTTGCTTACAATCGCCGTCATGATTACCTTCGGACAAAGTTCCGTACCCATCAAAGCCGGTGATGCGGCGCCGAACCTGGTCTGGACAAAAGTGCTGCGCTCTGCCAGCCCCAGCGCGGGAAAACCAGGCAGTTTTTTGGGACAAGTGACGGTACTGGTGTTTTTTCCCAATGTCTCAGCTAACGAATCCTTGGTGTCGGAATGGAACCAGTTGTGCGCTCAGTTCGCGGAGGAGCCGGTCCGTTTCGTGTGGATCACTTCGGAAGACGAAGGGACGCTCGCCCCTTGGCTCCAGCAGCACCCCGTCAGCGGTTGGTTGCTGCACGATCCGCAGGAGAAAACGGCACACACTTATGGAGTGGAAATGTCCGGAGGCGCCCTTATCGATACTCAGGGCAAAATCGCCGGTTTCACGTTTCTGCTTCCAGACGAGCAGCAAATCCGAGCCGTGCAGGAGGGCCGCGTTCTGGCTCTCCATGGTGATGCCGATGATGCTCAGATGAATCTCATCATGGCTGGCAAGGCAGTCCGTTTAGATGCTGAGCCGCACCGCCTTCCCGCTTTCACTCCTCCACCGAAACCCGATATTTCACCGTCTTATGAGGTACACATCTCGCCCTCGCACACGAACGGCACTGATTCCTCGGAAGGGCCGGATCAGTTTGTGTATCGGGGCTACGACCTCCGGGGGATCATGTCTGTTATATACAAAAAGGACCCGAGCCGTCTCGTTCTTCCCGCTGCTCTCGAAGATGAAAAAAGATACGACTTTGTCCTGGTTCTGCCGCACGAGATGAATCGAGAGGAGATGTATCAACTCGTGCAAGGAGCCATCGAGAAGTACTTCCATCTCTCGGTACAGGTCGAAAGCAGGCCCATGCAGGTGTACGTCATGACGGCTGTAGATGGTGAAATGCCGGGGCGGAAAACGGCGAAAGGTTTTGGTAGTTTGTTCATCAGTTCGTCGACACAGTGGGAAGCTGTGCCCGGTGACGCGCCACCCACAATCGAGACGTTGAAGATGTATTCGGCTGGCAAGCTTCCCAAAGGCGGGATCTCCCAATTTTCCGCGTTCGGCGCGACCATGGACGATCTTCGCCAGACCTTGGAACAAGAACTGAACCGTCCGATTGTCGACGAAACAAACCTGGATGGGGCTTACGAGATTACGGTTCAAGGGAAAGCTCCCCACAACGACGATCTTCTACAGATGCTGCGCGAGCAAGCAGGAATTGTCCTGACTCCCGCCCAGCGGAAGACAGAGATGCTGGTCGTAACACCGGTATCCTAAGAACCCTGCCACACAGGTTTAGGCAACAGTACCAGAAAACATCCCAGAGACGGTCTAAACTGCTACCATCATTGGTTGATGAAAGGTATTGTATTAGCGGGCGGAACAGGCAGCCGTCTGTTTCCCTTGACCAAAATCACCAATAAACACCTGCTTCCCATTTACGACAAGCCCATGATCTACTATCCGATCCAGACGCTTGTGGAAGCGGGCATCCGCGACCTTCTGATCGTGACCGGCGGTCGCAACTCCGGCGATTTTTTGCGGCTTCTGGCGAACGGCAAAGAGTTCGGCCTGAAGCACATTAACTACACCTATCAGGAAGGCGAAGGCGGCATTGCCGAAGCATTAGCTCTGGCAGAACACTTCGCCGAAGGCAGCCGGATCTGCGTCATTCTGGGCGACAACATTATCGAAGGCTCCATTGCGGAAGCCGTTCGCGATTTCGAGCAACAGGAACGCGGAGCGAAAATTCTGCTGAAACAGGTGCATGATGCCGAGCGCTTCGGCGTCGCTGAAATTAAAGGCGACCGCATTGTGGGCATCGAGGAGAAACCGGCGCATCCCAAATCCAACTATGCTGTCACCGGCATTTATATGTACGACGAAACCGTTTTCGCTAAAACCAGCACTCTGACGCCCTCCGCCCGTGGCGAACTCGAAATTACTGACGTGAACAATGCTTATATCCAGGAAGGCGCCATGACGTTTAACTATCTCGAAGGATGGTGGACCGATGCCGGAACATTTGATTCCCTACTGAAAGCCGCCAATCTGGTCAGCGAAACTAAGTCAAAGATGGCCGCCACGAAGGTTCCCGTCGGTGCAGGAGTATCGGAGTCATGAGCGTCGCCGCCCTCGGCATTCTTCAATCCGGTGTAGAAATTGCCGTTCCCACTTGCGAAGCCGGAATCGGGAAAGTGATTCTTTCGCCCACCACCAGCGACCTGATTGCGGACGTCCAAATCAAGCCCTTTTCCGTGTGGCCCGACGATCGCGGCTATTTTCTGGAAGTAGCCCGCCTGCAACAAGGTCTGGTCGCCGAATTCCCTTCCGCTTCCACCCAGGTGTCCGCCGCCCTGAACTATCCCGGCATCATCAAAGCGTTTCACTTCCACAAGCTTCAGACTGATTACTGGGTGCCTGTCGCCGGTCTGCTGCAAGTGGTTCTCGTAGACCTGCGCTTAAGCTCGAAAAGCTATGGCGTTAAAAACACGCTGTATGTCGGAGCGCTCCGCCCTTGGCAGCTTCTAATTCCTCCCGGCGTGGCGCACGGCTATAAAGTAATTGGCCAGGAACCCTCCACCCTGGTCTACATCACAAACCGCACCTACGATCCTAGCGACGAAGGCCGCATTCCT
>CAXTWT010000235.1:3136-7884 GCA_964247955.1 uncultured Bryobacteraceae bacterium
GAAACCGGCGGAGCGGGTGAGATTTATAACATCGGCGGAAACTGTTCGCTTCCCAACCTCGAAGTGGTGCGCCGGATTCTCCAGGCTACGGGAAAGCCCGAGTCGCTGATTACCTGGGTAGCGGATCGTCCTGGGCATGACCGCCGTTACGCTCTTACCAATGAGAAATTGACGCGGCATACTGGTTGGGAGCCGCAAATGGGTTTTGACCGTGGCTTGGCGGCAACCGTGGAATGGTACCGAGCTAATAAAGAGTGGATTTCCCACGTCAAAACCGGCGAATATCGCAAATTTTACGAATTAAATTACTCCGGACGTGAAGCGTAGAGAATTAATCCCGTTATAATCCACTTGAGTATATTCGCTCGGTGGACCGGTCTCAACACACATATTCGGAATCTGCTCTCGACGAGTTGAGGCAGATTCAGCAAGAAGCACGCCAAACAGACTCGCTGGACTATCTGCGTCACTATTTCGAGCGCGTGCAGCACCTGAGGCGCGTTTATCCTGATGATTTTGATCTGCAACTCGCCATCGCGCAAGTGCAGGAAGAAATTATTGACCATGCGCGTCGCCTGCGCGGAGAAATCGAGCTGCCGCCTCCGGCACCCCCGCAACAATACGCGCCTCCGCCCTCGGCAGAGCAGTCGGACGAAGCGGTTGAAACAGCGGAAGCGTCCGCGAACGTGCAAAAGTTAGACGCGAAAACCTGGCAGCGGGCCACCTACCTGGCGCTATTTTTCGCGCTGCTGCTCTTTTTTGCTTTTTTTTATCTGGTGCAAACGGCCCGTCGACTGAATCAGACGCCCAACGAGGTTGCCAATCAACAGGCCGGAAAGGGGAGCGCACCGCCCCCTGCCGCTGGAACAACCGTTCAAAATACCGCCAATGTCACGGCTCCGCCCCCTACGGCTCCCGCATTGCGCCTTTATACCGACCTGATTCCAGGAACTTACACGCTTGATGATAAGGAACCTCAGGATTTGAAAGACGGCGAAGTCGTTCTTGACAAGCTGGAGCCTGGAAGACACTCCATCAAAGTGACCGGCAGGAGTGGAAACGCGGCGCTTAGTTTCGATGTGTCTGAAAAATCCGCGCCTCGCATTGTCGGCCAGCCTACCGCTTCCAATGTCATGGCCGTTGCAGTGTCCACCGAGGACGGCAAAGGCCAGCTTGTCAGCAATGCGGATCATCCGGTAGTTCTTCTCGACGGCAAACCCGCCGGTGAGGCCAATCCGGACGGAGTGACGCTCCAAGACCTGGGAAAGACCGATCATGACTTGCAAGTTACGGAGGACAAAGACCGCCAGCGATTTGTTCTTACTTACACTTCGGCTCCTGCCCTAACCGTATACGTCAAATCCGACCCCAACGCTGGAACGGCGATTGTCATGACAGGCCAGGATGGCGTTGATGTTTACATCGACAACAAGCTATACCGCCGCAAAACGGACCGTGGACAGGTTCGCATTCCTTTGAAAGTGGGCGAATACGCCATTCGCGTGCATAAAGCAGGCTTCATTGATCCGCCTCCTGAAACGGTCTCTGTCAAAAAGGCCGAGGAATCGGCAATTGAGTTTAAGCTGGAACCCGCGCCCGAGATTGCCACGTTAGAGATCAAAGGCGCGTTGCCCGGAACCATGGTTTATCTCGACAAGGATCTGGCAGCCGCTATCGGCAACGATGGAAATGCCAATATTTCCAACGTCAAGCCTGGGCAGCACACGGTCGAATTGCGCCGTGAACAGGCTTTGCCCAAAAAGTTTGATCGCACGTTCCGAACCGGCGACGTGCTTACTTTATCCGGGCCTGACGTGACACTCGAAAAGGTGGTGGTCGACAACAAACCGGCACCCCCGCCCGCGCCTACTCCCGCTGTGACGCCTGCCCCAGCAACTCAAAACACCAATATGGAAGTAGCGGGCCAGCAGGTCCGCAAAGGCGGCGGTTTCATTCCGTATCACGTGCCGAAAGCTCCCGGTCACTACATGTTTCAGGCGCAATCTCGCAAGAACGGCATCTTCAAACGCGGAAAGCTGCAATGGTACGCCGGTTATCAGGACAGCCAGAATTACGTTTTATTCACGATTGACGGTAAGCACGCGACGATTCGCGAATACCACGACGGCAAGTCCACGGAACTGAGCCGCACGCCCTTCGATATTGAAAATAACGAGTGGGTGCAAGTCGATCTTTCGGTGCGCGCCAACACCATTGCCGCGAGCGTGAAAACCCAGAACAGCAGTTGGAAGGAACTAGGCGCCGTTACCAGCCCCGGTCGTGACTTTACCCAGGATAAGGTCGGCTTCTACATTCCGGGTAACGATGAAGTAGCAGTTTCCGGCTTTCGCTTCTCTAATCGCTAGATGATGGACGAGCGTGCTTTTTACCGGGAATCGCAAGCCACGAAACCGGCAACTCTTCACTGCCCTTTCTGCAAGACGCCCGACACTTATGAGCTGCGCTGGCTGGTGCGCCGCAAAGTAGACCGCCTGCCCCGCCAAGCCGACGAGCGCGATCGAGCCAAATTTGCCAAAGCCGCCAGCTACATGGTGCTGCTCGACGATAAAACCGCCTGCAAGAACCCGCGCTGCCGCAGAAGCTTTGAAGTGTCCGGGATTAGAACAACGGCGTTTTTGACTGATTAAGCTTAGTCGGTGCGCAACGCACGCATCGGGTCAAGAGACGCGGCGCGACGCGCCGGAAGGAGCGAAGCCCCTAGTGTGACGGTTGCAATGCCGACAAAGGCGAGAAAAAGCGCCAGCGGATCGCCCGGCGTTAAGCCGTACAACATGGAACGCAAGGTGCGTGCTACGGCAAACGACAAGGGAATTCCAACGGCCAGCCCCACAGCAGCCAGGGAGATGCTTTCCCGCAAAACCATCCAAAGAACTTCTTTCCGTTGTGCGCCCAGCGCCATACGAACACCGATCTCCATCGTTCGACGATTGACGCTGTAAGAAATCGTTCCGTACAGTCCGACAGCAACCAGAAATGCCGCCAGCCCGCCAAAAAACACGGACAAGTTGGCGACGAGTCTTTCCTGCGAGACAGTCTGGGCAAACTGCTCCCCCTGCGTGGCCGGTTTCTCCAGAGGCAAATTAGGATCAATCTCGTGAATCAGCTTGGCTGCTTCCGGTATCAGCATTTTGGGGTTGCCAAGCGTATGCAGCTCATATTGCATTCCCAAGATTCCGGGTACTTGCGTATACGGAAAATACGCCATGGGACGGTCCGTTTCACTAACTCTCGTATAGCGGCTGTTTCGCGCCACACCGACAATGGTGTAGCTGGTTTTGTTCTGGAAGTTTGCGATTTGATGTCCGAGCGGATTTACACCGGGAAGGTAGCGGTCAGCGAAGGTTTGGTTCACAATGGCTACCTTGCGCGAAGTAACAGTATCTGAACTCTCAATATCGCGACCCAGATGAAGAGGAATTCCGAGTGTGCGTAAAAATGCAGATCCAACCAAGTTGGTGCGCATGGGCGCAAATGGTCTATTCGGCAGCGGATTGCGCCCATCCACCAGCACACCCTCGTTGTTGCTGCCCCCGGAGCCGAGACGAACCGCCGTGACCGTTGCGGCGTCAACACCGGGAAGATTTCGCATACGCTCCAGCAAGGCGCTGTGAAACCGGACGGCGTCCGCATCGGTGTGAATGTTCGCTTGCGGGGTCACTCCAAACACCAGCAAACCTGCCGTGCGCATCCCTAAATCGCGCGACTCCCAATTGCGCAGAGTTCGATAAAGTAAACCCGCCGCAAACAGAAGAACAGTGCAAAGCGAGATCTGGGTCGCAAGGACGAGCTTGCGGCCCCACCATCGGCCTTTGTCGGTGTTGGATGTAGCAGCCGCTGACCTCAAGGCCAAAGTGACCGGAACACTGGCAACCGCACGCAGCGGGGCTAATCCGAAGAGGAAAGCAACTGCTGCGGAGATACTCAGGGTGAACAGCAAAACTCGACCATCCGGCACAATTTCAATATCGAGACCTGACCACGCCATCAGAGCCTGTGTGGCAGAGGCGGCAAACAACCATCCAAGAGCCGAACCCGCTCCGACGAGAAAGGAGCTTTCGAGCAGCAACTGAGTGAACAAGGCACGCGTGCCAGCTCCTAGGGCGCGCCGCAAAGCAAATTCCCGTTGCCGGTTCGCGTTGCGCGCCATCAGCAGCATCGCAATGTTAGCGGAGGCAATCAGCAGAACCACACCCACCATGCTCATCAGGAATTGTAGCGAGTGTTGGTATTCTTCGCGCAAGTTTCCGACGCCGCGCACATCGGAAAGAACGAGTTGCGGTTTCGGCTCTTTGGGATCAGCCGGTGATGCGCTCGCCAGCGTGCGCTGGAACAGCGGAGTCACTTGCGCCACAGCCTGTTTCGCTGAAACATCGGGCCGCAAACGACCAACCACCAGCAGACACAGCCAGTCAGGAGACCCATAAAGCGTGTGATCCGTTGGCGGATTGCCCCAAGGATTCAGTTCAGGGCGTGACTGCAACGGAACCCAGAAGTCCATTACTGCGTGACCAGGGTCCGTGCCGTTGAAACCACGAGGAGCTACGCCAACCACCGTAAACGCAATACCTTTCACATAAAGCGTTTGACCCAAAATGCCTCCATCACCGGCAAAGCGACGGTTCCACCAATCGTAGCTGAGAACGGCCAGGGGCGCATGACGGGTCTCATCCTGGGTGGTGAAACCGCGCCCCATGATCGGTCGAACGCCTAAACCGGAAAAGAAATTG
>CAXTWT010000236.1:0-7850 GCA_964247955.1 uncultured Bryobacteraceae bacterium
TCAGAGATAGCCCCTGCACCTTTAGAACAAGGCTTAATATAGTAGTTTGCAAGTCATTGATTTCTTTAGTGGGCCCTGTAGGATTTGAACCTACGACCAAAGGATTATGAGTCCTCTGCTCTAACCGCTGAGCTAAGGGCCCGCCGCAACTTACTGCGATGGTACCATTCAGGCGCTTAACAGGCGCTGCAATTTCGAGCCGGGAACGAACATCGTTTCATTGCGCTCGGGACCGTTCGACACCCCGCCCACCTCAATGCCTGTTCTTTCTTCCAGGAACTCCAGATATTGACGCGCTTCGGCGGGCAGGTTTCCAATTTCCGTAATGCCTCGGGTGCTGCAACCCCAGCCGGGAAGACCCTCGAAAATCGGTTTGATGGATTCTATCCGGCGGGTGCTCGCAGGCATTTGCGTCATCATCTTGCCATCTACTTCGTAAGCCACGCAAACAGGAATGGTTTGCAGATTGTCCAGCACGTCGAGCTTGGTAATAATCAGGCTGTCAAAGCCGTTTACTTCTCCGGTGTAGCGAAGCAGCGGAACATCGAACCAGCCGCAGCGGCGAGGCCGTCCGGTAACGGAGCCGAACTCGTTCCCGGCTTGGCGGATCTTCTCGCCCAGTTCCGTTAAATCTTCGGAAGGAAACGGCCCTGCGCCTACGCGTGTAATGTAAGCCTTGGAAATGCCGATAATGCCGTTGATCCTAGTCGGCGCCACGCCGGTCCCCGTACACGCTCCGCCCGCTGCGGCGCTGGAACTGGTCACAAACGGATAAGTCCCGAAGTCGATATCGAGCATAGTGCCTTGCGCGCCTTCAAACAACACGCTTTTGCCTTCGCGGATCATTGTGTTCAGCAGGTGCGACGTGTCGCAAGCCATGGGCCGGATCTGCTCGGCAAATTGCTTGTAAGTATGGAGAATCTCTTCGAAGTTGATGCGCTCCACAATCTGAAACGCGTCCGCGATCAACTGCTTATCTTCGGCCAGCGAGCAGTAAAGCGACTCGAAATCAATATCAACCAGATCGGCGATGCGGATGCCTCGGCGCGCAATCTTATCTTCGTAACAGGGACCGATGCCGCGCGAGGTGGTGCCGATCGCGATTCGATTTGTGCGCCCCTCGGAAATCTTTTCAATCGTTCGGTGAAACGGAAAAATCACGTGGGCGCGATTGCTGATGCGAAGCTGCGACTTGACATCAATTCCCGCGCTTTCCAGCCCTGAAATTTCCTGCAACAGCGCCGCCGGATCGATCACCACGCCGTTGCCGATCACCGCCAGCACGCCGGGACGCAAAATGCCGCTGGGAATCAGCTTTAAAATGAACTTTCTTTCGCCGATAAATACGGTATGTCCCGCATTATGGCCGCCCTGATAACGCGCTACAGCGTCGAACTTTTCGGAAATGAGGTCAACGATCTTTCCCTTACCTTCATCGCCCCACTGCGCCCCCAAAACAATCAAATTACTCATGGTTGCTGTCGTACTAACTCAAAACTTTCGATTGTAGCGCAAACTACAAAAAACCGTCGAGTTAAGGACGTAAGAAGCGGATTTTCAGCTATCCTGCCCTATGCTACGCTTGACACAATGCAGATGTGCGGGGTCTTTTTGGCTTTAGGCCAGGACGTTTTTAGTCAACTGATTCGCGGCATTTCTATCGGCAAGCTGAAAACCTACCAAGTGTATGAGCGCTTTAAATTGCGGGCGCATCTGGTCAAGCTGAACTCGGAAACGTTGCGCAAAGCCGCGCCGAAGTTCTGGGCGCGCATCGAAAGCGGAGAAGAAGAGTTCGCTACCGACCTATCGCAAGTATTTCTGCTTTCGCATCTGGATATGATTGTCGATGTTCTGAACTTCTTGGGAATTCCCAATGAGCAGGGCTTTTTCGACAAGGACTTGAAGCCGGAAGAATACCTGACGGAAGGCTGGCAGGAGCGCGTCTTCAATGAATTCAGTTCCAAGTACAAGCGCGAAATTCTGCTATTCTACATCAATCATCTGGACTGGGAACTGAATAAAACGGAGCAGGTGTTCTTGCCTGCGGCATAGGGCATGGCGGATTTACAGGCATTTCAGGAAGCGGTAAAAAAGGGCGATCTTTCGACGGTTAAAGCAGCAGTGGCGGAAGACCCGTTGCTGGCCGATACTCCCAATGCGGCAGGGCAGACTGCTTATCTGTTAGCCAAATATTATCGGCAGGAAGAAACGGCGGCTTTTCTGCTGGAGTTTCGTCCGGATCTCGATTTCTTTGAGGCTTGCGTCGCCGGGCAAACCGATAAAGTGATAAGCGCCATCGGCGAAAATAATAGTTTGCTGGAATCTCACAATACGGACGGCTGGACGCCGCTGCACTTGGCCGCTTTCTTTGGGCATCCTGAATTAGCTCAGGCATTGCTCGACAAAGGCGCGCAAATTGATGTGCGTTCCACGAACAGCATGAAAAACACTCCCTTGCACGCGGCGGCGGCAGGCGGCAAAACAAATCTGGTGCAGATACTTCTAAAACGTGGAGCAGATGTCAATGCGCGGCAGGAAGGCGGCTGGACGGCTCTCCATGCGGCTGCCCAAGCCGGTAACCGCCCGCTGGTGGAAGCCTTGCTTGCCGACAGCGCTGACAGACAGGCGCGCGCGGCCAACAATCAAACTCCTCTCGATCTGGCTTTGCTCAAGGGTCATGGAGAAATCGCCGCGTTGCTGGAAGAGCTTGGATAGATGCCGGGGGAAACGATGTTGGACGCCAAACTGGAAGAGCTCCGGCGCGCTACTTTGGCGGCATTTGCGGCGGCGATCTCGGTAGAAGAACTGGAAGAAGCGCGGGTAGAAGCCCTGGGCCGCAAAGGAACGCTCGCTACTATCAGCAAGGATTTTGGCAAGCTTTCGCCGGAAGAGCGGGCGCGTGTCGGCAAGCTTCTCAATTCCGTCAAGCAGGATCTCGAAAGCGAGTACGAAAACAAGAAGCGCCGTTTCGAACAGGCGGATTTAGCCGAGCGTCTCAGCAAAGAGTGGATCGATGTCACTTTACCTGCGCCGGGTGTCCGCCCCGGCAGCCTGCATCCCATCACGCAATTACAAGCGGAAATTGAGGATCTCTTCACGGGTCTCGGCTTTGCGGTTCTGTACGGGCCGGAAGTGGAAAGCGAAGAACATAACTTCGATGCGCTGAACATTCCGGCCGCTCATCCGGCGCGTGACATGCAGGACACCTTCTGGCTTTCGGACGGGCAGCTTCTGCGTACCCATACCTCGCCCGTGCAGGTGCGCGGCATGCGGACGCTTGGGGCTCCGCTGCGGATGATTGCTCCAGGACGCGTGTTCCGCAACGAGGAAGTGGACGCTTCGCACGAACACACTTTTTATCAACTGGAAGGCATGATGGTGGACCGCGACGTTTCCGTCGCGAACCTGACGTACTTTATGAAAACGCTGCTGAGCGCCATCTTCAAGCGCAACGTCACGGTGCGGCTGCGTCCCGGCTACTTCCCGTTTGTCGAACCGGGCTTCGAACTGGATATACGCTGCCTGATCTGTAATGGTGAAGGCTGCGCGGTCTGTAAGCACAGCGGCTGGGTAGAACTGCTGCCCTGTGGGCTGGTCCACCCGAATGTGCTGCGCCTGAGCAACATCGATCCGGAAGAGTGGGGCGGTTTCGCTTTCGGCTTGGGCCTGACGCGGCTTGCCATGATGAGGTACGGCATTGACGACATCCGCCAGTTGCAGGGCGGGGATCTGCGCTTCTTGACGCAATTCTAAAAAGGAAGCACGTTGAAATTTTCGTATCAGTGGATCTGTGAGCTTGTCGATGGTCTTAACGTGGAGCCTTCCGCATTGGAAGGTCTCATTACGGTGAAGACCGCCGAGTGCGAAGGCATCGAACCGTTCGGAGCGCACTTCAGCCGCGTGACGGCAGTGCGCATACTCGACGCCCAGCCGGTTGGCAAAGGCAAAAACCGGATAGTCAGAATCGACACGGGCAATGGCAAAGACGTAAGGGTGATCTGCGGCGCAAGCAATGTGCGCCCCGGCATGCTGGCCGCCTGGGTTCCGCCCGGAACCAGTTTGGGTGACAAAACCATCAGCACGGCTGTGATCGACGGCGTGGAAAGCGAAGGCATGCTGGCGAGCGCCGCTGAGCTTGGCGTCAGCCGCGACGGCGTGGGCCTGCTGGAACTGGAGGATGTCCAACCGGGCGCAACCCTGCCTGTAACCCCCGACTGGATTCTTGAAATCGATAACAAAAGCCTGACGCACCGTCCCGATCTGTGGGGTCATGTGGGCATGGCTCGCGAAGCGGCGGCCATCGCCGGCGGTTCCTTGCGAGATCCAGTCAAGCTGAACCTTCTGCCGGATGGCGACGCGCCTCTCAAAGTGGAAATTGCCGATCATGCGCTCTGCCCCCGCTACAGCGCGCTGACTCTCGAAAACGTCCAGGTCCGTCCTTCGCCGCTGCCGATGCAGTCGCGTTTACAGGGCATCGGATTAAATTCCATCAGCAACATTGTCGATGTGACAAACTACGTGCTGGCGGAACTGCCGCAGCCGATGCACGCGTTTGACGCCGACAAGCTGACGGGCAACACCATCTATGTCCGTAAAGCGCGAACGGGCGAGCGTTTGAAAGCCTTGAACGGCGAAACGTATGATCTGCACCCGGATGACTTGGTGATCGCGGACGAGGCCGGTCCTGTGGCGCTGGCTGGAGTCATCGGCGGCGCGGATACCGCCATTTCGGAAAGCACGACCCGTATTGTTCTGGAAAGCGCGAATTTTCAGGCGTCGAGCGTGCGCTTGACTTCCGCCCGGCATAAACTCCGCACGGATGCGTCGATGCGTTTTGAAAAGTCGCTCGACCCGGAAAATACTACGCGCGGATTAGCTCGCGCCATGGAACTCATTCAGGAAGTCTCGCCGGGTGTTCGCGCCGTGGGCGGCGTTGTCGATAACCGCGCATCGATTCCCGCCGCAAAGCCGATCCTCCTGCCGTTCTCCTTTGTGTCGCGCAAACTGGGAATTGAGGTCAGTCGCGAAACGGTCTGCCGGATCTTGCAGTCGCTTGGATTCGCTCTTGCCGAAACCGCTCCCGGCATCCTGACCGTGACCGTTCCCTCCTGGCGCGCAACAAAGGATATTTTGCTGAAGGACGATCTCGTCGAAGAGATCGGGCGCATTATCGGCTACGACGCGATCACGCCGCAAGCGCCTCTTGTCGCTTCGGTGGTTCCGCCTTCGAACCCTCTGCGCGCCTACTTGCGGCGGATACGGAGCCAACTGGCGGCGCAGGGATTCACGGAAGCATATAACTATTCGTTTCTCAGCGAAGCGGACGCGAAGCGCTTCGGATTTGACCCAAGCGCCATGATGGCCGTGTCCAATCCAATTGCCGCCGAAATGACGCATCTGCGGCCCAGTCTCCTGCCGGGAGTATGGAAGAACATCGTCAGCAACGTACGGCACTACCGCGATTTCCGGCTCTTCGAAGTAGGGATAGAGATTCACCCGCAGGGTGGACACTCCCTGCCGGACGAAGTGTCTCACGCGGTAGCCGCGATCTATAACGCGCTTGGTGACGAGCAGGACTTCTTCGAACTGAAGCGGGTGCTGGAGTGCGTGCTGCCGATGTCCTGTTTGCGCGCTGCCGAAGCGCGGCGCTATGAGCATCCGGCACGGGCAGCGGAAATTCTCTGGCACGATGTGGTGGTGGGGCGGCTCTTTGAGCTTCACCCGGTGCTGCTCGAAGAAGAAGGGATCGAAGGCCGGGCCGTGCTGTTCGATATTGATCTAAAGGCAGCAGAAGAAATCAACGCCGCGCAGACCGTGCGCTATACGCCGCTGCGCAAATACCCCACCAGTGGATTTGATCTTTCCGTGCTGACCGGGCTGAAAACGCCGGTGGCCGATATTCAGAGCGGGCTGAAATCGCTGGCCGGAAGCGATCTGGCCATGATTGAATTTGTCCGGCAGTACGACGGTCCGCCGCTGCCGCAAGGCCAGAAAAGCGTAACCTACCATTTGGAAATTGGAGCAGGCGATCACACAGTGACAACCGAAGAAGTCACGGAAGTTCGCAACCGCATCATGGACGGAATGCGTCGGCAGGGCTACGATTTCCGAGCCTGATGACCGCTTCCAGACTGCTTCCGGTCCTGCCCGGCCTGCAGGCCCACGCCTCCGGCGCATTGTGGCTGCCCGCATCGCAAACGGCCATCATTGCCGATCTGCACCTTGGTTATAGTTGGGCGCAGCGCCGTCGCGGAGAACTGGGTCCGCTCGCCGATACGGAAACGCGCGAAAAGCTGTTGGGGTGCCGGGATGAACTGCGGCCCCAGCGGTTTGTTTTCTTAGGCGACATCGTGCATGCGCCGCGCCCTTGCGAGCCGGAACGCGAATGGATTGAAGAAACGTTGGGTGAACTGAGGGGAGGGGCGGAACTGATTGCCGTGCGCGGCAACCATGACCGGCACTTTGCCACGGAGTTTGCGGGTCTCGATCTCCAAACTGCTGAAACTTGGTCGGACGGAATGCTCACTGCGGCTCATGGCGACCGCTTTGAGTTTGCCCTGCCCGAGGATCACACTCTTGTGCTGGGCCATCTGCACCCGGCCCTAGCAATCCGGGATGCCTCCGGGGCCGGACACAAACTGCCCGTATTTCTGGTGAACTCGAACTGCATCCTTCTGCCCGCCTTTTCCCCCTTTGCCGCTGGATACGACATCACGGGTGGGCTGCCTGCGGAGATGCGAAAGTGCTTCGGCAGGGAAGGCATCAAAGTCTATGCAACCAGCGGCAAACGCGTGGTCCGCTTAGGGTTGCTGCGGGAAGCCCTTTCGGCAACTTCCTTTCGGCAGTAAATCCCGGAACGTCTGCGCTTGCTGTTGAACATTCTTTTTCCCCTCTGGGCTCAAGCGCTGAATGTTTTGTACCTGAAACCGCATGCGCTCATTACTCTTCAGCAACTCCTTGTGGCGCAGAAGAAAATCCCAGTACAGTGTGGTAAAGGGGCAGGCGTTCTCACCCCATGCTTGTTCCGGTTGGTAACGGCAGCCGGAACAGTAGTTGCTCATCCGATCAATATACTTGCCGGTGGCGACATAAGGCTTGGATGCCGTGAGTCCGCCGTCAGCATACTGTGAAATGCTCAAAACATTCGGCAGTTCCACCCATTCCACCGCGTCCCAGTAGATGGCCAGATACCACTCGTGAACCTTTAGCGGCTTCACGCCGAACAACAGGGCAAACATGCCCGTCACCATAAGCCGCTGAATATGATGCGCATAGCCGTACTGCAATGTTTGCCCTACGGACTGCTTGAGGCAGTTCATATCCGTTTCGCCGGTCCAGTAAAGGTCGGGCAATTCTTCCTGTGCGTTCAGGGCGTTTTCTTCGAGGAACTTCGGCATGTGCAGCCAATACACGCCCCGGTTGAACTCACGCCAGCCGAGAACCTGCCGCGTATACCCTTCCACGGCGGCTAAAGGGGCCTGGCCGCGACCGTAAGCATCTCCAACGTTCCTCAAGACTTCATGCGGGTCCAGCAGCTTCAGGTTCATCATGGCGGACAAACGCGAGTGGAACAGATACGGCTGGTCGACCCACATGGCGTCTTGATAATCGCCGAAAACCGGAAGACGGTGCTGAACAAAATCCTCCAACGCCGTTTGCGCTTGACGTGCTGTTACGGGAAAGTTGAAATGCTCAAGCGAGCCTGGATGGTCGGGAAACGTGCGTTGCACTAACTCCATTACTTCGCGCGTGATCGCGTCAGGCGGAAAATGGCGCGGCGTTGCCAATAACAGAGGCGGCCCTGCCTTGCCAAAACTTTTCCGGTTCTCGGTGTCATAGTTCCATTTGCC
>CAXTWT010000237.1:0-7819 GCA_964247955.1 uncultured Bryobacteraceae bacterium
ATATTCAAAACTTTCATGCTAAGTCGAAAATCTGTTCAATATGTCTCTCGGATGACTGCCGCACTTTTGCTCCTGGCAGAGCTATGCCGGTCCGCGCCTCTCCGCGACTGGACGCAGAGCCTCTGGAAAGCTCAGTGGATTCACTGCCCGGACGCTCCCGAGCGCGACGCCGGTATCTTCCACTTCCGCAAGACGATGGACCTGCCGAACCCGCCTACCAGTTTCCTTGTTCATGTCAGCGCGGATAATCGCTTTCTTCTCTACGTTAACGGGAAGCCGGTTGGGTCCGGCCCGGCCAGCGGCTATCTGTCCCATTGGCGCTACGAAACTTTTGATCTTGCGCCTTTCTTGAACAGCGGCGCCAATGTTCTGGCAGCCACGGTCTGGAACTTCGGCACAAAAACGCCGGTGGCGCAGATGAGCGCGCAAACCGGATTCATTCTGCAAGGCGATGGGGAACCAGAACAGGTCGCGAACACGGATGCTTCCTGGCAGGTCGAACCCGAAAACGGCCATCGTCTTGTACCTGTTGATTTCGGACCGGCGCTGCATACCTATTACGCAGGACCTCCCGGCGAGATCATCGACGGACCCAACTACGATTGGAACTGGAACACTGCACCCACTACTCAAGGCCAATGGAAAGCGGCAACCGTGATCGGTGCAGGAGCGCCGCGAGCGATCCAGGACGCGCCCACGCCCTGGATGCTGATCCCCGACCCGCTGCCGCCGATGGAGAGCAAGCCTGTTTCTTTGGGGCAAATCGTCGCATCTTCCGGCGCGGCAGTAACGGACGTACAAAAAGCGTTTACCGTTCCGGCCAACTCCCAAGCCTCCGTCCTGCTGGATGCGGGCGCGCTCACTACCGCCTATCCCGAACTGACTTTGGGCGGCAGTCTTGGCTCCCGCGTGCGGCTGACCTATGCGGAAGCCTTGTTCGATGAACAGCGACAGAAAGGCAATCGCAACGAGGTAAAGGGGCGGCACATCGAGGGTGTTTACGACGAATTTCTTGCAGACGGAAGCAGCCGTTCTTTTAGCCCGCTGATCTGGCGCACGTGGCGGTATCTGCAACTCGACATTACAACCGGCAACCAGCCTTTAACAATTGAGTCCATCAAAGCCACATTTACCGCGTATCCGTTCCACGAAGAAGGGGCGTTCTCCTCGGATGATCCCGCTCTGTCGAAGATCTGGGAGGTCGGCTGGCGAACCGCCCGTCTTTGCGCTCATGACACTTATATGGACACGCCTTACTATGAGAGATTGCAGTATGTGGGCGATACGCGCCTGCAAGCCCTGATCTCCTACGCGGTAGCCGGAGACGACCGCCTAGCCCGGCAGGCTATCGAAGCCATTGACAATTCGCGAACGCCCGACGGTATTACGGCCAGCCGTTTTCCGTCTTCGCTTTCCCAATACATTCCTCCGTTTTCACTGCTTTGGGTAGGCATGCTGCACGATTTCTGGATTTATCGCCCTGACCGGGAATTTGTCCGCGCTCACCTGCCGGGAACCAGAACCGTTCTCGACTGGTTCCTGAGCTATCGACGCTCGGATGGATTGCTCGGCAAGCTGCCGTGGTGGGATTTTGCCGACTGGACCAAGGACTTTGCGGGCGGAGTGCCGCCGCAGGATTCAAACGGAGGATCAGCCGTTATCACACTGCAACTCATCGAAGCCCTGCACAATGCTGCCGAACTGGAGCGCGCTTTCGGCGACTCCGCCCGCGCTAGTTATTATACGGAGCAAGCGGACAAGGCTGCCCGCGCCGTGCGAGAACTCTGCTGGAACAAAGATTACGGCCTGTTAGCCGATACGCCCAGCCAAAAGCATTACAGCCAGCACGCTAACGCCCTAGCAGTCTGGCTGGACGTGATCCCGCGTAAGGAGCAAAGCGCAGTTATGCAAAAGGTGCTGGCAGCCGATCATCCGCCGATGTCGAAAGCGAGCTACTATTTCACCTATTACATCGCGCGCGCTCTCGAACACGCCGGTCTTGCCGATCAGTACCTGTCTATTTTGCAGCCTTGGCGTCAGATGCTTGATTTGGGATTAACTACCTGGGCTGAAAACCCCGAGCCGACGCGCTCTGATTCGCATGCCTGGAGCGCGCATCCCAACTACGACCTGTTACGCCTCGTGGCAGGCATTCGCTCCGATGCGCCCGGTTTTTCAAAGATTGTGATTGAACCACACCTCGGCCCGCTCCGTACCGTGAAGGCCATTATGCCGCATCCAAACGGACGGATCGAGGTTTCATTTGGGGCATCTTCCGGCGGCACAGAGGCAAATATTATTTGTCCGGAAAACGTAGAGGCTCGTCTGGTCTGGCGGGGCAAAAGTTATCCTTTGCACGCCGGGACGCAGACGATTCGTCTGCCGTGAACGCTACAGGGCAAATGCCCGCGAGGCTCCTACGACCATGGCGAGCGTCAGTCCGGCAATGGCCAGTTCGCCGATTGCCCCGACGGCCAACGGTTTTAGGCCCTGCTTTCGTAGTTCGCGGATGTTGGTTTGCAATCCCACTCCCGCAAAGGTCAGGAGAAACGCCCAACGGGACAAATTGGCGATGTCAGCCATTTGCGCTTTGGAGAAGGCGCCGAACGTCGCCGCCAGGGAGATCAGCAGGAAACCCAGAACAAACTTCGGGAACTTGCTCCAGAGAAATGCCACGCGGTTTTCTGTGAAACTCTTCCCGTTCTTACGCGCCCAAAACAAAGCGTAGCCGAGCACCACAAACCCGATGGTCGCGTTGCGCGTGGTTTTGGCAAGCACCGCAAAGCGGGCTGCCGCATCCGAGTACAGTGCGCCAGCCGCAGTCGCTTCCGCCGTGTTGTCTACTGCCAAACCGGCCCACAATCCGAAAGCATGGTCCGACATTCCCAGGGCATGTCCAATTGCCGGAAAGGCGAACAAGCTGAACGCGCCCAAGGCGAGAATCGCGCCGATTGCATAGGAGACATCCTCATCGTCCGCTTCGATGGCGCCCTTCGCCGCAATGATGGCGGACACGCCGCAGATCGATGATCCAATGGCCAGAAGCGAAGTCAGTTTGGGGCTTAATCCCATCCAACGCCCCAAGAGCGTCATCAACAGGATAGAGATGCCCAGTTCCACCGCGACAAATCCAAGGCTGATGCCGCCTAGCTTCAAAACATCGCCTAACAGAAACCGGACTCCCAGGAAAACAATGCCGAGCTTCAGCCAGAACTCGTACGTTCCGACTCCGGGACGGCACATGCGGGGAACACCGATGGTATTCGAGACCAAAAGCCCGTAAAGAATGGCCCATAGCACGTATTCAATGTTCGGCAAATGGAGGTGATGAGCCTTGCCGTAGGCAGCAATTCCCGCTTCCGTCAGCTTGCCCAGCCATCCAATGGCGGCCAGCAGCAAAAGACCTGGAATCAACCGCAACAAGTATGGAATCTTTACTTCATCAGAACGAATCACTGCGGTGTTGCTGAGGGAACTCATGGTCTGTTGCTCACCAAGGAATGCGGGGCAGTACGCCATATTTAATCAGGAAAGCAACTGCTAACGCTGTAATGGCGGACCACCAGTCAAGAGAGAGTTTGGGTTGGTTCATTCGTGAATCAGTCTAATGATACTAAATTCTATATATAAACGGTAGATTAACCAAGTTAAATGTGATGCAGCCGGTACTATCCCATCCCTGGACCCTTTCTCCGACGGAAGCAGTCACCCTGCAAAGGAAGATGGCCTCGCTGGTCATTACGGAAGATAGCTTGCCTGAGAAGGTGGAAACTGTGGCCGGTATCGATGTGGCCTATAACGATACCCAAGCCTTTGCCGCTGTTGTGATTGTCAACGCCCATACCGGCAAACAGCAGCAGGTGGTTTGGGCGGAAACGCCCGTAGAGTTTCCTTACGTGCCGGGACTGCTTTCCTTCCGCGAGATACCTGCCATTACGCGTGCTCTTGAAAAACTGCCTGTACGTCCAGATCTCGTCATCTGCGACGGGCAGGGCATTGCTCACCCCAGGCGTTTCGGAATTGCCTGCCATATCGGTGTTTTGTATGACTTGCCCACCATTGGCTGCGCCAAGTCGCGCCTGATCGGAAGCGCCGACGAACCTGCTCCCACGAGAGGAAGCTACACCGACCTCCTATGGAAAAAGGAAATCATCGGCGCGGTTCTGCGAACGCGTGACAGAGTGAATCCTTTATATGTATCGCCGGGACATCGGGTGTCTGTTGCAACCGCTCGCGCTTGGGTTTTGAAGCTTTGCACCCGCTATCGACTGCCCGAGCCGACCCGCCTTGCTGATTTGTTGGTGGGCCAGATCAAGCGTGGCAGCTTAGACAGAAAAGAGATAGAACACCTCCTGTAAATTGCCTCTTGCTTCTTTTTCCAAATCTGAACTACAATGAGTATTCGCCTTTTGTTCGCCATTGAAAATGCGCTACGAAACGGCGATACAAGGGAGAACCAAATGCCTGCATCTTTGACGATTGATCAGTACCGGGACGCCAAAACGACTTATGAAAAGCTGCGGAACCAAGCGAAAAAGGAGCTATTAGCGCGTTACGGGGAACTTGCCAATGAACTGCTGCTGATTCAGCAGGAGTTGCGCGAAGACTTTTCGCATAAGGTCACCATGCCCACCAAGGCAAGAAACGGCCATGCGAAAAAAGCGGCGTTGCCTATAAAGCCGGAAGCTCCGGCTACGGCATCACCGCAAGTGACAGCGATAGAAAGAAAGCTGGTCGCTCAAAAAAAGAAGTTAGCCGAGGCCCAGGCAGCCAACAAGCCGACAAAGCCCATTGAGGATCGCATTTACGAGTTGGAAGACGAATTGAGATTGGCTGGAGCCCACGCCGCTTAGGGACAATAAATCTCTGTACTTGGTCCGTTTATCCTCTTGACTTAACGCTCACGAGGCAAAGTTCCTTCGAGGAAAAGCTCCACGCCACGGGCCACCCAAGTGTTAATCTGCCGTGTTGTCAATCGTTCGTGAAGGCCGAGCAGGCTTTTCAGGTGAAAGTTACCCATAATCACGCCAAGGAACTGGATCGCGAGCGCTTCCGCGTTTCCGCAACGCAGCAATCCTTTTTTTTGCCAGTTCTCAATATTACGCTGTAGAACGCGAATCGCCGTTTCCGGTCCGGCAGCAAAAAATGTTGCTGCCAACTTGGGAAAGCGCTGCGCTTCGGCAATCATCGACCGGAACATGGCCTGTCCGTGCGGTTCCGAAATCATCAACAGGAACTGCCGGCCGAGGGCATTCAAGCCTGCCTTGGGGTCCAGGTCCGCTACGTTCATGGTCAAAAAAGCGGCGAGCTTTTCCCGGCACATCGTTTGAACGGTGGCGGCAAACAATCCTTCCTTGCCGCCGTAGTAGCTGTACAGCGTGGTTTTGGACCCGCCCACCTTTTCCAGTATGTCGTCCAGGCTCACGGCGTCATAGCCGCGTTGAAGAAATAGCTCACTGGCGGCCTTGAGGATATCTGTCTGCTTCTTTTGCGCTTTGGCGTTCGGCATTAAGCAAGTAAGTCTTGCAGTATGTTGGTGCGAATCTATTTTCTCACCAAGCATTTGCCCCTCCGCTGACATCACTTTGTTGACGCAGACTCGAACGCTTGCGACGCCTGCACCTTGTCGCTGAGCCGTTGCAGCGTATCAGTCATAACTTGTCGGGAAAAGCGTTGCACAATCGGCGCGATCAGCCATCGGACCGAAGCGGGAACACCACGGCTGAGCGTCAAGCTTTCCAGTTCAACAAGTACGCCGCTGCCTGATTCCCGATACTTTACAATCGTGAACACTTTTTCGACATAGCCGCGCGACGCGTCGGAGGGAAGCGGCTGCTCGTCGCTGCTTTCCGGATTTCGAAGCTCGACTAATTGGGTTGCTTCCGTGACGCTGTAGCCTGTCCCGGAGTCTAAGCGAGAATAAGTGGTTCGGAACTCGCCAAGAAGTCCAGCTTTCACTCCGAATCCTTTTTGCATGAACTTAAGCTTATAGTTGAACTCACCCGGCGCACGATTTAACAGTGTGGAGCGAACCACTGCAGGCTTATAGAGTTCCGCATAGGAATCATAGTCCTGCAGGACGGCAAGAAGGTCAAACGCGCGCGCGTTCGGGATGAAAACCATTCCCATCCAGTGATGAATCAACCCTGACGGAACAACAACCATTCTGCCCTGCGCGGAAGGAATTGCCCGACTCTGCCCAGATTGCTGATTAACGGATAAGAAGCGCTCAGGGTTACAGGGATGGCGAAGAATCTCCACCTTGGACTGCCGGACGTATTCCTCCCATGCGGCAAGCGTGCGCGGGGCTAATGTGGCAGCGTCAGAATAAAGAGCGAATAAGAAGCCGATAACAACCGCCATCTTGCTCGTATGGATAAATTGCATAACAGTCAACTGCGGCAAGCATGAAGCTGCGAAACAGCTCCATGCCGTACCGAACAGTACTGTGATGAAGAGATCTTGAAAGATGGCTCAGGATTCTGAAAAAACTTTTAGTGAAGCGGCCCTTTGGTCTTGCCGACAATACCGTACAGTACGGTATCTTACTGGTAGGCTTCAGCACTGTTAAACGTACTGGCCAGCCACGTAACCCGAGGCCCACGCCCATTGGAAGTTGAAACCGCCTAAATGTCCGGTAACATCCACTACTTCGCCGATAAAGTACAAATTAGCTGCTTGCCTGCTTGCCATGGTTTTGGATGAGAGTTCGTTTGTATCCACGCCGCCCAGCGTTACTTCCGCCGTACGATAACCTTCGGTTCCGTGCGGCGTAATCTGCCAATGGTTTACAGAGCATCCCAATTGCTCCAGTTGCTTGTCGGGCATGTCGGCTAATCGAAAGACATCATCTCCCAGAACATGCTGCCCGGCGATACGCTGCGCTAACCGTTTCGGTAATAAAGTACTTAAAAGTGTTGTTGCTTCCTGCCGTGGATTCAACGCTTTTGTTTCTTTCAGCAGGGCCGCAGTGTTCCGTCCCGGCGCGAGATCGATATGCAACCGTTGCGCCGGTTGCCAGTAGGAGGAGATTTGCAACATGGCCGGACCGCTTAAGCCGCGATGCGTGAACAAGACCCCACCCCGGAAGCTCTGCTTGCCGCATTGCACCTCTGCTTCCACGGCCACGCCGGAAAGCGCATGCCACCGCTGCAACTGGGTTTCCGTCAAGGTGAAGGGAACCAGCGCCGGTTGCGTCGGAACAATCTTTAAACCGAACTGGCGGGCAATCGAATAGCCAAGACCGGTCGCGCCCATTTTCGGAATCGATAATCCGCCGCACGCCACCACCAGCGACTCGCAGACAAATTCGCCATCGGATGTCCTGACACGAAACCGACTATCCGGCTTTCTGACTTCCTCCACTGTTGTTTGCAGGCGGATTTCCGCTTTCGCCCGCCTGCATTCTTCGAGCAGCATCCCGATGATCTCGTGCGCCGAGCCGTCACAGAAAAGCTGCCCCTGCGTTTTTTCGTGGTACGCAATGCGGTGTCGCTCTACCAGCGAGATAAAATCCTGCGCCGTGTAGCGTGATAATGCCGATATGCAGTAGCGGGAATTTTGCGAAAGATAACATTCCGGCGAGGCATAAAGATTAGTGAAGTTGCACCTGCCGCCGCCGGAAATGCGGATCTTTTCCGCAGGCTTACGCGCATGGTCGATCACAATCACCCGCCTGCCGCGCTTGCCCGCTTCAGCGGCGCACATCAGCCCCGCCGCGCCCGCTCCAATAATAAGGACATCTGTATGTATCAAATTCATGAAAGAGCAGAGCCAGAGGAAATGCGGGAACAGGTTTACGCTTGCGCTGCGGTGTGAT
>CAXTWT010000238.1:0-7765 GCA_964247955.1 uncultured Bryobacteraceae bacterium
GACCCCACCCAGCCGGATGTGATCGTGACCCAATACGGCGCGTTTCGCCTAAATCCTTCACCCGGTGAGATTCCTATCGCCCGCAACTATGGGCAAGGACCGCCCTTTTTCTCCGCCAGCTTCCGGCTCAGCAAAACATTCTCTTTCGGCGAGTCTTCCGACAGCGGAAAAGGTGAAAATGATAAGGCAACCGGCGGAAACAAGGGCCGGTACCGTTTGGTCCTTTCCGCGCAAATTATTAACTTTACGAATCACCTGAATCCGGGACTGCCGGAAGGGAACCTGAGTTCGCCTCAGTTTGGGCAATCCAGTTCGCTTGCGCCCGGCTTCAATTTCGGAGGCGGCGAGGCGGTTTATCATAGGCAACTACAGGCCAATCGCCGCCTCGAACTCCAACTTCGCTTTACGTTCTAGATCGGTCTGTGTCCGGCGGAGAATCAGGATCTTGTGCTGTAGAATGAGTCTTGGCGAGCTGATCCAACAATTGCCGGACACGGAACGTGTCTTTCAAACGGTAGCGCGCCTGACTTGGCCCTCCTCCCACGTGAATACTCCAGGCATCGGCAGGCAAGTGCGCGAACAAGTCCTCATCCGTTCGGTCGTCGCCGACCCCCAGAATGAACCCGACATCGGCGTACTGCAACAGGAGATCGCTGACCAAACTGCCCTTGTTAGCCCATAAGGGCTTTACTTCAACAATCTTCTTGCCGCGATAAGCCCGCAATTCCGTTTCGGCCAGCATGCCTTCGAGCATCGCCACCAGTTCCGTGGCGAGCCACTCGCCGAACTCCGCTTCCGCCGTGCGGTAGTGCCAGACGAGCGCAAATTCTTTTTCCTCCACAAAACTGCCCGGTATGCGGTCTACAAAATGCTGTAGGATGGGCCGCACGCTATTTTTCCACTCCGAGTCCGCCGCATGCCCCTGCCAAATGTCGCTGCCGGGCAGACGCCAGCGCGCGCTATGTTCCGAGGCAAGTCCCAGACGCGGCACTGATCCGAGCCAGCGTTCGAGGTCAGCAGTCCGGCGACCGGATATCACGAGCACATGGTTGTTCGCGTCGCTTGTGAGCTGCGTTAGTAGTTGCCGCAGTTGATCCGATGGAACCGCCTCTTGCGGCCGGGCGGCCAACGGCACGAGCGTGCCGTCATAATCGAGCAGCAGCAAACGCTGAGCCGCCTGCCGGTAGGCATCTATCAACACAGGCAGAGGCAAAGGTTGCGGAGCGTCCGGCGTGCGTTCGCGGCGCTCCGTCGCGGCTTCGTCAAGCAAGCTCAGAAAGCGGTCGCCCCAGGCAAATACGTTATTGCGAAGGACACGCTCATGCAAGGCCGACATGCGGTCCCGTTTTTCTTCGTCGCTCATCGTGAGGGCGCGCGCAATAGCTGCTGCGGTTCGCTCCTCATCAAATGGGTTGACGAGAAGCGCTTCCCCCATCTCAGCTGCCGCGCCGGCAAACGAGCTTAATACCAGCACGCCCCCTCCTTCGGGATGGCACGCGACATACTCCTTGGCAACTAAATTCATTCCGTCCCGCAAAGGCGCCACCCAGCCGACAGGGGCAAATTGATAAACGGCGACCAGCTCCGGCCGGGAAATTCCGCGATGAATATAGACCACCGGCACCCAGTCCGGCGTTCCGAAATCGCCGTTGATCTCGGAGATGAGTTCATGCACTTCGCTGCGCAGTGTTTGATAGCTTTCGATGTTCTCGCGGGAAGGCACCGCGACCTGCATCAACACTATTTTTTCGAGGAACTCCGGGTATTTGCTTAACAGGCGGCGGAAAGTGCGCAGACGGTGAGGCAGTCCTTTGGTGTAGTCGAGCCGGTCCACAGCGGCTATTAACTGCCGTCCGCTATATTGGGCACGCAGCTTTTGGAGTTGCTCCTGCGTTTCGGGCCGGTCTAGGCAGCCCAGAAAGTCATCCGGAGCAATGCCGATGGGCAGCGCCGCCAGCCGCACTTCGCGTTCGAATGTTTCCAGGCGATCAACCGTGCTTTCGGTTCCCAGCAAGCGTCGCAGCGACAGCCGAAAGTGCTGCAGGTGCAAATGCGTGTGAAATGCGATCAGGTCTGCGCCAAGCAATCCGGCCAGCAACTCTTCGCCGCGCGGCAAAATCGCAAACACGTCCGAATCGGGAAATGGAATATGAAGAAAAAATCCAATGGAAGCGTCCGGAAGCTGTTCCCGCAGCAAACTGGGCAGAAGCATTAAATGGTAGTCATGAACCCAGATCCGGTCACCCGGCTGGAACTCCTGAACTACGGCCGCGCAGAAGCGGCGATTTGCTTCGATATAGGCTTCCCAGCTTTCAGGGTCAAACTGCAGCCGGGAGGTAAAGCTGTGAAACAAGGGCCAGAGAGCTTGATTGGCGTAGCCCTCGTAAAACTTCTCTAGGATGTTCGCCGGCAGATCAACAGCGATACAGGACTGTTCTTGCCGCAGAAGATCCAGCGCCTCACGAGGCGGCTCCTCCGGCGTGCCGGACCAGCCGATCCAGACGCCTCCCGCGCGCTTCAGAATGGGGTCCATAGCGGTCGCCAGCCCGCCCGCGCTCCGCTTTGTGCTCCATTCCGAGCCTTCGCGCGTCAAGGCTACAGGCAGACGATTTGAAACGACGATTAAACGTGAGTTGTCCGGCATATCTTTTCATGGATGCGCCCGCGCGTGGCGATGCGCTCAACTTCTTCCGTGTTCGCGTGTCCGCAATACTACTGCTGCGTTTGCAATAGGTCTTCGGCAACTAACGGCAGGCCCGGCTGCATGCTCGCGCGCGAATTGACATTGTAGCGGGCGCGGGCGGCGAACAGTTTCTCCACTTCTTCGCGCGGCAGGCAGCGCGCTCCACCCAGCATTTCGGCAACAAAGGTGATGCGGGCGAAGTGTTCCACCATTTCCATCCGATAGAACGCCTGCCAGACATCATTTCCCCAGGCCGTGCAGCCGTGATTTTCGAGCAGGACAGCATCGTAGTTATCAAGATAGGGCATCATGCCGTCACTGAGCGCCGGGGTTCCCGGTAGCCCATAAGACGCTAGCGGAACCGCACCCAGTTGAATGACCACTTCCGGCAGCAGCGCCTTATCCAGCGCCCGCCCTGCCGCTGCAAAACCGGTCGCCACCGGCGGATGAGCATGCACAATGGATCGCACATCGGGCCGCTTCTCATAAACTGTGATGTGCATGGTGATTTCGCTGGTGCGTTCGCGCCTGCCCGCGATTTTGTTGCCGGCCATATCGCAGGTAATCACGTCATCGAGGGTCACAGACCCCTTGCTGACTGCCGTCGGGGTGCAGAGAATACGGTTTTCGTCGAGCCGAATGCTCACGTTCCCGTCGTTCATGGCAACCCAGCCCTTGTCGTACACAAGACGGCAGACACGAACCAGGTCCTCGCGGTATTCCTCCTCAGTTTTGCCCATGTGATTTCTGATTCTATCAGGACCGGCAACTCTCAGCGGCTACAATGAAGCCGTGGAAAAGCGTCGCATGTGCCCGAACTGCCGGGCATTCATCAGCATCACGGACCGGGTCTGCCCGTACTGCGACGCTCAACTGGGGCCGCGCGCGGTTGATATGCGCGCTTCGCAATTTGTTGCTTCCTTTATGCCCCGCGCTAATGTGACCAGCGTGGTAATCCTGGTCATCAACGTCGTATTCTTTCTGATTGAGCTGATCGTGAATTACCGGCTGTTTAACAGCAGCCCGCAGGCGTTGAACCTTGGCACCCTGGTGATTCTTGGCGGCAAATATGCTCCCCTGATCCAAAGAGGCCAAACCTGGCGTTTGATCACGGCTGGCTTTCTGCACGGCGGTCTGCTGCACATTGCAATGAACTCGTGGGCATTGTTCGATCTGGTGGGTGAAGTAGAGCAATTCTATGGAACCAGCCGCTTGATCGTGGCTTATATTTTCTCGACGTTCACAGGCTTCCTGTTGAGTTTGCTTTGGAACCCAGGCGCTCTTTCGACGGGCGCTTCGGCAGCCTGTTTCGGCTTGATCGGCATCATGCTGGCAATGGGGCTGCGTCAAAGATCCGATCCCATGGCGCAATCAGTTCGCGCTTACTACGGGCGCTGGGCCGTTTACGCCATGATTTTTAGCTTTCTGCCGGGCTTCAACATCGACATCGCCGCTCACGTGGGAGGCTTTATCGGCGGATTCTTCGTAGGATTGTTGGGAGGGTTGCCCGGCCTTCCGAATACCCCCCGCGAAACCGTGTGGAAGGTGCTCGCGGGTCTGGCGGTGGCTGTGACGCTTTATGCCTTTTGGCAGGATTACAACTCCTTTGAGGCACTGGCGCAGCAGGTACGCCATACTGTTGTTTAGCTGTATTCGGCGTTATTTGACATCTTCTCGCCTTGTCACAATCTTTCCTGCTTCGCGGGGCCCGGCAACTGCTCACGTTGCGTGGACCAAGCAGCGCACGCCGGGGCGCCGCCTTACAAGACCTCGGAATTATTGAAGATGGTTCGGTTCTCATTCGCGACGGCGTCATTGCCTCGCTTGGGCCTACTCGCCGCATCGAGAATTTGAAGGCGGCGCGGAACGCGCAGGAAATTCCAATTGAGGGCCGAATCATTACTCCCGGATTTATCGACGCCAATCTGCATTTAAGTCTGCGCCGTTCCGAAGATTCCAACCGGCCCAAACGCCTTGCCGACTTCTACGAAGACACGCTGATTTTGATGAGATCCTGCTTGCAGCATGGCACGATCACAGCCGATGCGGGAGTCAGCGCTGATGGCCGGGACTTCCACTCCGACATCGCCGTTCTCCGAAAGATAGCAAAGATCGGGAACTCTCCAATCCGCGCTGCGCGAACATGGCGCGTTGCCTCCCAGGCAAATTCCGCCATTCCTGGCGATGGGCGCGCCACGCTGGATGCTTTATTGCGGCGCAACCTGATTGACAGTCTTGCTGTTGCGCCGCAGCGTTCCGGCGATTTCGACATGGACATGGTGGTCACTGCCCGAACTGCCGGACTCCCAACAAAGATGTTGTGGCTGGGTGAGTCGAAGGGGACTCTTGCCGACCTGATGCGCCAACTAAATCCGCACTCAGTGTTTCTGCCGAACTTCGGTTCTTTTGCGCCTGAAGCGTTTGGGCACTCCGACGCGATTGCGGTGCTTGCTGCGGGTAAGGAGTTGTTTGAAGGGCAGGTGAGCGCCGTGGGCCGCAACCTGGTGGACGCAGGCGCGGCCATTGCTCTTTCCAGCGGCTATCATTCCGTAACGGCGGGCAGTTTCAGCATGCAGATGTCGATTGCCTTGGCGGTTGCCCGACTTGGCTTAACGGCGGAAGAAGCGTGGAGCGCTGCCACGGTGAATGCCGCTTATGCAGCGGGCTACGGCGACATCACCGGTACCCTGGAAGTTGGCAAGCAGGCTGATCTGCTCATCTTGAACGTGGCCGATTACCGCGAAATTCCGCGCCAGTTTGGGCTGAACCACGTCGCCATGGTTTTTCGCGACGGGATGATGGTTTTAAATAGAACTCGATGGAGACCTCCCTCTGAACAACCTGCTGATCGAGTGCGTTCCTAACTTCTCCGAGGGCCGTGATCCGGCCCGGATTGACGCCATTGTATCGGCGATTCGGTCGGTTGCAGGGTCGTTCGTTCTTCACCGTACCAGCGATGGGGACCATAACCGAAGCGTCATCACCTTTGCCGGGCGGCCGGATGCGGTTGTGGAAAGCGCCGTATGCGCGGCCAGAGCAGCTCGTGAGCTGATCGATCTCAACCGGCATAGCGGCGTACACCCGCGCCTGGGAGCGCTGGACGTGCTGCCTTTTATTCCGCTGGGAGGAGCTTCGCTCGAAAACTGTATCCAACTGGCGCACCAGGCGGGCGAGCGCATCTGGGCGGAGTTGGGCATCCCTGTTTATTTCTATGAGGCTGCGGCTCTGGCTCCGCATCGCGTAAAGCTGGAGGACGTGCGCCGGGGCCAGTTTGAAGGACTGCGGACAGAGGCGCTGACCGATCCGGCCAAAAAGCCGGACCTGGGCGGACCTGCTTTGCACCCCACTGCCGGAGCCGTTATCGTCGGCGCCCGCAAATTTCTGATTGCTTACAACATCAATCTGGGCACGCCGGATCTCGGCATCGCCAAAGCCATTGCCAAGCGGATTCGAGCCAGCAGCGGCGGCTTGCCAGCCGTGAAAGCGCTGGGTGTCGCGCTTCCGTCTCGCGGACTGGTTCAAGTATCGATGAACCTCACCGACTTCGAGCAAACCCCGCTGCACGTCGTCTTTCTCGAAGTATCACGCTTGGCCGGGGAGTACGGAGTACAAGTGGAAGAAAGCGAATTGATCGGACTGATGCCTCGCAAGGCTTTGGAAATGGCCGCTGCCGGATTGTTGAAGCTCAGCAGCTTCGATTCTGATAGAGTTGTCGAGAACCAGCTGATGGGTTTAGAGTATTTATGACCGACGCAGATTTTATTAAGTTTGTCGAAGACCTGGATCGCTGCTGGCGGGAAGGCCGGTTCCATGATCTCGAAACTTTCCTGGCCGACGATGTTGTGTTTGTCACGCCGGACGGGGTGACCCGTCTCGAAGGGCTTGCAGCCGCAGTTCAAAGTTATCGCGAGTTTACGGCCAGTTCCTCGGTGGAACGCTACGCAACAGCCAATCACATCGTTACGCAGCGGGGCGATGCTGCCGTAATCGAGTACGGGTGGGAAATGGCATGGACGAGCGCAGGCGCAGGCTATAACGATACTGGGCGCGAAGTGCTGGTCCTGGCTGCGCGGAACGGCGCTTGGCGCGTGATCTGGCGCACGCAAATACCCGCAGCAAGATAAGCCCTGCCTGCCATACTGTCGGAAGAGCCGTGGACCCGACCAACACCGTCACTATCGACCCCAAAGGTCACAATTACAATGACATTTATAAGCTGCTGATCGGCGCTGTCGTGCCGCGCCCTATCGCGTTTGTTTCTTCCGTGGATGCCGTTGGGGTTTTCAATCTTGCGCCTTTCAGCTACTTCACAATTTGCTCTTCCAATCCGCCCTTTGCTGTTTTCAGTCCCGTACATCGGGGAAAAAATCAGCCGCCAAAGGATACGCTTCGAAATGTGCAGGAAACTGGCGGCTTTGTCGTGAACATCGTTTCGGAAGATTTTCTGCCTCAAATGAATCTGACGGCTGCCGATTATCCGCCTGAAACCGATGAGTTCGCTATCAGCGGCTTAACTCCTGTCGCTAGCGAGCGCGTCAAAGCGCCGCGTGTCAGCCAATCGCCCGTGCAAATGGAATGCGTGCTGAAGGATGTGATTACCTTGAGCGATCAGCCGGGCGGCGGAAGCCTGGTGGTCGGCCAGATCGTGCTGATTCACATTGATAAGCAGGTGCTCGCCGACCCGGAAAAAAGCATCTTCAAAATTGATCCCGACAAGCTGAAAGCTATTGGACGAATGGGCGGGCCGACCTACACCCGTACCCTCGACCGCATTGACCTGGAGCGCCCCAAATGGCCCCCCAAGCAAAAAAGTAAGATCTAAGAACATAGAGCTAAAAACAGAGTACTGATTTGATAACAGGAAGCCGATGTCTACTGCACCCCAACGCTATCTCACCCCGGAAGAATACCTCGAATTGGACAATCAATCGGAGTTCCGAAACGAGTACGTCGAAGGAGAAATCTTTACGATGGCGAAGGCTAGCCGGAATCATCGCCGGATTGTACAGAACATCACCTATCATCTGCGACAAAAATTAGATGGTACGGACTGTAATGTTGATGGTCCCGAGTGCCGCGTCT
>CAXTWT010000239.1:0-7726 GCA_964247955.1 uncultured Bryobacteraceae bacterium
TCAATCGGTTTTCTGTAAGGCACGGAGCGGATAATCCTCTTTTGTTCGAAAGAAGATTTCTAAACAACCCATAACGGCAAGCGCCACATCCTCGCGCCAGTGCCGTGCGACAACCTGCACGCCCACCGGAAGACCTGTCGAACCTGCTTCGGTTTTCTTTGCTGACGTTTCTACTCGATCCCTCGTCGGCGCTCGGTCCGTCTCCTCGCCGGAGCGAACGCGTGTCGCTGCCACCACACCGGCAGGCATGCCGAGCAGATTATACAAAGCGCAATAGCTCAAGCCGACGCCGACAGACTGGCTCGCTCCGTGAGGCAGGGCAGGCAAAGCATCCGGTGGACAAAGGATGCCGTCGAATCGCTTCTCGTCCATCTCCTGCAAAAACTTCCCGCAGAGCTGATCCCGGCGTTCCAAAACTTGCCAATAGCGATCCACCGATTGGGAACCCATCGCCGCCAGAGAATAACCGGCGATGCGTTGGCCTGTGAGCTGACAGCCTTTGCGCATGACCGGAAACAGCCAACTCGGGATCGCGGCTAAGCTTACCAATTGTTTGACTTGGTCGCTCTTGAGGTCCCGACCCGCTGCCCTTTTCAGATGAGCCATGCCGTCGGCAAAAAGCAGTTCGCAGTAGGTTTGCCACATCGCGGGCAGGTTCGGCGGATGCCATCTTTCTACCGTGACGCCCACGTTCTGGAGCGCAGAAGCCGCTTCGTCCACCGCTCGGCGAATGGCGGGTGATGGCCGCAAAATGCCGTCATCATCGTAAACAGCAAACCGCAACTGTTCCAACGCAACTGCCTGGGGATCTCGCCGAGACGCTCGTGCTCCGGCTGACTCCCATCCTTGGGCCTTGACCGCTTGCGCCAGAGCATTTAGGGCTAAAGACAAATCATCGACAGAACGGGCCAGCGGCCCCGGCTGCGCGACGATAACCGCTTGCCCGCCCAATACATTTCCGTGACCTTCCATCGTGAACCGGCCCGAAGTGGGTTTGAAGCCATGCACCCCGCAAGCGCTCGCCGGGAGACGAATACTGCCGCCGATATCGCTGCCGAGACCCAGGACCGATCCGCCCACGGCCAAAACTGCCGCTTCTCCGCCGCTCGTTCCACCTGATGTTCTGTTCCGGTTCCACGGATTGCTCGTCCGGCCATAAAGAGGGTTCGCGCATTCGTTACCAACCACCAACTGCGGCACATTGGTTTTACCGAGCAAGATAGCGCCTGCTTCCCGCAGGCAAGCGACGAGTGGACTGTCTCTTTCTGCGTAGTGTCCCTTTCGGCTGGGCAATCCAAGAGTTGTCGGGGCGCCGCGCACGTCGAAGGATTCCTTCACCGTAAAAGGCACGCCGTGTAAAGGACCTAACGGCTGGCGGGAGCGAACGGTGATATCGTGCCTGTCCGCTTCGGCGCGCGCTTCGTCAAAAAGCGGCACCACAACAGCATTGATCCTTTCGTGACTGGACACGATGCGCTCGATACAGGTGTCTACAACCTCGCGGCACGAAAGCTCGCCGGATGAAATCAGCTTGGCGATTTCACGGGCCGTGCGGGTCGAAAGGGTAAGAGGGGAGTTAGCCGACATGAGCTACCGGCAATGTTACAACGAGAAACCGGGAAAGCCGCCAACACCTAATTCCTACTCTTCATCGCTTTGATGCTGAGAAGCCAGGCGCTGGATTACGCCCATGTCTTCGAGCGTCGTCACATCGCCGGTGACGCCATGAGAAGTAACGAGTTCACGAAGCAGGCGGCGCATGATCTTGCCGCTGCGGGTTTTCGGAAGAGCATCCGTGAAGCGAATCTCTTCCGGTCGCGCAAAGGGACCGATCTCCCGGCCCACCCACTGCCGCAATTCATTGCCCAGCGACGGCACGTCCCAATCGCCCTGCTTGAGGGTGACAAACGCGCAGACCGCCTGCCCCGTAATCTCATGCGGCTTAGCGACCACTGCCGCCTCCGCCACGGCGGGATGGTGAACCAGCGACGATTCAATCTCCATCGTGCTCAGGCGATGGCCGCTGACGTTCATCACGTCATCGATGCGGCCCAAGATCCAGTAATACCCGTCATCGTCCCGACGCGCCGCATCACCGGTAAAGTAAGCGTTCGGAAAACGCGACCAGTACTGCTCGTGAAAGCGCCGATGATCGCCCCAAACATTCCGCGCCATGCTCGGCCAAGGCTCGCGAATCACCAGGAAACCTTCCTGGTTGTTGCCGAGGACGTTCCCGTTTGTGTCAACAATATCGACAATCGTTCCCGGCAGCGGCAGAGTCGCCGAGCCGGGCTTTAATGGAGTCGCGCCGGGCATCGGAGAGATCATGATCGCGCCGGTTTCCGTTTGCCACCAGGTATCAACAATCGGGCAGCGCTCCTTGCCAATCACGCGGTAGTACCAGTCCCAGGCGGCGGGATTGATCGGCTCGCCCACTGATCCCAGCAGCCGCAGGCTCGACAGATCATGGGCGTTCGGCCACTGGTCGCCTTGCCGGACTAAAGCGCGGATCGCTGTCGGCGAAGTGTAGAAGATCGTGACGCGATGCTTCTCCACGATCTCCCAGAAACGGTCGTAAGCCGGGTAATCCGGCGCGCCCTCATACATCACAACCGTTGCGCCGGCAGCCAACGGCCCGTAAACGACATAGCTGTGCCCGGTAATCCAGCCGACATCGGCAGTACACCAGAACACGTCATTTTCCTGCAAATCGAAAACCCATTTCATCGTGACTGCGGTTTGCAGAAGATAGCCTGCGGTCGTGTGTACAATCCCTTTGGGCTTGCCGGTAGTGCCGGATGTATACAGCACAAACAAGGGATGCTCCGAGTCCAGATGCTGCGCTTCGGCGCTCTCGGCGGCGCTGCGCTCAGTGTTAAGCTCTTCTTCCTGTTGCTGCCACCAATAATCCCGGCCTTTGGTCATGTTCACAGCGGAACCCGTGCGCTTATAAACAACCACGTCCTTAACGCTCGGGCATTCTTCCAGAGCCTTATCAACAGCATCCTTAAGCCGCACTTCTTTCCCGCGTCGCCACCCGCCGTCGGCGGTAATGACCAGAGATGCTCCTAAATCCTGAATGCGCGTCTTCAGGGCTTCCGATGAGAAACCTCCGAACACAACGCTATGCGTGATGCCCATGCGCGCGCAGGTGAGAACCGCAATCGCCAGTTCCGGAATCATGGGCATATAGATAACCGCCCTTTCTCCGGTTTTGCTCTTCAACCGCATCAGGATCGTGGAAAAATGCTTCACCAGCCGATGCAGCTCTTCATAGGTGATTACGCGCGAGTCGCCGGGTTCTCCTTCCCAGATGATGGCGGGTTTTGTTTTGCGCGAAGTCCGCAGATGGCGGTCAACGCAGTTGTAGCAGGCGTTGATCTTTCCGCCCGGAAACCACTTGGCGGAAGGCGAGTCCCATTCCAGGACTTTTAAATATGGCTGGAACCAGGTAAGCTCCGTAGCCGCCAGATCGCCCCAGAACGCTTCCGGGCTGTCTTTCGCCCGTTGATACAAGGCACGGTACTCCTCCAAGCCTTTGACATGGGCGCGGGAGGTAAATTCGGAGGAAGGCGCGTAACTTTTGGGATCACTCATGCGAGTCGTTCAGCGCCAGTGTAACGCAAAGCCAACAGCTAAAATGAGAAGGCAATGAACATAGGCCGTCTTTTGATCTTTGCAGGCTTAACACTGGCTTGTCTGGGCGGTCTGGTCTTGCTGATTGACAAACTGGGTCTGCCCTTGGGCGGTTTGCCGGGCGACATCCGATGGCAAGGAAAAGGAACGACCTTCTACTTTCCAGTGGTTACCTGTCTTTTGCTGAGCATCCTGGGAAGTTTGGTGCTTTGGTTGTTGAACCGGCGCTAAAAGCGAAGCTATTACTTCAATGAACCGCGCCCATCTTTTCCGGCGGCCAGAAAACAAAAACCGCTTTGCCGTAGATGTAGTTCCGGGGCACAAATCCCCAAGCGCGGCTGTCGTTGGAAGACACGCGATGATCCCCTAACACGAAGTACTGATCCGGCGGCACCACACGCGCTTCATAACTGCGGTCGTCCCGGTATTCCGGCGGCACATAATTTTCTACCAGCTTCTTTCCATTAACGATGACATAGCCGTCCTGCACCGCAACCGTGTCGCCCGGCAATCCGATCACACGTTTGATGTAGGACTTATCTATATCCTCAGGAGCCCAGAACACAACCGTATCACCCCGCTTAATACCACCCAACTTAAATTTGTAGCTGAACTGATTGATGAAGAGCCGCTCCTGATCATACAGAGTCGGCATCATGCTCGTGCCTTCCACCTTCACAGGACGGTACAGAAACAGGATGACCAGCACCGCGATCAGCACCGACAACAGCAGATCGCGGAACCATGCCATCGTTGCAATAGCCAGGGAGCGCGAATGCTGCTCAGCCAATAGGTGCGGAGAAGCAATGCCGGGAGGAACAGGCGCGTCCGGTACGGGAGCTTGGCTGTCTGGCTCACTCATAAATAGCGGGAAAACTCCAGATTACAAGGTTGTGTCCGCACATTTTGACGAGAGACAGGCCATTTCGTTTGGCCTGATCACCAGGCCCGAGCTTAATTAGCGTTTACCGGCAAGCTCGGCTTCCGCGCGGAGCCAATCTTCGTCAGCCATGCCATGAGAGTAGCCGCGAACAATCCAATAAGAATAAGCCAGTTTTGCAACATCTTCACGCGAATGCTGAGGGCCTGTGCCGTTTTCCGGAGCAGCAATCACACCTACGGGATCAATCATTGTCGACTCAGAAGGGACAAATTCCGCTCCGGCTGCCGCCGACATTGTTTTAGGAGCATCAGTAACTTCAATCTCCCGAAGCGCGTTCGCAACAAGCGAACTTTCTGACGTCGGAATGTCAGAGGCGCCTATAGCCGACTTTCGGCGACTCTTGGCAATGGGTGCTTCAGAGGACACTTCTTTCTTCGACTTAGAAGATCGGGAGGCGCGGGGCTTGGCCGTCAGCTGCGCTCCTGCGGCGCTCTTCTCATTCACACTGGCTTCGTTTGTGTTCTTGTTTACCTTCTTCGAATTCGAAGCTTTACGGGACTGCATATCGCTTATTTTACCGATTTAGCGGCAGTATTGTCATCACTTGTTTCAATCACCGTCATGGCAATTGTTCTACTGCATTTCGCTTAATTTACGGACTATATAACCTTTGCGCACCCATTTTTGGAACCATAATCGTTTGAGTTCGCATCACAATTATTAACCGGGTCTTAATGAAAGCTCTGCATGTTATTCAATCTTGGGGAAAAGTCTTAACCGGCAAAATCCCGATGCTGTCCATCGAGGTGACCAGGGAATGCCCGCTTCGATGCCCAGGTTGCTACGCGTACGGTGACTCACATCTCGGTGAGGGCGGCCCGAACCTTCGATCTCTCAGCGACTATCGCGGCGATGATCTGGTGAAGAACATCTTCCGCTTAATCGACGAGCATCAACCGTTGCAAGTATCTTTAGTGGGCGGCGAGCCTTTAGTGCGTCATCGCGAGTTAAGCCGGGTCATTCCTGAACTGAGCGCTCGCGGCATTTACACCATGGTCGTGACTAGCGCCGTTATCCCTATACCGGAACAATGGACCGCATTGCCGAAAGTCACCGTTGCGGTTTCTGTGGACGGCAATCCCGAAGACCATGACGTGCGCCGGAAGCCTGCCACTTACGAGCGCATACTGCGTAACATTGAAGGGCGCAAGGTGAATATTCATTGGACCGTGGTTCGCAAAAACATTGCTGAACCGGGTTACATGGATCGTTATCTCGCTTTCTGGAATGCCCGACCGGAAGTTAACAATATCTGGGTTAGTGTCTACACGCCGCAACTCGAGGAAGAGTCGCCGGAGCGGTTAGGCGAGAATGACCGGCAACAGTTAAGCGAGTACTTCGCCTCAGTTGGGGGAAAGTATCCGAAGCTGACCATGCACAAAGGACTGATGGATGCTTTTCTGCAACCACCCACCAGCCCTTCCACGTGCCTCTTCTCAAAGCTTTCTGTTAATTACACGGCTGATATGAAAACGCGCGTGGAGCCGTGCGTTTTTGGTGGAACACCGAACTGCGCCGAGTGCGGCTGTTCCATCAGCATGGGCTTGCACTGGCTGGGCGATATGAAAGTCGCCGGACCGCTCCGGGCGCGGCACCTCATCAACGGCTCGTTAGCGGTCGGCAGGACCATAAATCGCGCGCTGGATCAACGGCACGAACTCCGTTGGGGAAGTGAGCCGCCAACGCCCGCTCCGGATGACCTGATTCAAATCCAGTAGTAAACTATTCGTCTCACGTTTGCCAGAATAGAACGATGCGCGAAGTAATTCTGGTTGCAAGCGGCGACCTTCGTTTATCGGCCAACCAAGTCTGCTGGCCTGCTCAGGAAGGAGTCGAGCGTGCTCTTACGGAAGCTATTGAAAGTTTCGGCTACAAAGTAAAGCGCGGACACCCTTTTGATTCAGTCAAGAAACACGGCTTCATTGATTCGCAGAAGTACGGAATGCAGGTGTTTCGTGATGTACCGCAAGACGCACCCTTGATTGTCGCGGAAGCCGTCTGGCAGTATAGCCATCACGTTCTGCACGGACTGATGAGTCACAAAGGACCGATTCTCACAGTGGCCAACTGGAGCGGTCAATGGCCCGGACTGGTCGGAATGCTCAACTTGAACGGATCTTTAACGAAAGCGGGCATTTCTTACTCCACGTTATGGTCCGAAAATTTCAAAGACGATTACTTCCTGTCGCGATTGCGTTCCTGGCTGGAAGGAAAGCCGGTGGAACATGATATCTCGCATGTGCGCGACCTGAGCCAATTGCAACTGCCAGCCGAAGCCGAAGAGTTAGGGCGCTCTCTCGCGCAGCAACTCCGGCGGGACAAGGCCATTCTCGGCGTTTTCGATGAAGGCTGCATGGGCATGTTCAACGCGATTGTGCCCGATAACCTTCTGAATCCGACAGGTGTCTTCAAAGAGCGGTTAAGCCAGTCGGCTTTGTATGCGGCTATGCGGGTCGTGCCGGAAAACGAAGCGCAGGAAGTACGCTCCTGGCTTGACAAAGAAGGCTTGCAATTTAAAACCGGGCCGAACGGCGAAACCGATTTAACAGATGAGCAAATTCTTGAACAGTGCCGCATGTACATTGCCGCTTTGCGAATCGCTGATGAGTTCGGTTGCGCCGCTATCGGCATCCAGTATCAGCAAGGGCTGAAGGATTTAACGCCCGCGTCGGATTTGGTCGAAGGCTTGTTGAATAACGGGCATCGTCCGCCCGTAAAATCGGCGGACGGCAGAATTTTGTATGAAGGCCAGCCCCTGCCGCATTTCAACGAAGTAGACGAATGCGCAGGTCTGGACGCGCTCGTGACCAATCGCGTCTGGAACAGGCTGCAATTGCCGCCCGAAACCACTCTGCACGATCTCCGCTATGGAGAAAAATTCGGAGAAGACTTCGTGTGGGTTTTCGAAATTTCCGGCGCAGTTCCTCCTGCCCACAACATCGACGGCTATCGTGGCTCAGTCAGCGAACGCCAACCGCCCATGTATTTTCGTCTGGGCGGCGGTTCGCTGAAGGGCATCAGCAAACCCGGTGAAATCGTTTGGAGCCGGATCTTTATCGACGGAGGCAAGCTGAAAGCCGATTTAGGACGCGCCCGCGTAGTAGAACTTCCCCCCGAAGAAACCGAGCGCCGCTGGAGCATCACCAC
>CAXTWT010000240.1:0-7721 GCA_964247955.1 uncultured Bryobacteraceae bacterium
ATGAAGCGTAGAAGTGTTCTGCAAACATTGGCGGCGCTGCCCGCAGCCGGGTTGCTCAAAGCGCAGCAGCCGACGATTCCGCCCAAGCCAAGCCCGGCGGCGGTGGAAGAGATTCCCCTGATCGAATCGACAATTCCCGATATGGCGGGAATTATGGTTCCATCGTTTTTCTCGCCTACACAGATGGAAACGCTGCGGCGCTTAAGCCAACTGATTGCTCCGGCCATCCACGGAGTGCCGGGCGCAGGGGAGGCGCGAGCGCCGGAGTTCATCGACTTTCTCCTCAGCGAGTCGCCGCCGGAACGGCAGGAGCTTTACCGAAACGGTTTGGATGAGTTGAACCGCCGCGCTCAGAGCGTTTTCCGCGTATCGTTTGTCCAAACCAGCGGGGAACAAGCGGCTAAACTGTTAGCGCCGCTTTGTGCGCAATGGACGGCGAAACCGGATCAGTTTACCGGTTTTCTGCGCACAGCCAAGCAGGATATTTTGCAAGCCACGCAAAACTCCTACGAGTGGGTCCGGGTGATGTCGAAGCGCGTGCGGAGCGCAGGCGGATTGGGCATGTATTGGTTTCCTATCGAGTAGCGCCATGACAGGAAAATACGACGTTTTGATTATCGGTTCAGGCGCTTCGGGCGGCACGGTTGCTTATACTCTGACAAAGAAAGGCATCTCGTGTTTGATGCTGGATGCGGGTCCGGTCATCAACTATACAAGGGACCGGGCGCTCAAAAAAGTGTATGAACTGCCGTATCGCGGGTTCGGACAGCCGGGGCGGTTTCCGCATGTGACGCAAGCAAGCGAATTTAATGCAAACTTGTGGGCCGATGAGAAGCAGAATCCTTACACGTACGATCCGAAAGACCCCTATTACTGGGTCCGGGTGCGCTTGGTCGGCGGTAAAACACTGGTTTGGGGCCGGGCTTCCTGGCGCATGAGCAACTACGAGTTCAAATGCAAGGACCATGACGGATTCGGCGAGAATTGGCCGCTCAGCTACGAAGATCTTGCGCCTTACTACGACAAAGTGGAGCCGATCTTTCGCGTGGCGGGGCGCAAGGAAGGGTTGCCGCAAATTCCCGACGGAGTTTTTCTCGAAGATCATTCACCCGACAGCCAAAGCGTAGCGCGTTTTACCAAAGCTGCGAAGGCGCGCGGCATTCCGGTAACGAAGTCGCGCCGCGCCACGGGAACGCTGGCAAGCTCCATGAATCTGCTGCTGCCCCCGGCGCTGGAAAGCGGATGTCTGACGGTGGTTCCGAATGCGGTCGTGAGCAGGATCACAACGGACCCGCACACGGGTCTAGCCAACGGAGCGACTTTCATTGACCGGCGTTCCCGGCGCGAGATGCACGCGAAGGCGCGTATTGTCGTAGTGGGGGCCGGATGCCTGGAAAGCACGAGGCTGCTGTTGAATTCGGGTCTCGCCAACTCCAGCGGGGTCTTGGGGCGCTACCTGTTTGACCAATTCTATGTGAAAGACAGCGTGGAAGCGATTGTGCCGGAAGCGCGCGGCAACAAGAATGCCTATCAGCTAATGGGCGGAGGCGGTTACATTCCGCAGTTCCGCAATCTGCAAAGCAAGGAAAAGAATTTCCTTCGCGGATATGCGGTGGATTTCAGTAGCGGCGGCACTCCGCCGAGTCGATTTATTCCGGCTTACGGCGAAGAGTTGCAAAAGCAAATGGTTGAATTGAGCGACGCCCGTTTCACTATGACAGTGATGGGCGCAGTGCTTCCCCGCAAAGAGCATTTCGTGCAGATTGATAAGAACGTTCGTGATGCCTGGGGCATTCCGGCGCTGAACATACAGGCCCGTTATACAGACAACGAGTTCAACATGGCGCGTGATGCGATGAATACCCTCGATGAAGTCTGCCATGCAGCGGGATTCGAGGTATTGGCGAAACACGCGCAAATGGTTCCGCCGGGCGAGAGCATTCATGAGCTGGGCGCCTGCCGCATGGGAGATGATCCGAACAAGAGCGTGCTGAACAAATGGAATCAGGCGCACGACGTCAAAAACCTCTTCGTGGTGGACGGCAGCAGTTTTGTTTCCGGCGGTCCGCAAAATCCGACGCTGACGATTTCGGCTCTGTCGATGCGGGCGTCCGATTATATGGCGGAACAGATGCGTGCAGGTAATTTGTGAGAGCGGCGATCCTTGCAGTAGTTTTGTGCCTTTTCCGTGCGGGCGCGTACGCGCAGGACGAGGAACAGCGAGGGCCGAAGCAGCCGATTGAGTTCAATCACAAGCTGCATGTTTCGCAATTGAAACAGCCTTGCGGGATGTGCCACGCTCCTTCGGAAGGCGGCGAAATGGTGGACATGCCGGAAGTCTCGAAGTGCCTGCAATGTCACTCGGCCATTGCGCCCAAGTCGAAAGCCGAAGAAAAGCTGGCGGCGTTCGGAAAACAGAACCGGGAAGTGGACTGGGTGCGGGTTTACCAGATTCCCACCTTCGTGCGATTCAACCATCAGCAGCATGCGCAGGCGGGCGTGAAGTGCGAAAGTTGTCATGGTCCCGTGACGACGCGTGTTGTTTTGCGGCAGGAACATGATATGTCGATGGGAAGCTGCGTAAGCTGCCACCGGGAAACACACGCCAGCTTGGATTGCGGGTCCTGCCATGAACCGCGTTGATGAGTAAAGTAACAAGAGAGAAAGAGGGTGCAAGAATGATGTTCGCGGCAAGCTATAAGGAAGATCTGCTGAACGCAGTTAACCGAATTGATCTCGACAAAGTGGAACAGGCCACCGCATGGCTGCGGGAAGCCCGCGATACAGACCACCATATTTTCACGTGCGGCAACGGTGGCAGCGCGTCAACAGCTTCGCACTTCGTTTGTGACATCGTAAAGGGCGCAAGTTATGGGCGCGAAAAGCGTTTTCGCATTATGGCGCTTACAGACTCACTGGCGACCTTGACCGCTTACTCCAACGATGTCAATTATGAGTCGGTTTTCGTAGAGCAATTGAAAAACTTTGCCGGTAGCGGTGATGTGCTGATCGCTATTAGCGGCTCAGGCAATTCGCCGAATGTGCTGCGGGCAGTGGAGTACGCCCGGTCAGTGGGCTGCAAGACCATTGGGCTGACCGGACGCGACGGAGGAAAGCTCGGGCAGGCGGCGGAACTGAATATTCAGGTGCCGGTGCAACACATGGGCCGCATCGAAGACGCGCACCTGATCGTTTGCCACATGATGGCTTACGAGCTGATGGAAGGCAACGGCAGCAAGACTCCCATCAGCTACGCCGGCAAGGACTAATTACTGCTCAGGCGCGTTTCCGGCGAGCAAAGCCGAAGGCGGCTGCTGCTAACGCTATACCGACTACGCCGAGCGTACCTGGTTCGGGCGTGGCCACTAGCTGCGCTTGATTCAATGGTCCGGGGATGTTTCCTGCTACCCCGGCATCGGGACCTTCCGGATAAGCTTCATTGTAGTTTCCCAGGGTCAGCGCCCAAGTCTGGTTCGCGCTGTCGTGAAGTACTAACGGGGTAACGGCATAGGATTGACAGTCTTCGCCGCTCCCTTGCAGGCATATGCCCGAGCCATAGCCGACTCCCACGTAGCCCGTAAATGTCGTCGGAGTCAAGGCATTGGCGGTAAAGTCCGGCGATGCGCTTAGCCAATCGCCGATAATTCCGGCGCCATCCTGCGGCGGCTGCTGTAGAATTCCAATTCCGTAATGGCCGGGCGTGAAAGTACTCTGGTCGAAAATGGCTACCGTGACGCCCGCTGTGGGATTGGTAGTAAAAGTGTCCATTGTATACGTTTGACTGCCGATATTAATCGTTACAAGCGAGGGCGCATAGGCGAGGAATCCGGCAAACGGCGGAGGAGCCGGGGGAGAAGACGGCGCAAGATTCGGGCTGCTTGTATCGAACCAGGCATGAATGGTGAACGGTGTCATGTCGGTGAAATAAGTAGGGTTGGATTGCGAGGCCAAATTAAGTGCGTTCTGCGTGTTGAAAGAGCCGCTATAAATCAACTCAAACGGCGCTGCTTGCGCATTGGTAGAAACGGCAATAAACGCCAATACTGCTGTTAGCAGCCATACACTATGGCGCTGCTTCATAAATATATTCCTCCAGGGGTGATGTGGTTATTGCGCCGTTTATGGTATCAGATCTCCAAAAGTATGGCGGTGAGTCGACACATCCTTTCTGCAATGGATTTCCATTGCAGCGTTCACCACTGTATGTGCCTGAGCAAAGTCATTTGAATGTTTTGCAGTTCTGGGTCCAGTTCGGCACGAGTGTTCGAGTAAAGCTGATTCAGTTGGTCAGTTATATTTTGAGAACTAAGTCGTGCGAGAAAGTCAGTAATGGCTTGCGCATAAAGCTGACTTCGAGAAATGCGCCGCTTCTTTGCTTCCGCTTCTGCCCATTGGAGAAGATCGTTAGGTAATGAGATGGTGACTTTCATCATGCCCTTTTAACCAACTCCGCCTGCCCGCAAGAAGAAATTAAACCCGAATGCTTCCAACATCACTGCTCCGGTAAGCGAAAAAAAGAGGCATAAAGTAAGCACAAGAACGTATTGAAACGATTTTCCGATTCCTGATTGCCGGGGTTTCAACAATCGCTGCACATAACGGGCGCAAATGAACTGCGCCAGAAAAAACAGAACCAGCGTAAAAAGAGAAGCGCGGTTCAGCCCGACGGCTTGCACCCGTGTCACCCGCGTATTGGTAGCGGCTAGTCCCAATACTAATCGCAAATAAAGAAGACCGGCAGGCAGGCAAAGCGACAGCAACAGATACAGCAGGTTGCGGCCCTGATAGCGGGTCGGGTCGTGAGACTGGCTCCGTGCTGAATTCACGCCGGCAGTGCTAATTGAAGTTCATCCCACACATGCCGCTGCCGCAGGCGCCGCTTCCGCACATGCCGGCGCCACAATCTCCGGACGCTTGTGCAGGCGCTGCCTTCGACCCCGAAGCATGGGCGGCAAACGTCGAGTATTGTGTAGTCAGGTGCTTTTGGCCGCAGCCCGGACACTCCACCGCGTCAGCGTCCGTAGTTCTACGGAGCAGCTTTTCAAACTTGGTTCCGCAATCATCACAGGAATATTCAAAAATCGGCATGCGTTTACATTATAAAACTGCTGGAACGGGCGCGGCTGCATCCTATTCATGCAAAAATCATCTACATAGTTAGGTATGAATCGAAGAGCTTTTCTCCACTCTGGTCTTGGCCGCACGGCTGGTCTTGGTCTGTTTTTCGGGGCTGTCGGGAGCCTGTTTGGGCGCACGGTAAAGCTCGTTGAGTTCACCGATGCGGGCAAACCAAAGGGAGTTATGGAAGAAGAAAAAGTTCAGAAGCCGGATGCGGAATGGAAAAAGCAGCTCACGCCGGAGCAGTATGACGTCACCCGGCATGCCGGTACAGAGCGTCCGTTTACGGGCAAGTACTGGAACAACCATGAACACGGCATCTACCGTTGTGTTTGCTGCGGCAACGCGCTTTTCACTTCGGATACTAAGTTTGAGTCCGGCACCGGATGGCCCAGTTTTTGGCAGCCGATTGCGAAACAGAATGTGACTAACATAACTGACAATACTTTCGGTATGGCGCGCACGGAAGTTCGCTGTTCCAAATGCGACGCTCATCTGGGCCATGTCTTCGACGACGGTCCCCGGCCTACCGGTCTCCGGTATTGCATGAATTCAGCCTCTCTTGATTTTGTAAAAAGCTAAAGCTTGTTTACTTGTAATTAACCGTTTTGCATCATACTCTTACCGGCACCTTACGATTCCACAAATCGTTTCCATCACGCCATATCGAGGGAGGCCGTGATGTCATTGTGTATCTGCCTCCTGACTATAACCAAGCGAAATCCGCCCGTTATCCGGTTCTTTACATGCATGACGGCCAGAACCTGTTCGATGCGGCGACTGCTTTTATCAACCAGGAATGGGGCCTGGATGAACTGGCGGAGTCTCTCATTGGAGCAGGTGCTGTCGAGCCGCTAATTATTGTCGGCATTTATAATGCGGGAGAAAAACGCATTGCCGAGTACACGCACGTGCGCGACCGCAAAGGCCAGGGTGGCCGCGCCCGCTGTTATGCGCGTTTCCTTGTCGAAGAACTCAAGCCCTTTATTGATTCTGAGTACCGAACTCTCCCTGACACAGCCAACACCGGCCTGGGCGGCTCCTCCTTAGGCGGATTGGTTACTTTATATCTCGGTCTTCACCATCCCCAAATTTTCGGTAAGTTGATTGTCATGTCTCCCTCTGTTTGGTGGGCGCATCGAGCGATTCTCCGGGAAGTCCGCAAAGCGCAAGGCAAGTTTCATCAGAAGATCTGGCTCGATACCGGCACCTGCGAGGGAAGCTCTCCGGAAGCCTGTGTCCAGAATGTGCGCGATTTGCGCGACGCCCTGCTCACTCGCGGCTGGAAATTGGGACGTGATCTCCGGCATGTGGAGGACGAAGGCGCGGGTCACGACGAAAGGGCTTGGGGCCATCGCATGAAAGACGCCCTGACTTTCCTTTTCTCCCCGCGTCCTGCTGAGCGTTCCGAGGAATTTGACGCTGAAATGGAACTCCACTATTGATATCTTCGTTAGGGTAGATGGAGCACCTATGGCTTACTGCACAAACTGCGGCACACAAGTTCCTGATTCAGCGCGTTTTTGTATCAATTGCGGTCAAACAATCGGCGGCAGCGCCGGTGGAGGTACTGCAGGCAGCTTTCTGGGAAGCACTACCGGCAGCTTTACCGCTCCTACGCCGGTAGCCGAGCCTTTGAAATACGATATCGAGGGCCACAACCTGCAAATTGCGCGGGTGCATCTGAAGCCTGGACAGGAAATCTACGCCGAAGCGGGCAAGATGATCTATAAAACGGCCAATGTCGATTGGGCTACGCGCATGACCGGGCAGAACTGGACTGACAAGATCATCGGCGTCATCAAACGCAAGCTGATGGGCGAATCCATGTTCTTTACCTATTTTCACGCGACCGCAACCGAAGGCCACGTCGGTTTTGCCGGCCATTATCCCGGCAAAATTCAAGTCTTTGATCTCGAAGCCGGTCAAACCATCATGGTGCAGCGCGATGGTTTTCTGTTTGCCCAAAGCACAGTCACGCTGGATATCGCCATGGTGCGCCGGTTGGGAGCAGGCTTGTTGGGCGGTGAAGGGTTCATCCTGCAAAAGCTGACCGGCCCCGGCCTGGTTTTTGTGCATGCCGGTGGGGACCACGTGGACTTTACGCTCGCTCCCGGTGAAACGCTGCAAGTGCAGACTGGTCATCTGGTCGCTTTTGAGCCGTCCGTGAACTATGACATTCAAATGGTGGGAAGCATCCGCACTGCTATTTTCGGCGGCGAAGGCTTATTTCTGACTACGCTGACCGGGCCTGGCCGCGTGATTCTCCAGAGCATGACCCTGGAACGCCTGCGTCACGAGCTTTCTCCGTCGGAACACCGCCACAACGGAGACGAAAAGAATCCGCTCGGCGCCGTGCTGGGCGGAGACATCGGCAGCTTTTTCCGCAGCGACGATTAGCCGCACCGTCGGCGCAACTGCGCGTTACTCTATTCTGTACAGGAGAACAGCACGTTGCGCCACCTCTTATCCACGCTATTCTTTACTCTCGCCCTCAGTCTTTCCTCGCACGCAGTCGACGTTCCGGCCTTCCCGACCAATGATGATCTGCGCCACATTCGCAGCTTTAACGAACCTCGTCTTTCGCCCGACGGCCATCAAGT
>CAXTWT010000241.1:0-7718 GCA_964247955.1 uncultured Bryobacteraceae bacterium
AGCCAAAATGCTCCCCTCGCCAAAGCTGATACAGCATCGCAGACGGCGAGGTCTAGTGCGGCAAACTCAGTCGCAAAGCGAAAAACTAATTTAAACCGGCAATTACGCTTTCATAAGATCATACCCAATAGCTCGGCTGATGTGTTGCAATTGACGTTTGTTCTGTTCAAAAAGCTCAGGAGCTTCAAGACGGGAACTGCCATTAAATTCTAAGCTGGAGGGCCGAATATGATGAAAAAGATTTTAGCCGGGTGTTTCCATCCGGCGCATCCTGTCAAATAGCTTATTTGGGAACAACGGAATCTATGCGGCGCAGAGTTCTTCTTCAAACATTCTGGGCAGTAACAGCAGCTTTGCCTTTTCGGAGTCTCAAGGCGTGGGCGCAAACGGCTGTGTTTCCAGGACCGTATAAGCATACCTTGAGAGAGTTGGCTGCAACGGTTCTCCCCGAATCGCTCGGACGCGAAGGCACGGATCGAATTGCTGAGCAGTTCACTCGATGGGTGTTGGAGTACCGGCCGGGAGCCGAGATGCAAAGCGGTTACGGTGTTACGCGCATCCGGCAATTGCCGCCGTCTCCGGCCCGAAGGTATATGGATCAACTCGCGGAACTCTCTCGTGCTGCGCTGATGCAACCTGATATAGCAGCCCGCAGAAGGGAGCTGACCATTGCTCTCAAGGCGGCCCAGATTAAAGATCTGCCGAACATGCCGGACGGCAAAAGCATTATCGCCGATCTCATGAGTTTCTACTTCGGAAGCAGCGAGGCAAACGATCTTGCCTACGATGCTGCGATCCGCCGTGATAAGTGCAGGACGTTGAAGAATTCAGAGAGGGCGCCGACGCCTATAAAAGCAGGTCCTAATGCCGGTCATTGAAAGTGATATTTGCGTTATCGGCGGCGGGATCTCGGCTGCGTTCCTGGCGCAAAAGCTTTCGGCACTCAAACCGAATCTCGACATTGTTGTCGTAGAAGCAGGTAAGCGCCTGTTTGATGTTGAGAACCGGATGAATGATCGTCGCCGGACGCTCGCTTACGGCGAGAATCCCTGGCCGGGAGACTGGATTCGGGATCAGGGAGGCGAAGGTGTTATTACCCGGACCATGGCGGTGGGCGGTTCGGCCATGCACTGGCAGGGGCATATCAACCGTTTCTCGGAAGAGGACCTCCGACTGCGATCCATGTATGGTCTGGCGGTGGACTGGCCGCTGTCATGGGCGGAATTGGAACCGTATCTGTGCGAGGCAGACCGACGGGTGGGAGTTTCGGGAGCGCCGAGTCCACATCCGGAAGATCGACAATCGCAGCCCTACCCCATGGCTGCCATGCCGCTCACGTATAGTCTGGCAGAGATAAAGAAGTGGGCGGAGCAAACCGGCATTCCGTTTTACGGCGCGCCGCGTGCGGTGAATACAAGGACCTATGACGAACGGCCGGAGTGCCTGCGATGCGGGACCTGCACCATGTGTCCAATCGGCGCAAGGTACTCGCCGGATTTTACTTACAAACAGCTTCTGCGGGCGAAAAAAATCAGGCTCCATGATCAGACATTGATCCGCAAGCTGATTCCGCATGATGCTCGGAATACAATTACGGCGGCGTTGGGAGCGCATGCCGACAAACCGGAAGAGCAGATCGAATACCGGGCGCGCTCCTTCGTGCTTGCCTCAGGCTATGCCTGGACGCCCCATCTGCTGCTGCTCTCCAGTAGCTCCCGGTTCCCCAACGGGCTGGCTAATTCGTCCGGACTTGTGGGCCGGTACATGACGGGGCATAAGTTCGTTACCGCGCTTATTGAAGTAAATAAGAAGCTTTATCCGGGAATGAATGAGCCTCATCCATTAATTTCCCGCCAGTTCTTCCGGTGCGCGCCGGATAAACCATTTGTGCGTCACGACATTCAGATTTTCGAGGCGAATGCCGGACGACGGCCACGACTGTGCTCGGAAGACGCGAAGGCTCTCTTTGGAGACGATCTGTTGAATGATTGGAAGGCGCGCACGGCCAAGGGTGTGGCGCGGGTACGCATGTACTACGATTCACATCCATCCATCGACAGCAGACTGACTCTGGACCGAAACAATCGCAACCGGTATGGCGACGCTATGCCCAGAATCGTACACAAACTGGACGAAGCGGCTGAAGCCCGTGAGGGTGCAACGCACGAGCACATTCAAAGCATCTACGGGCAAATCGCGCAAGAAAATAATTGCAAAATTCTTTCCACCAACGTTGCTGCCTACCAGGATCATCCTTCGGGAGGAACCCGCATGGGAGACGATCCGCGCCAAAGTGTTTGCAACAGCTATGGCTTGGCGCATGACCATCCGAACTTATACATCGTTGGCGCTCCTACTCTGCCGACAGGTGGCTGCACAAACGCAACCATTACTTTTGTTGCGTTAACCCTCCGCAGTGTGGACCATATAGCACACAGCTTGTAATTGACGGCTCAACACAAAGGCTAACTTTGGAACGAAACCTATTCACGGTACAGGCGAATGTTAATCGCGTGCAAAAAGCTCCGATCATGCAAGACGATACGCCGTTTGGCTCCGTAAACTCACACAAAGCCTTGCATGTCCAACCGGAGACAATTTGCAAAAACCGTGGGTCTGAGCGGGATGCTTCTAGCTGCTGCAGAGCGTAGCAGTGCGGCAGCCGAAGCTGACACTGCGGCTCCGAACGTCACCCAGACTGCCAGGGATATGGAAGCTACCATCGAACGTTATCCCGTATTGAACGGGTAATTGCGCTTAGCTCAGGCGGTTACCGTGTGCGTAACCGAAGGAATTCTTACGCGAGAGGAAGCAACAAAAGCAGCACGCATGATCCTTTTTCAAAACAGTCGAACGCTCTATAACTTGCCTCAATCAGGAGAAGCAATAGTATGACAACACAGAAGCTCAGCCGATCCCTTGCTGCTTTCAGCATGATGCTGTTAGCCGCCGTTTGTGCGAATGCTCAGGCGACAGGGACGATTCGCGGCCTGCTGCAAGACCCATCAGGAAAGTCGATGCCGGGAGTGCGCGTTACATTAGTCAACAAAGCCACCCAGCGGCAAGTCGAGACTCTGACGTCCGAGGCAGGCACGTATGCATTCACGTTTCTAACTCCGGGAAAGTATCAAGTTTTAGCGGAAGCGCCCGGTTTCAAACGTTTTATTCAAGACAACATCACTGTTGATGTAGCCGGTACCGCCACTGTCGACGCGGTTCTGGAACTTGGCCAGGTAACGGAACAGGTGGACGTGCAAAGCCAAGTTCAGCAGGTGGACACGAGCAGCAGCACGCTGGGCGGAGTTGTGGAAGAAAAAATGGTGACTGCCGTGCCGCTATCCAGCCGCAACTTTACCCAGATTCTGGGTCTCTCTCCGGGAGTGAATTCATCGGTACCGAATGCCGGAGCGCTGGGCCGGAACAGCGTGAACATTTCAGCCAACGGCGCTCGGCCCTTTGACAACACTCTTATCCTGAATGGATTGCTTGCGGAAAATCCGATGTCGCAGGGCTTCGACGATGACACTGACAAAGCCGGAGTTCCTATACCTGCTCCGGATTCTCTAATGGAGTTCAAGGTTCAGACTGGGCTTTACGACGCTGAGTACGGGCGGCAAGGCGGCGCGGTTATCAATGTAGTGACAAAGAGCGGGACGAACCAACTTCACGGATCTCTTTATGAGTTCCTCCGCAATGATGATTTGAACGCTAACGAGTTCTTTCGCAACAGCACTGGACAGCCGCGAGGCGTACTGAAACAGAACCAGTTTGGCGGAGGAGTTGGGGGACCTGTGGTTAAGGACAAGCTGTTCTTTTTCTTTTCTTATCAAGGCACCCAGCAGGTCAACGGCGTTTCCTCCAACTCAACCCGCAGTTCTTTTCTTCCCGCGCTCACGTATGATCGGTCCGCACAAGCTTTGGGAAGCATCTTCGGAGGCCAGCGAGGCGCTTTAGGCGGCATAGGCGTTGCGCGTGACGGATCAAACATCAACCCGGTCGCGCTTCGGATACTCAATGCCAAACTGCCGAACGGGCAGTATGTGATCCCGACACCTCAAACAATTCTTCCCAACGGTTCTGGATTTTCTACTTACTCGCTCGGGGCAAAATTTACTGAGAATCAGTACATCGCGAATGGCGATTACATGATTAATGACAAAAACCGCTTGGCGGTAAAGACCTTTTACTCTCATCTTCCCTCCGTGCTGCCGTTTGCCAACAGCCCGACGGTGCCTGGTTTCGGTGAGAACGATAACAAGAAGAACATCAACGACACGCTGATCCTGACGAGCACCTTCAGCCCAACGGTGCTTAATGAAGTACGGGCAGGCTACTCGCGCCTTTATATGAATCAGTTGCCGATTGAGCCGCTTACGGATGCGCAGATTGGCATTACACCTCCGGTGGCCGGGTGGAACGGCATTCCGCTCATTGTCGTTACAGGAGCCTTTACGATCGGGCCTGAGCAGAACGACAATCAAACGACGATGATTCACAATTGGCTGGGGAGCGACACTCTGAGCATTTCCAAAGGCCGACATCAAATTCGTGTCGGGGGAGACGTGAACATCAATCAGGTAAACCGGACCAACGCGTTCCTGACGCGAGGCCGCCTTAACTTTCTATCTTTTTCCGACTTTTTGCTTGGCATGAGCGGCGCGCAGAATGGAACACAGTTCAGCAACCTTTCCAGCACGCAAGTCGCAAATGGAATCATCCGGGCCTATCCACGCTTCAAAAACTTCAGCCTGTTTGCGCAAGATGATTTTCGCGTAAACAGCAGGCTCACATTGAACCTGGGGCTTCGATATCAGTTCAACGGAAACAAGCAGGACAAAAACGGGCGTATCGGTTCGTTCGATACCAACCTTGTGACTCCATTCACGACGCCACCCGCAACGGGTACTTATGCCGGGTTTACAGTTGTGAGCAACTGCAACTGCACCCCTCCTGCCGGTTTTACGAAGCTGAATACAAAAACAATTGTTTATAACGAAAACTGGCTCGGATTTGCGCCGCGCATCGGGCTGGCGTTTCGCCCCATTGCAAACAACGAAAATCTTGTGTTCCGGGCAGGATACGGGATCTTTTGGTCAAGTGTGGCCGGAACCGTTTCCGAACAGGCGAACTTCGATCCGTTTTACGTGTGGAATTCTGCCGGAGGCGCGGACATTAATACATCCACTTTGCAAAACCCATTTGTCAACATTCCCCCGCCCACAAGCGCATTCCCGGTCTACATTCCATACACGCTTGGTAACGCCCGGTCAAGTTATCCCTCCGACCCTTATATGAAGCAGCCGTACACGCAGGAGTGGAGCGGAAATCTACAATACGGCTGGCATAATTTTCTTTTCGAACTGGGATATGTAGGGAGCGCTTCGACGCACTTGATTGCGTTTATGAATCCCAACCAGCCGCTGTTGGCAAGTCCTGCAAACCCTGTGAACGGCCTGACGACGAATACAGTTGCAAATCGAGCGCTCCGCGTGCCCTACCTGGGATGGCTGCCCACGGGAATCCAGGAAGTAAAGTCGGTACTGACAGCTCACTATGACGCGCTCCAGTTCAGCGCGAAACATCGATTCTCGAATGGGCTATCGTTCATGCTCGGCTACACCTGGAGCCACGCTATCGATACTGACAGTGCAGGAGTGGGCGGTCGTAATCAGCCTTTGGGTGGTTATACCGGCGACTACTACAATTTGTCGAGCGCGCGCGGATCAGCTAGTTTCGACCGAACGCATAGGGTGGTCGCCAGTTATTCGTACGATTTCCCCAAGGCGCAATGGAGCAACGCCTTGCTGCGCGGGTTATTGAACGACTGGTCTATTTCAGGTGTAACGATCATACAGTCCGGAACACCGTTTTCGGTGACGGACAGCACTTCGGGCACGATTTACGGCATATCCACATATGCTCAATTTGCATCGGGAATGGGACCATTGAACGCCAAAAAAAGCGGCAGCACCGAGTCCAGGTTGAACAGCTACTTCAATACAGCCGCGTTCACTGCTCCGCCGGTTATTGGCAATGGCACAGGCTGGGGTAACTCCGGAAGGGACATTCTACGCGGTCCCGGTCAAGTCAACTTCGATGCGGGTATCGGGCGGGAATTTCCGGTACCCGGTTTCACGGAAGGATCGCGGCTGCAGTTCCGGTCGGAGTTCTTCAATCTGTTCAATCATGCGCAGTTTGCAAATCCGGGGTCGAACCGTGGAGCCCCGAGTACTTATGGGATCGTTTCCAGTACGGTAGTAGCCCCGCGCATTCTGCAATTTGCACTGAAGTACATATTTTAAAGTGCGCTGGATTCGTGTAACCTATCTGTTCTGTCTGTGGTGTGCCGGGGTCTCTGTTGCTCCGGCCAGCACGGCGGACGATCAAACAATGCAGAAAATCGAGGAGAGTGAGCACGCCGTGCTATCTGCTCCTGATTCTGAGGCAAACCGTCTCTCGCTCGCCGCTCTTTATTTGCAAGTCGGCCAGGAAAGCAGAGCTATTGCGGTTCTCTATGACTATGTCGAGAAGAACCCGCGTGCTGTAAAGAGCTTGCAGCTAATAGCAGTGGCACATTTAAGGCAGGAAGAATACAACGGCGCCAAGCAATACGCTGCTCAAGCTTTGTCCGTCCACCCGTCAGACCCGACGAGCATGCGGGTTCTTGCGATGGCTGAGCTTGGCCTACAGGAGACGGATGATGCGGAACGGTTACTGCGCGAGTCTCTGAAATTAGAGCCGGATTCAGTTGATTCTAATTTTCAACTGGGATTGCTTGATACCAAGAAGCGCGAAAAACTGGACGAAGCCGTTCGTCTTCTGGAGAACGCTCGACGGCTGAAACCGGATCTGGCCGCTATTCACACCGTCTTGGGATCTGCGTTTCTGGCTTCCGGCAAACCGGAAGCAGCTATTAAATCACTGGAGACTGCAGTAGCCTTGGCGCCGGACAGCGCCGAATCCTACTACATTCTGGCTGACGCATACCGCCAACTCCACCAAGCAGACCGGGCCCAGGCGTCACTCGCAGAATTTAACACCCGTACAAAAGCTGCTGCCGACCGGAAAAGCCGGGAAATGCGATGTCATGGATTCTATGAACGGGGCATTCAGTTGTTGTCGAACACGGATGATCTTGACGGGGCCTTTATGCAGTTCCAAAACGCAGTCAATGAGCTTCCTAACTTCGACCCAGGCTATTACCGCTTGGCGCAAGTCTACTATTTGAAGGGAGATCTGCCGCGAGCTCTTTCGTTTATCCGGAGAGCGCTTTCTTTGAATGCTTTAGAGCCGGAGTACTACTACGTGGAGGCAAGATGCCTGGAGACGACGGACAAGACCTCTGCCCTTATTGCCATTCGGAAGGCGGTTGCGTTGCGTCCCGATGTGGCCGACTTTCAGGACCTGCTTCAGACGCTTGAACAGAAAGACAAATGATAAAGCGAATTTCAGTTTTTACAATCCTCTGCGGTGCGGCATGCTTCCTTGGCGCTTCAAGAACGAGTTCAAAGGTACAAGAGTGGGATTGGTACGCGGGAAGCACGGCCGGCACTCACTATTCGCCGCTAGCCGATATCAATGTGGGTAACGTCGGCAAGTTGAAGATTGCCTGGCAATGGAAGCCCAATGAACAGCCGATGCCTGACAAGCACATTACGCCCGGCGGCAGTGTTGCAACTTTGCAAGAGGGCACTTTGGTAAAGGCTGGTAAGCTAAAC